>JAJYXW010000180.1 GCA_021801525.1 Actinomycetes bacterium
GACGCCGAGGAGGTCGACCGCCTCGGCGCGCCCGCGAACGAGGCTGCCGAGGACGGCCGTGGCCGCGAAGTAAGGAGCTAGCACCAGCATGCCGGCAGCCTGGCCGGCAACACGGCCGCCAACGCCTGCCAACCCCCGGACCCGGCCCCTGCCGGATCGCCAGGGAACCGGGCCGAGCAAGAGGAGGGCGAAAAGGCTGATCGCCGCGCCAGTCCAGGAGAGCGCCGCATAGAGGATGGCTTGGCCCGAGTAGGCAAGCTCCGCCGCCATCCAAGCAGGCACGAGCGCTGCGACGGTGAAGCGAAGTGCCAGGCCAACACGTTCCACGCCGCCGGTCATTGCGGCCAGAAAGCAGGACCTCACCGCGACATCGAGCACCACACCGGCCGCGAACCACTCTACCGACGGAGCCTTTGCCAGGAGCACTCGCATGTCCGCAACCTGGTCCAGCGGAGGAAGTGCAGCCTGCTGGACTAGTCCCGGCCAGCGCGGAAGCACGCCTCCGATTACCAGGAGGTCAACGAGAACGGCAGGCATGGCGAAGGCCCACTGGCGCACTCGAGGCGGTCGGCGAGTGGGCGCAGGCGCACCCGGCCAGCGCCGCTCCAGGGTGCTTACGCGCCTTCGCACTGCGCCACGCTACAGCGGCCGCCGCGACGTGGCCGGCAGCTCGAACGACCACGCGGGGCAGGAGCACTATCATGGCCGCCCGTGGGAGCTCGGGGGGCAACTGGCAGGAGAGCCGCGCATCTGGCCCTTGCCCCCATTTCCATGATGGCGGCAATCTCCGTGATCGGCCCTGCACCGGCACCGGGGTACGCCCCGGCTCCCCCCCGCTTCGCCAAGCCCGCTCCGCCAGGCAAGCCCGTCGCCAACGACCTGCACAAGGTCAGCGTGGCAGTAAACGCATCCTCTCGAGGTGCACCCGTCAACGAGAGCCTGGTCGGCTTCGACGGGCCAGGTCCCGAGCGGGCATTCGGGGCACTGGCGAAGCTGCACCCGGCCTACATCCGGACAGACGTGTCCTTCGAGGGCAGCTACGGCGGCAAGCCTGTCTACAACTGCTCGGACGGAGCGTGGAACCCAGCTCCCCTCGACAGCCGGGTTCAACAGATTCGTGCGGCCGGCGCTGAGCCGGAGCTCATCGTCGACTACATGCCGGCATGCCTGGCGACCGGCACTCCACCAGGAAAGAACCCGAACCGCTCCCTGCCGGATCCCGGAGCCCACAGCGCAGCCTGGTCGGCGCTCGTGAAGAAGATGGCGACCTACGAGATCGAACACGAGGGCGTGAGGACGTTCGAAGTATGGAACGAGCCGGACTGGGTGTTCTGGAACGACGGCCTGCGAGGCTACGAAAAGCTCTACGCGATGACGGCGACCGCGCTGGAGGCCGCCGCTCACGCCGCTCGAGTGAAGATCGAGGTCGGCGGGCCGGCGCTCGCGAACGTCCTCGGCACCATGGACACCAACTGGCTCGATCCGTTCCTCGCGTTCGTCGCCGCCAACCACCTGCCACTCGACTTCCTCTCGTGGCACCTCTACGCAAACGACCCGGACGCGGGTCCTCAGCCAGGCGTGGGGCACGTCTGCATCTTCCACGCCGATCCGTCCACCAACCCCTGCTGGTACAACCCCAACTTGTCGGCAGGCCTCTACGCGAAGGAGGCTGCCCAGGCCAAGGCGGCACTCGCTCCCTATCCTCAACTGCATCCCAGGCTGTGGATCGACGAGTGGAACATCAACGGCGCTTACGACCCCAGGCAAGCCGGGCCCTATGACGGCGCGTTCGTCGCGGCCGTCCTCGACGCTGCGCAGCGCGCAGGCATCAGCCGGATGTGCTACTTCTTCGTTGCCACGGGATCGCACGGGCCACTCGGCGACTGGGGAGTGCTCAACGGGCAGACGCTCCCGGTGCCGGCTTACTTCTCCTTCCGCTACTGGCACGATCTCGCGGGAAGGCTGCTCGAAGCGCCCGTGTCGGGGGGCGCCAACCCGTTCTCCGCCGGCCAAGGGGGCGTCGGCGCCGTTGCCTCCCGTGCGCCCGGCGGCGCTGTCCACGTCCTGGTCTACGACTTCCTCCCGTACGACCCGAGCGGGAACTACGGCACCCGCCTGCCGACACCTACTGGCGCCTCGGTTACGGTTCGGCTCGGTCACCTGGGCAGAGGGATCAGCTCTCTGCGGGTAGCGGCTACGAGCATCGGAGGCGCAGCGCGGCTGACCGCGAGCTCGGGGGACGTCGAGGCGGCCTTCGCTCGCATCGACCTTCCTGCCGAGGGAGTGGCGCTCGTCACCTTCGCCCCCCACCGAGCCCAGCAGCGGAACCTGGCGCCGTGGCTGCTCGCCCTGATCGCAGTGGTGGCGGCGGCTATCGTCTTAGCCGGGCTCGCGATCGCCCTGCGCTCACGCCGGGCAGTAGCCGCGAAGCAGCCCCGTGGACTCTAGAGGCTCAGCGATTGGAGAACCCGGTACCGTGGCAACTTCCCTGACCGGCAAGGTCGCGTTGGTGACTGGGTCGTCGAGCGGCATCGGTGCCGCGATCGCCAGGGCTCTCGCTCGGGACGGAGCTGTAGTGGTCGTCAACTCCTCTTCCTCGCCCGAGGCCGGAGAATCCATCGCCGCCGAGCTCCCGGGGGCAACCTACGTCCGCGCGGACATCTCCGACGAGGAGCAGGCCAAGTACCTAGTGGACCGCTCGGTCGAGCAGCACGGACGCCTGGACCTGCTCGTGAACAACGCCGCCACTACCGTCGTGATCCCACACGACGACCTGGCCGGCGCCACGCCGGAGATCTGGCGCCGCATATTCGAGGTCAACGTTCTCGGTACCTGGCAGGTCACCGTGGCGGCAGTCCCGCACCTGCGCTCGAGTGGAGAGGGCTGCATTGTGAACACTTCATCGTGGGCAGGCGAGCGGCCCGGGGGTAGCTCGATCCCCTACGCAGTGTCCAAGGCCGGGGTAAGCCACATGACCCGGCTGCTGGCCGCCACGCTCGGCCCCGAGATCCGCGTGAACGCAGTAGCTCCGGGGCTGGTCGACACGCCATGGACAAAAAGCTGGGAGTCCGTGCGTGCCCACGTCCAGACGACCGCGCCGCTACGGCGCTCTGCGACTCCGGAAGACGTGGCCGAGGTGGTCATGGGGCTGGTCCGCTCGAGCTACGTGACAGGAGAAGTGGTGATGGTGGACGGCGGGCTGCACCTGCGCTGAGCACCTGCGCTGAGAGACTGCGTCGCTGAATGGCTGCGTTGCTCGGTACCAGGCAGCGCCAATCGGGGCGCTGCGGGGCGGCACATGGCAGGGCACTAGTTTGCACGGTGTGATCCGGGACATGGAGCGTCGCGACCTCGCTGCCAGCGCGGCCCTGCACGCGCGAACGATGCCCGAAGTGTTCGTGACGCGCTTCGGAGAGCGCTTCCTGCGGCGCTACCAGCTCTCTTTCGTCGAGAGCCCCCACGCTCTCGCTCTCGTAGCACACCGTGAGGAGCCGGTGAGAGCGGACAGCTCCCAGGTGTGCGGATTCCTCATCGCAGCTCTAGACCCGCCGGCCCACTACCGATACCTGGTCAAGCGGCACGGCATCGTGCTGGCCTCGCTGGCAGCGGCCCACCTGGCTACGCGCCCTTCCGTCGCCGCAGAGCTGGCCCGCACGCGTGCGAAGCGCTATGCGGGTGCCCTCTGGAGGATGGCCCGCGCCAGATGGCAGAAGGCCGGATCCGCGACAAGCCGAGCAGCCGAGGCGCCGGTGGCGGAGCTCGTGGACGTGGCGGTGGACCCTGGGGTGCGCCACGAGGGGATTGGAGCCGAGCTCGTGCGCGAGTGCGTCAAGAGGGCGATGGCCAGTGGGGCGTCCTCGCTCGAGCTGGTAACGCCTCCAGGAGAGGCCGGCGCAGGCAAGTTCTACGAACGGCTCGGCTGGTCTCCGGTCAAGCAACTGGAGAGCAGAAGCGGCGAGGCCTTCGTGCTCTACCGTATGGAGCTCCCACAGCCGGCTCGAGACGGGCTGCACGACGTAGGCGGCGACGCTACGAGAGGAGAAGCGTGAGCAACGAATCTTCAGAAGTTGGTGATGAGCGAGCGGTCGAGCTGAGGCGTGACGGCGACGTGATGGTCGTGACGATGAAACGTCCGCCGCACAACCTGCTCACCGAGCCGTTCCTGCGCGAGCTGGCGGACTCGCTCGATGAGGCTGCCCGCCAGGGCCGGGCGGCTGTGATCGCCTCGGAGGGACGGTCGTTCTGCGCCGGGGCGAACTTCCGGTCGCAGAGCGCTCCCGACCCAGCGGCTTCGAGCAGCTTCGCCGAGTCGGCCATGGCGTTCTACGAGCAGGCGATCCGCGTGTTCTCGGTGCCCGTGCCGCTGGTGGCAGCCATCCAGGGGCCTGCGATCGGTGCGGGCCTCGGGTTAGCCCTGGCCTGTGACCTCCGCGTCCTCAGCGAGGATGCCTGGCTCCAAGCCAACTTCGTACGTCTCGGCATCCATCCGGGCTTCGCCATCAGCCATACCCTCCCGCGTCTCGTGGGACCGGGGCGTGCTGCCGACCTCCTCCTGACCGGCAGGCGAATCTCGCCGGCCGAGGCCGACCACATGGGATTGGCAGAGCGCGTGGTGCCGCCAGGCACCGAGCTGGAGCAGGCGATTTCGATCGCTCGCGAGATCGCCTCGGCCGCGCCACTCGCAGTGATCTCGACGAGGACGACACTCAGGCAGGGACTTCTCGACGAGGTGCGGGCGACGCTTTCGCACGAGCTCGACGAGCAGGCGCGCCTGGCCGGGAGTGCGGACGCAGTCGAAGGCGTAACGGCAATGCTCGAACGGCGCGAGCCGAACTTCCGGGGCGCCTGAGCGCGCCGCGCTATGCCGGCCATCGCGAGCTCATGGCCAAGGGGTCCGTCCCGGGGCCGGTGACACCGGCCCCGGGACGGACCCGACGAACCCCGGGGGACCCGGGGGGGGAACCGGAAGTCAGCTTCCAGGCGTGGAACCGTTCGCCGCGCAGAACTGCGCAACGGTCTCGTGGGCGCTGGCCGCCGCGTTCTGCAGGGCAGCGAACGGGGGAGCGGACTGCTTGTGCGACTGGCCGGTGCTGCTTCCGCTCGGGTAGGCCTGGCAAAGACCGAAGTCGTTGTGACCGTTTGGCCCCGGGGCGGATGCGAACGCCGGAGTTGCAAGTCCGGCACCGACGCCGGCGACGGAAATCGCCGCAGCCGCTATCACATGCCTGGCTTTCATATCCTTCTCCTCCTTGTTGTCCGGTTGGTGATGCTACGGACACATCGATCGCTCCATGGCTCCGATGCGTTACCTTTCCGAGGCGACTTCGCCAGTATCCCCCCGCTCGAGCGCGCACAGCGCTTGCCTGTGCACGCTCGCAAGCTGATTCGGATGCGCTCAGCCCATGGGATGCCCACTGGATAGGCGAGGTGGACCAGGGGGTCCTCCATCCAGGCGGCTCAGGCGCTGCGAGCGCGTCCCGAGCTCTTCGGCTTGGAAGGTGTCGTAGGTCGCCGGCTCCCTGAGCCCTTCCTGGCACCGCCCGAGCTCGGATTCTTGGCACCACGCTGCGAAACCACGGCGCTTCGCGTACCAGAGCCAGGTGCCACACCAACGTCGGCAGCTGGCTCGAGCCCGGCTGCCGCGAGCAACTCGTCCAAGGCCGGGCGGACGTTCGAAGCAATGTCGTGCACCCCGGACACCGTCTCTGCGCACGCCATGAACCCCCAGTTCATCACGCCCCGGTAGCTCATCACCGTTATGTTCAGGCCCGCGCCGTCAGTTATAGGCCCGAGCGGGAAGCCCGCAACCAGCTCCGCTCCACCGAAATAGAGAGGGAAGTCCGGTCCGGGGACGTTCGAGATGATCAGGTTGTGGACAGGCCGGTGCCTGTCCGCGAGCTTGAGCCGCGAATAAGCGCGAGCGGCTGCAGAGAAAACGTTCGGCGTGGCATGCTCAGCCCAGTTCATGAGCACGTCGGCACCGAGGGCCTGGTGCTCCTCCTTGGCTCCCTTGGTCCCGTCCCTGATGAACGCGAGGCGCTCGAGTGGCCCGTCCAGGTGGGTCGGCAATGCCACGAACATTGCGGACACCCTATTGGAGCCCTTGGCAGCACCCTCGGGCGGGCGCACCGACACGGGAACCGTGGCAACGAGAGGGACATCCGGAAGCTCACCTCTCCCGGACAGATAGCGCCGTAACGCTCCCGCGCACACGGCGAGGACAGCGTCATTGATAGTCGTCCCGTCGCCTCTCGTAGCGCGCTTCAGGCGCTTCAGATCCTCGAGGGAGATCGATGCGAACGCAACCTTCCGGTGGGGAGTTATCGCGGCGTTCATCGACGTACGCGGTGCCGTGAGCGGAAGGGCTGCGTGGCCAGCCCTCGACCCACCAGCCTGGCGAACGCGCCGGACGTCGAGCACTGCGCGCCCGGTTCGCCAAGCCAGCCTCGTGACATCGAGAGGCCGGGTGAGGCGCGCCGCCAGAGCCTGGGCCACCAGCTGGAGATCGGAGGGAACCTCACCCGTCAGCGAGCGCTCACCCGGGAGGTTCCGCTTGGGAGGGGAGGGCTCCAGGTCGAACAGCTCTGCCAGGAGCTCAGCGCCTGATACCCCGTCGATCGTGCAGTGATGGATCTTGGTGACCAGTGCGATGTTCCCCTCCGCGAGCCCTTCGACCAAGTGCATCTCCCAAAGCGGACGGCTCCTGTCCAGCTGCCGACCGCAGACATCGCCGACGAAGCTCGCGAGCTCGCTAAGGCTGCCCGGTGCCGGTATGGCTGCCCTGCGGAGGTGGTAGTCCAGGTCGAAGTGCGGGTCGTCCACCCAGTAGGGGTGCCCGAGGCGGAACGGAACCTCCACGAGCCTCCTCCTGAAGACCGGTACCGCCCTCAGGCGCTCACTCACCAAGTCACGCACCTTGTCGAAGGAATAACCCCCGGGGACGGTGGCAGGATCGAAAATCGCTGCCATGGACACGTGCATGTGCAAGCTCGGCGTCTCCATGTAGAGAAACGTCGCATCGAGACCGCTGAGTCGCTCCATAACCACGCGTACCTCCCGCTTTTCGCCGAACAGGTGCAGCTTCCCATACATCTGCGTCCCCGATTCCTCGGAGCTCCTCGAACCTCATCCAAGCAAGGTTCCGGCCCATGTGCCCCCTGGTATTGCAAGGCTCCGGCCCTGGCGCTAGACGGCGGAGCTCCGCTCGGACAGTATGGACCGATGCCCTGGGCATTTGCTGCGGTCAGCTTGGCCGGCTTGGCGTTCGTGGTCAACGCGTTCTTCCCCGTTCGCCGAGAGCCCATGGCAGTGCCGAGCTTCTTCGCCGGATGGCTGACCGGCGAGCTGCCGCTCCACCACATCGTCTGGCAGGCCGCGGCAACCGGTATCTTCATCGCCTTCGGAGCACTGGCCTCGTGGCCGGGTTACGTCGGCTTGGCCCTGACTGTGGCCGGGTGGAGCGGGCTCCTCGTTCTCGCCAAGTCCGGACGCGACTCCAGGCATGTGATCCGGGCAGCCCTGGACTCGGCCGGCTCCCCCGAGGACCCGGCCCGGGTGTCCCCCGGGCACTCGCCCGGAGACTCGCTCGGGGTGTCCCCCGGGCACTCACACGGGGAGGGATCCGGAGGTCATGGCGAGGACGCCAAGCGGAGCGAGGGCGGTGGCACCAAGCCGAACGGCTGGTCGACCATGTGGCGCGGCGCACGCTTGGTGCATCCAGTTCCCATCTTGGTTCGCGCCGTCGAGGTGACCAGGCACGTGGACTACGCCGGAACCGGGCTGAGAGCGAACACGCTCGACGTCTACCGCCGCCGCGACGCGCCACCGACTGGGGGACCGGTCCTGCTCTACCTCCACGGAGGCGCCTGGGTGATAGGGGACAAGCGAGAGCAGGGCCTCCCCATGCTCCACGAGCTCGCGCTCCGGGGGTTCGTGTGCGTGAGCGCCAACTACCGGCTCAGCCCGCGGGCGACCTGGCCAGACCACATAGTCGACGTCAAGAGGGCCATCGCGTGGGTCCGCTCCGAGATCGCCGCTTTCGGCGGGGATCCAGGGTTCCTGGCAATAAGCGGCGGGTCCGCCGGGGGCCACCTCGCAGCTCTCGCCGCGCTGAGCGCGAACGACCCCCTGTTCCAACCTGGCTTCGAGGGCACGGACACCTCCGTGGACGCATGCGTCCCCCTCTACGGTGTGTACGACATGACCGGCGGCGGCGACTCCACACGTTACGGCAAGGGCCTCGTCTCGCTGCTCGAGCACCGCGTGTTCAAGAAGCGCCTTGCCGAGTCGGCAGGCGAGTTCCGTGCAGCATCCCCCGTCCACCGGGTGCATCCCGGAGCACCACCCTTCTTCGTGCTGCACGGCAGCAACGACACGCTGGTGCCGCCTAGTGAGGCGCGGCGCTTCGTCGGCGCCCTGCGCTCGGCTGCAGAGTCCCGCGTCGCCTTCGCAGAGCTCCCGCGGACCCAGCACGCTTTCGACATCCTCGCGTCGCCCCGGTGCGCCAACGCAGTGGCAGGGATAGCCAACTTCCTCGCCGAGGTGCACGCGCAGCACGTGGAGCAGGCGACCTCGCGGCCACCAACGCAGCGGGTCGCCAGTCCACCAGAATCGCCCAGGAGCACCGGGGAAGATACCTGACGGAGCGTCATATATCTCGGCGCTCCGCCGTGGCCCTGCAAGCCTGACATCCTGGCCAGCAGGCAGATACCGAGCACCCCGGAAGCAGCTGCCGCGTCGTTTCCGAGCTGACGGTCCGACGGATGCGCTACGCTCTTCCCGGTGCCGCTCCAGCCCACCTGGCAGGCGCGGTGCCGGCAAGAACGGGGAACGGGGGGAAGGGGAGCGCGAGACCATGGTGCCAGTGCATCTCTCCGGAAGCACCAAGAGCCATACGACGCCGCGCCGCTGGAGCGCTGCCGCAGTTGCCGTGTCCTTCTTGGCGACCGTTTGCGCCGCATGTGGCACGTCGCCTGGCTCTCATGTGACGACAGCCAGGACCAAAACGGTCACACCGTCGACCTCGGTCTCGTGCCCGGCACCGACCTCCTGCCTGTCCATAGGAAATGTCTCCACCCTCGGTGGGCCGGTCCCGGGGCTGTTCGAGGGAGCTCTGGTTGGCACAAACGCCTACCTGACGTCGATCGACGCCGCCGGTGGGGTCGACGGGCGCGAGCTCCGGCTGCTCTCCGCGGACGACGCCTTCAGCTGCGCCCAGAACGAGGCACAGACCCGCTCTCTCGCCAGCAAGGTGATCGCGTTCGCCGGCTCGTTCTCCCTGTTCGACAACTGTGGCGGCAAGGTGTTCGCCGCCCATCCCCAGATACCGGACGTGTCGGTGACGCTCTCCTCCTTCACGAGCTCCCTGCCGAACAACTTCAGCATCGATCCACTAGTCCCCGGGTGGGATGCTGGTCCGCTCCTGTGGTTCAAGAAGCACTTCCCCCGGGCTGTGAAGCACGTCGGGACACTGGTCGCGCAGGTGCCATCCGCCGAGGCACAGTGGGCCGGCGAGAAGCAAGCCATGCAGAAGGTGGGCTTCCACGTCGTGTACGACACGACTTTCGGGCCGCTCGACACCAACTTCACGAGCCAGGTCATCGCCATGCAGCACGCAGGGGTCCAGGCCGTCAACCTGTCCGACATGAACGGGGCGACGGCTGCCAGAATCGTATCGGCGATGTTCCAACAGGGGTTCAAGCCGCCCCTCGTCTTCTCGGCCGGGCCCATCTACACGTCCAGCTTCGTAGCTCGAGCCGGAGGGGCATCGGTCGCCGACGGCATCTACCTTGCCCAGAACGAAGCTCTGTACCTGGGCGGCGATGCCAAGGCAGTCCCGGCGGTGGCTACCTTCCTCCACTGGGTGCACGTAGTCGCACCCGGGTTCGCGCCGGACCTGTACGCAGTCTACGGGTGGGCTTCCGCAGAGCTCCTCGTCGAGGCTCTCCGCAAGGCCGGGCCGGACCCGACGAGCTCGTCGGTGTCTGCAGCGCTTCGCTCCATCCACAGCTTCGACGCGAACGGATTGATGGCTCCGACCGACCCTGCTGCCAAGTCACCCGCCACATGCTGGCTCCTCGCGCGGGTGAGCAATGGCAAGTTCGTTCGCTACCACATGCCGAGCACCGGCTTTCGCTGCGGATCCGGCTTCATCCGGGCGGGCGGAGGAACAAGATGAGGTGCTTCGGCACCGGCCCTGGGCGCGCCCGCGGGGACGAGCCGCTGTGAACGAGCTCGTAGCCCTAACCGTTGTGGGCGTCGTCTACGGAGCGGTGTACGCGATAACTGCCTCAGGGTTGGTGGTCACCTACGCGACCTCCGGCGTGTTCAACTTCGCGCACGGAGCTGTGGGGATGGTGGCCGCATTCAGCTATTGGGAGCTGTCGGTGAACCACGGGCTGCCCGTTCCTCTCGCCCTCGCGATAGTCCTCCTAGTCGAGGCCCCGGCGCTCGGGCTGCTGGTCGAGCTGCTCTTCGCACGCCAGCTCCACGCTGCATCGACCGAACGCAGCCTGATGGTGACCCTGGGGCTGCTGCTCGTACTCGTCGGTGCTGCCAGCTCGATCTGGAGCCCTGAGAGCGCTCGCATCCTGCCCGGCTTCTTCCCGGGCTACTCGGCCCGAGTGCTGGGCGTCAACCTCACCGGCCAGGAGATACTGGTGGTCGGGGTAGCCGTGGCGGTGGCAGGTGCGCTCTGGGCCCTGCTGGAGCACACGCGCCATGGAGTCGCAATGAAAGCCATCGTGGACGACCCGGAGCTGCTGTCCATGGCAGGCGCCTCCCATGCGCGTATCGCCCGCTCCGGGTGGGTTCTCGGCTCGGTGCTGGCCGCGATAGCAGGCATCCTTCTCGCTCCGCTCGTGACGCTGGACATAACCACGCTCACGCTTCTCGTCGTGAACGGGTACGCAGCAGCGGTGGTAGGACGCCTGAAGAACCTGCCGCTCACGTTCATGGGAGGAATAGCTCTCGGGCTGCTCCAGAGCTACGCAGTCGGGTACATGCCCCAGAGCTGGCAGTCGTGGCTCCCGGGCATCAGGACGGCGCTGCCGATGCTCTTCCTTTTCGCCGTGCTCCTCGTGCTCCCCCATGACCGGATCAGAGCCGTCGGGCAGGCCGTTGCACGGCGGGCACCCAGAGTTGCGGGCGGGCGAGAATCGCTCGGATGGTCGGTCGGGCTGGCTGCAGTGGCGATAGCCGCAGGCGGCCTCCTTTCCGGGATCGGAGTAGTCACCGTGAGCCAGGGCTTCGCATACGGGATCATCGCTCTCTCCATGGTGCTGCTCACAGGGTACGCGGGGCAGGTATCCCTCGCTCAGCTCACCTTCGCCGGCGTAGGCGCCTTCGTGGCCGGCCGCCTGTCCGGTGGGTCGACCTGGCTGGGCATCCTCGCAGCGGTCGCCATCGCCGGCGCGCTGGGCGTGCTGGTAGCGCTCCCGGCCATGAGGCTGAAGGGGCTGTACCTGGCTCTATCGACCCTTGCCTTCGCACAGGCCGCTACATACGTGTTCTTCGACAGCAGTCACGTGTTCGGCACCGGAGGCGCTCTCGCCGTCGGGCGCCCGGGGATCCCCGGAATAGACGTGTCGAGCGGCCGCGCCGAGCTCGTTGTGCTGGCTGTGGCCTTCGCGCTGTGCGCGATCGGGGTGCTGGCCCTTCGGCGCAGCACTCTGGGCCGTCGCCTGGTGGCGATGAGCGACTCGCCAGCCGCTTGCGCGACTCTCGGGCTCAGCCAGAGGCCGCTCGGGATCGCAGCCTTCGGGATGTCGGCTGCGCTGGCAGGCTTCGGGGGCGCACTCTACGGCGGGTTGCAAGGACAGGTGGGCGCCAACGACTTCGGGCTCTTCGGCAGCATGACGCTACTCCTGCTCGCTGTCATATTCGGAGTGCGGACGGTGAGCGGTGCACTCGTCGCGGGTATGGCCTTTGCGGCGCTTCCCGTGCTCCAGTCGCACGTCTCGTGGATGACCGACCTCCTGGGCGTGGTTACGGGGGCCGGCGTCGTCCTGGTCGGCCGTATGCCGAACGGCATATTCGGCATGGAGCGCCCCGATCGGCGCGCTGTGCGATCGCCCGCGGCCGCAGCTCGAGTCCCCGAGGCGAACCGGCACGCAGAACTGGCAGGTGACCATGCAAGCATCTCCTGAGGCTCCGGGGAGCGGCCCGGAAATCGCGCTGGAGGTCGAGGAGATCTCGGTACGCTTCGGAGGCCTCCAGGCGCTTCAGGACGTGTCGCTCGAGGTGCCGGCCGGGACAGTTTGCGGGCTCGTCGGACCCAACGGCGCCGGCAAGACGACGCTCTTCGACGTGATCACCGGCCTGCTCGAGCCCGACAGGGGCCGTGTTCGCGTCGGCGGCGTGGACGTGACGTCCCTACCCGCTCACCGGAGGGCCAAGATGGGCCTCTCGCGTACGTTCCAACGACTCGAGCTCTTCTGGTCGCTCTCGGCGGGCGACAACGTCAAGGTCGGCGTGGAGGCCTCCAGGGCGCGCCGCCGCGGCGGCTCGGCACACCCGGATGATGCAGCACACCCGGAGAGCACGGCACGCATGCTGATGGACCGCGTCGGCCTCGGCGACTTGGCCGAGGCGGCGGTAGATTGCCTCACTACCGGCTCGGCCCGCCTCGTAGAGCTGGCCCGGGCTCTTGCGGTCCAGCCGAGGATAATCCTCCTCGACGAACCGGGCTCCGGTCTCGACAGCGCCGAGAGGGCCGTCCTTGCGGATCTGCTCCGCGACCTTGCCGCGAGTGGCACGGCGGTGCTCCTTGTCGAGCACGACGTCGATCTCGTCATGCGCACGTGTGAACATGTCACGGTTCTCGACTTCGGCAAGGTCATCGCAAGCGGTACGCCCCACGAGGTGCGCTCCTCGCCGGCGGTGCAAGCCGCTTACCTCGGCTCTTCCGAGGCAAGCCGGTGAGGCGCGGCCGCAGCGACCGAGGCGCCCTGTACGAGCGTGGGCTCGCGGTCGTAATGCCCGGCCGGCGGCCGGCGGCCGAGGAAGTGACTCCCGACGCACCCCCTGGCAGGCTCACGGTTCGCGGCCTTCACGCGGCCTACGGCCGCATCGAGGTCCTTCACGGGATCGACCTCGAAGTGAGCCCTGGAGAGGTGCTCGCTCTGCTCGGGCCCAACGGCGCCGGCAAGTCGACGCTGCTCAAAGCGTGCGGGGGCCGCCTCCGGCCGAGATCGGGTCGCGTCTTGGTGTCGGGTGCCGACGTCACCGGGAAGGGACCCGCGGCCCTGGCGCACCTAGGCCTCTGCTCGATCCCCGAAGGCCGTGGAGTCTTCCCCAACCTGTCGGTGAGGGAGAACCTCTTGATGTGGACCTACGGCGGCGCCAGCAGGTCCGAGGTCGAGGAACGGGCCTTCGAGCGGTTCCCGAGGCTGGCCGAGCGTCGCAACCAGCGTGCCGGGACGCTATCCGGGGGCGAACAGCAGATGGTCGCGTTCGCGCGCGCCCTCGCGGCACGGCCCGCCGTCCTGCTGCTGGACGAGATCTCCATGGGGCTGGCGCCCCTCGTGGTGAGCGAGCTGTATGCGGTAGTGGGAGATATCGCGGCTGGTGGAACGACCGTCGTGCTTGCCGAGCAGTTCGTGGACAGCGCGCTCGAGGTGGCGACGCGGGCCGCGATCCTTTCTCAGGGGCGCCTGGAGCAAACCGGTACGCCGCAGGAGATGGCCGGGGCAGCAGCAGCCTCGTACCTCGGGAAATCCGGGTAGTCAGCGGAGCTATGCCTCCAACCTCGCCTGGCCGCCGTAGTTCGAGGGGTGGTGCACTAGCCTCGCCGGGATGAGCCAATCCCTCGCGCCGGCAGTCACGGGAATCCGCCTTTCGCTTCACGTGCTCGCGGCCACGATATGGGTGGGCGGTCAGTTCACGGTAGCGGGCCTCCTGCCGACGGTGCGGGGTCTAGGTGCCGACGCACCACGGGCAGTAGCCCGTGCCCTCGCTCGCCTCTTGTGGCCGGCATACGCCGTTCTGGTCGCCACGGGGTTCTGGAGCGTGGCTGCAATCCCCTCGGCATCGGAGACCATGGCATGGAAAGTCGTCCTGGGCGTGAAGATAGGTGTAGTCGCCCTCGCAGGAATCGCCACCTGGCTGCACGGCCGCTCCAGGAGCCCGGGCGCCGTGGCAGTCTGGGGCGCCATCGGAGGGATCTCGTCTGTGGCGGCGCTTGTAATCGGGGTGTTCCTAGCAGGGTGATCCAGAAGGCTCGGGTCTAAGCATGGGCCGGCAATCCGCAATCCGCAATCCGCAAGCCTGGGCCTGGGCCTGGGCCTGGGGACAGCTGGCGATGCTCCGATCGCCCTCTGCCGAGAACACCAGCGCCAAATGCGTATATCCTATGGAGGTAGGCCTCAGCCGCGGCCATCGACCGGGGCGCGGCCGGAGCAAGGGAGGCAGTTGTGGACACAAGCATGCTTGCCGACATATTCGGGCCCGATCTGGTCGTCGTAGCCCTCATCGCTGTGGTGGTCCTCTTCGGAGGGAGCCAGTTGCCCAAGCTCGCCCGCTCGCTCGGCTCTGCAAGTCACGAGTTCCGCAAGGGGATCGAAGAGGGATCGGGCAAGGATCCGGCCACACCGGACGCAACCGGTACGGCGTCGAACCCCGCGAAGAGCTCCGACGCGAACGACGCAACCAGCCAGAGCTGACGGTCGCCCGGCGAGCACGCGAGGGCAGCCCTGAAGCCAGCTGCCGGTTCCGCTGACGACACAGACCGCGACAAGCCAAGCCGCCGATCGCCGCTAGGTCGGGTCCTGGCGAGGACTCCGGGTCGGCGCGTCATCGGCTTCGGCGTCCACCAGGGAGCAGAGTACGCGCTGGCGGTCGGGATGGTGGACTTGTCGCTCCACACGCTGCACCCGTACCTGCTCTACGCGGGAGCGGGCGTCATCACCATGTCCTCCCTGGTGGCCGACGGCCCGCTCGCCCTGGTGCACCTGGTCCCGAGGAAAGCCCACGCGGCTGCCGACACCGGCCTCGCGATCCTGCTGGCTGCAGGCCCCCTGGTCCCGACGCTGAGGCCAGACCTGGTGGGCTTGCTGGCGCTCGAGCTCGCCATGGTGGCCTGGCTCCGGATCTCCACCCTCACGCGCTACTCGGAGCGAGAGCCTCGACTCGTGAGGCGCCGAGCACAGCGCCCGGATGCCCCAAATGCCGGCAGGCGCGAGTCCATCGAGCTTTCGCATTCCGCACGGCCGGACGGGGAACGGGCTCGTGCCACCTCGGGCGGGTCGCTCTACCGGGCTCTCGGGCGTGCCACTGCCCAGAGCTCTGGAGCTCTCGCACGTGGGTCGGAGCGAGCGTTGCTACGCGGTGCCCGCCTGGCGGGTCGCAGAGCGGCGGCCATCCGGGCACGCCGTACCCGCCCATGACAGCCAGCCCACGACTGCCAGCCCACGACTGCCAGCCCACGACTGCCAGCCCACGACGCCTGATCCGCCCGTTTCGCCCGCACCATTGCAGCACCCGACCTGGCGGGCCGGGTCGCAAGACACTCCAGGTTCGGCCAAGCTGCTCTCGGGACGAGCCGCTTAGGCTCTAAGCTCGCCCGGTGACTTCACGGACAGCTGGTGGAGCGAATCCCCTCGGGGTCTTGTGATGGACATCCTCGAGCTCGCAGACAAGCTTTGGACCGGCGAGACCGACACCAGCCAGTTCCATCCCCTGGGGGCCCACGGAGACCTGGCGGAGGTTGTCGACGGCGTAGCCTTCGTGCCGTCGTTCGCCAACGTCTCGGCTCTTGCCACGCAAGACGGTCTCGTCCTGGTGGACACAGGCTCCGCGCCGCTCGCCCGCCTGGTCCACAGCTCGCTTCGTGGCTGGTCAGACTTGCCGCTTCACACCGCCGTCTACTCCCACGGTCACATAGACCACGTCTTCGGGGTGCCGGTGTTCGAGGAGGAAGCCGCCGCCAACGGCTGGCCGCCACCGCGCGTCGTTGCCCACCAGGCCCTGCCGGCACGCTTCGACCGCTACGTGATGACAGCCGGGTACAACGAGACAATCAACCAGAGGCAGTTCCAGCTGCCGGGACTCAGGTGGCCGACCGAGTACCGCTATCCGGACGAGACCTACGCCGAGCGCATGGACCTCGACGTGGGTGGCACGCGTGTGGAGCTGCACCATGCAAAGGGCGAGACGGACGACCACACCTGGACCTGGGTGCCGGACAAGCGCGTGCTGTGCTCGGGCGACCTCTTCATATGGGCGTCGCCCAACGCCGGGAACCCGCAAAAAGTGCAGCGCTATCCCCTCGAATGGGCCAAGGCGCTGCGCGAGATGGCCTCCCTAGGCGCTGACGTGCTGCTCCCCGGACACGGGTTCCCCGTCCTCGGTGCCGTGCGCGTGCGCCAGGCCCTCGACGACACTGCCGAGCTTCTCGAGTCCCTGGTGAGCCAGACGCTTGCCCTGATGAACTCCGGGGCCCGGCTCGACGAGGTGCTGCATGGCGTGGTGGCGCCGGCTCACCTCATGGACCGCCCTTACCTTCGACCGGTTTACGACGAGCCGGAGTTCGTGGTCCGGAACGTCTGGCGCCTCTACGGCGGCTGGTGGGACGGCAACCCGGCCCATCTCCACCCGGCCCCCGAGGCACGCCTTGCTGCTGAGATCGCGGCTCTTGCCGGGGGACCCGCGGTGCTCGCCCGAAGGGCCATGGAGCTCCTCGGCGGAGGGGATACCCGGCTGCGCCTGGCGGGGCACCTTGCCGAGCTGGCAGCCCTTGCCGCTCCCGGGGATACCGAGGTGGCGGACGTGAAAGCCCAGGTCTTCGCAGCGCGAGCCGAAGCTGCCACATCGACGATGGCCAAGGGGATATACGCATGGGCCGCCCGCCCGGGAACGGATCCCGCCTGATTGACTGGTGAACTTCCACTTGCGCCCCCGCTGCCGCTAATGTCGGCGCCGTGACCGACAAGCCCACCGGCAAGCCGGCAGATCAGGCACCCCACAAGGGGTCAAGCCTGCTGCGACGCTATCTCGGGCCATTGGGGATCCTCGCGCTGCCCCTGATGCTCGGAGGATGCACTCTCCCCAGCTTCTACGGGTTCCGGGGAGCCACCAAGCAGGGGCACGACTCCTTCCTCCTCTTCTCGGGCACGGTGATCGCAGCGATAGTCGTCGGGACGATCGTGGTGCTCCTCATCCTCTGGGCGGTTCTCCGCTACCGGCGCCGCTCCGACGAGATGCCCAAGCAGTTCCAGTACCACATCCCCTTGGAGATCACCTACACCGTGATCCCCATCCTCATCGTCCTCGCTCTGTTCGGCTTCACGGTGGTCACCGAGAACGCTGTGGACGCGGTGTCGCCACACCCGGCAGTTGCCGTGAAGGTGACGGCCTTCCAATGGGGCTGGCGCTTCGACTACTCGGGACAGCACGTGAGCGTCCTCGGCGAGACGACCCAGGATCCCGACCCGGTAGGACTGAACGGCAGGCCATGTGCGCCCGCTGTCGACTGCCTCGGCCCGGGGCTCGTGATGCCGGCTGGCGAGACCACCCGCATCACGCTCGTGTCCGCCGACGTGGTCCACGGTTTCTACGTGCCGGCCTTCAACTTCAGCCGTTACGCTCTACCCGGGGTGACCAACGTGTTCGACTTCACGGTCAAGCACCCGGGCATCTACCGCGCCCAGTGCACGCAGTTCTGCGGCCTATACCATGCGCTGATGTTCTTCCACGTCGTTGCCCTACCTCCCGCTCAGTTCCGGGCCTGGCTGCGAAGTGAACAGGCCTCCTCCCAGCCGGCTGCGAGCCACCCGGCTGCCAGCGTGGCCTCCTCCAGGCAGGGCTCCCCCGCCGCCAGCGTGAAGGCAGCAGCATGACCCTTCTTGCCGAGCACCCTGCAGTTCTCCACGGGCACCCTGAGCACCACGAGGGTCCTACTGGCGTGCTGAAGTGGCTGACGAGCACCGACCACAAGGTGATCGGGCTCAGCTACATGATCACCTCGCTCGTGATCTTCTTCATCGCGGGAGGAATGGCGATCCTTCTCCGGGTCCAGCTCGCCAGCCCGCACAGCTCCCTCCTCAGCCTGCAGCAGTACAACGAGCTGTTCACCATGCACGGCAGTTTGATGCTGTACCTGTTCGCCGGCCCCTTCGCCTTCGGCGGCCTCGCCAACTACATCATCCCGCTGCAGGTGGGTGCCCCCGACATGGCATTCCCGCGCCTGAACGCCCTGTCGTACTGGCTTTACCTGACCGGCTCCATCACCATGCTCATGGGGTTCTTCACCGCCGGTGGGGCAGCCGCCTTCGCATGGGTCGCCTACGCGCCGCTGTCGAGCGCGATCCATTCACCTGGGGCAGGGGCAGACCTGTGGATCGTGTCACTCCTCCTTACCGGGTTCTCTGCTGTGTTCACCGGGGTCAACCTGGTCACCACCATCTTCTACCTGCGTGCGCCCGGAATGACAATGTTCCGCCTACCGATCTTCACGTGGAACATGCTGGTGACGGCCATCCTCATACTCATTGCCTTCCCCGTGCTAACGGCCGCGATGGTGTTCCTCTTCGCCGACCGGCACTTCGGTACCCACATATTCTCCGTCAAGGGCGGGGGGGTACCCGTCTTGTACCAACACCTGTTCTGGTTCTTCGGGCACCCGGAGGTCTATATCCTGGCCCTGCCGTATTTCGGCATGGTCACTGACATCATCCCTGTTTTCTCGCGCAAGCCACTCTTCGGTTACAAGGGAATGGTGTTCGCGACGATGTCGATCGCAGCTCTCTCCACAGGGGTATGGGCGCACCACATGTTCACCACCGGTGTCGTCCTGCTGCCCTTCTTCTCGCTGATGTCTCTCCTCATCGCCGTGCCCACAGGCATCAAGTTCTTCAACTGGATCGGGACCATGTGGAGGGGTCAGATCCGCTTCGACACCCCGATGCTATTCTGCGTCGGGTTCCTGCTCGCGTTCCTCATGGGGGGTCTCACGGGCGTGATGCTCGCGTCGCCACCGATCGACTTCCTCACCCACGACACCTACTTCGTCGTCGCCCACTTCCACCAGGTTCTGTTCGGCACTGCGGTCTTCGCTGGATTCGCCGGCTTCTACTTCTGGTTCCCGAAGATGTTCGGCCGCAAGCTCAACGAGCCGCTCGGCAAGATTCACTTCTGGCTCATGTTCATCGGGTTCTGGGTAACCTACCTGCCAATGTACGTTCTCGGCCTGAAAGGGATGCCGCGACGGGTGGCAACATATCCGAGCGGGCTGGGATGGCACTTGCTCAACCAGGTGGCCTCGCTCGGCTCCTACTTGATCGCGATATCGTTCCTGTTCTTCCTCTGGAACATCTGGACCTCGTGGCGCCATCCCGTCGCTGCAGGCGCCAACCCCTGGGACGCTCATACGCTCGAATGGTTCACCAGCTCCCCCCCGCCGCACCACAACTACCTGAAGCTTCCGCCAGTACGCTCCGAGCGCCCGACGTGGGACTACTTCCACCCTGATGCAAGGACTATCTCGCACAACGGGAGGCGCAACGGACACGTGAAGGTCGGCGCCGAGGTGGGCTCGACCGGAGGTTCCGACCAGTGAAGATAGAAGCCTCCTTCCTCCTCGGCGTAGCCGCGTTCTTCGGCGTAGTGGCTGTCGGCTACTGGTTCTGGAGCTACGAGCCGGCCGGTACGGCAATGCTGGTAGGAACGGTCCTGCTCGGCTTCGTCCCCGGGAGCTACTACTACTGGTGGTCACGCAGGATGAAGCCGCGCCCCGAGGATCTCCCCGATGCAACCGTGGAGCAGGGCTCGGGAGCGATCGGCACGTTCCCCGGCTCGAGCATCTGGCCCTTCGTGCTCGGTATGGGCCTCTTCCTGATCGTGCTCGCCCTCGTCTTCGGGGCATGGCTCTTGGCCCCGGGCGGCGCCCTGGTCGTGTCGGCGCTGGTGGGCGTGACAGCCGAGAGCCGCCGCGGCGGCACCGTCTGATCCTGCCTGGCCAAAGCCGAAGCCTTCTGCCTCGCTGAGCGCGTCCTGCCTGTCTGCCCGGGTTGCCCGGTTGCCTGCCTGTCTGCGCGGATCGCTCAGGCTGGTGATCAGGGCGCGGGATTCGTCAAGCGGTCACCGGCGCGCCGGGGACGCCGGGGACGCCGGGGACGCCGGGGACGCCGGGGACGCCGGGGACTTCGCCACTCGACTCCTCGACTCGGGCAGTGTCCGTCTCTGGGCCTTCTGCAAGGTCCAGATCCTCGAAGGGAATCTCGTCGGGGTGCAGCCCGGAACGCACACCCAGGTAGTAGAAGCAGAGTGACACCACGGACACGACCACGATGTCGCTCGGAAAATGAAGTATCCCGCGGTGGTGGTCGAGCGGCGAGCCGAACTGGCCAGAGCCTATGAGAGACAGGCCGAGCAGCGCCACGAGATAGGCGATGAACCACCACCCCGATCGGAAGTCGGCTTTCGTGAGCGTGTGAGTCCTCCCAGCCCAGACGTATCGCGACAGGATGACGAACAGTACGACGCCGACCAGCACAAGGACGAGCACCTTCCAATCCGTGTTCCACCCGGTCCAGTAGATGAGAAGGCTCCCCACCACGAACGCGACCGGCCCTATAACGTGGAACCCCGGCAGGTGGAAGGAGTTCGCGCCCCGATCCGAGCGCCGCCGGATGACGGCAGATGCCGTGGGACCAGTCACATAGGTGAGCACGCTCGCTGCAGTGATGACACCTATCAGCGCCTGGAACGGCAGGAAGAGCATTCCGATAACCGAGCTTACGAACACCGCTACGAAAGGCGCGCGGGTGCGGTGGTGGAGCTTGCCCAGCACAGGGGGCAAGTACCGGTTGCGCGACATGGCATACAAGAGGCGTGACGAGGTGCCCGTGTAAATGTTGCCCGTTACGGCGGGCGAGAAGGCTGAGCCGACCGTGAGCAGCTTCCCGAGCCACATGACCCCGATCAGTGTGGCAAGCCCGACAAACGGCGAGGCCGCCACCAGGTTCAGGCTCGCCCAACCGTGCGCCAGCACGTGGGACGGGAGGGCTGCGACGAAGACGCCCTGGAGCAGCTCGTAGACCACGATCGAGAAACCGATCGCGACGAACAGCGCAATGGGGATGTCGCGCCTCGGGTTCTTGGCTTCACCGGCCATCTCCACGGGTGCGCGAAAACCTGCGTAGGCGAACACCACTCCGGCCGCGGCCGTGGCATGCAGGATTCCCGCGACGCCTGCCGGCGCGAACCCGTGCGACGTGAAGTTGCCGAAGTGATGCGCGGCCTCGAACACGGCGACGATCGTGATGGGGGGCAGCAGGAGCTTCAAGAAGGTGAACCCCACGTTCACCCTCGAGAACACCTTCACCGCAAAGAGGTTGATGATGATGAACAAACCGACCAACGCCAACTTCACCACAACTTGGAGAGCACTGCTAGCTGCGAGCACGGGGAAGTGCGGGGCGGTGAAATCGACGACTGCCGTTGACTCCGCCACTGGCACGGCCGCGTAGGCGATCCACTGGGCCCAGCCGACCGTGAACCCCACCAGCACGCCGTGGCTGTAGTGGGGGTAGCGGATGGTGGCCCCGGCTTCGGGAATCATCGAACCAAGCTCTGCGTACACCAGGCTGATGCACAGCATCGCCAGGCCACCGATCAGCCACGAAACGATGGAGGCCGGTCCGGCCATCTGAGCGGCCTCCGCGGCGGCGAACAGCCAGCCCGCACCGATGATCGACCCGAGGGCCATCATCACGAGATCGATCAGGTGAAGCTCGCGCCGCAGGCGTAGGTGGTACTGGTCGATCTCCGTCTGTGCAGGCACTACCGCTCCCCATGATCAGCGCCACTACCCCACGTGCAGCGCCGAAAGACGCCCAGCGGCCTAGCCCTGCGCTCCCACGACACCCCAAAGGGTGACGCTATCGAGGAGCACGCCTTATGCCGGGAGCTGCACTCAGAGGATCGAGTGTACCACTGTCCGGGTCGGAATCGAGGCCTTCGATCCGCACCGGAACCGGCGCGGGATCCAGCTCGTGGTGCTCGTCCCCTGGCCTCTCCGCACTCGGCAGGGTCGCGTACTCGCCCTCTGCCGAACGGGTGACAACGAGGGCGCGCTTGCGCTTGCCTATGCCCTGCACGCCTGCCATGTCCAGGCATATCCGGTAGGTGGCAAGGGCAACGACGATCGGCACGATCACGACGAGGAAGCGGAAGGACCACAAGACGGTGTTGAGCGACACCTGGAAGAAGTTGGCCAGCACGTCGGTGGAGCTTGCCGCAAACAGGGTGAAGTAGAAGGCTAGGGCGCCTGCTCCCACCGCCGTGCGCTTGGGGCGGTCGCGCGGCCGGTCGAGGATGTGGTGGACCGCATGGTCCTTGGTGAACTTCTCCTCGATGAACGGCCACGCGTAGAAGATGCCGAAGGTGAGCCCCGGGAAGACGATTGCCGGAAGGAGCACCTCGAGAGGGATCGTGTGACCGAACCCGACGAACTCCCAGCTAGGCATGATCCTGAGTGCACCGTCCAACCATCCCATGTACCAGTCGGGCTGGACCGCATAGCTCACCTTGTAGGGCTCGTAGGGGCCGAAGAGCCATATGGGGTTGATCTGCACCAGTCCCCCCAGAGCCCAGAGCACCCCCGTGACCATGAAGAAGAACCCGGTCGTCTTGGCCATGAACGTGGGGTACATGGGCGATCCCACCACGTTGTGCTCGGTGCGTCCCTTGCCGGAGAACTGGGTGTGCTTCTGGCGGACGAGCAGGAAGAGATGCGCTCCGATGAGAGCGGCAATTATCGCCGGCAGGACGAGAACGTGCAGTATGAACATCCGCGGAATGATCGAGCCGTTGCCCGGGAACTTACCGCCGAAGAGGAAGAATGCCAGATAGCTTCCGACCAGCGGGATCGACAGGAGGATCGAGTACGCGATGCGAAGCCCCGCGCCCGACACGAGGTCGTCGGGCAGCGAGTAGCCGAGGAAGCCGTTCATGATGGCGAGGGTGAGCAAGGTAACGCCCACGATCCAGTTGAGCTCGCGTGGCTTGCGGAACGCTCCGGTGAAGAAGATCCTGCACATGTGGACTGCTATGGCGCCCACGAACACGTCGGCCGCCCAGTGGTGCATCTGGCGAATCACCAGGCCGCTTCGCACCCCGAACGAGATGTGGACAGTGGAGGCGTAGGCCTCGGACACCTTCTGTCCCCTTAGCGGCAGGTAGCTGCCGTGGTAGATGACGTCCTTCGCCGAAGGAACGAAGTAGAGGGTGAGGAACACCCCTGTCGCTATCAGGACGACGAACGAGTAGAGGGCTATCTCCCCGAGCAGGAAGGACCAATGGTCCGGGAATATCTTGTCGAGGAAGCTGCGCCCGCCCTTGGACACCCCGAGCCTGTCGTCGAGCCAGTTGAGTGCGTCTTCGATCATGACCGCTCCCAGAATCCGGGGCCGACCGGCTGGTCGTAGGGAGCCTGAGCCCGCAGCCACCCGTGAGCGTCCACGTAGAGCGGGAGCTGCGGCAACGGGCGAGGGGCCGGCCCGAAGACCGGTGCGGCGCCGTCCAGCACGTCGAAGAGCGACTGGTGGCAGGGGCAGAGGAGCTGCTGGGTCTGCTCCATGTACAGCCCGACCGGGCATCCCGCGTGGGTACAGACCTTCGAGTACGCAAGGTACCCGGCAGGTCCCCAGGTCTCGCGGCCGGGCTGGGTGACGATGCTCGAGGCCGCGGCACGCACGAGGATCGTCTGGTCGGTTGCCTCGGCTCTGATGGAGTCGGTGTACCCCTCGGGGAACACCGTGAGGGAGCCCCCGACCTCCAGATCGTGCACGCTCACAGGCCTGCCGTCCATGGTCACCAGGCGCGAACCCTTCTTCCAGTTGGTGGTGTCGAGCGCGTTCCCAGGTTTGGGACCGAGCGAGCGTATGAGAGGGAAGGTCGCCACAATGCCGAAGACCCCCATGCCTGCCCCGAGCAGCGTGCCGAGGAAGCCTCTCCTACGGAAGACCATCTTCCCCCGGTCCACCACCGCGGAAGCCATGGCCTCACGGTCGGGCTCCGGGGAGGACATCGGGTGGCGTGATTCGACGAAGGGCCCCTGGGGAAGCAAGTACTTACCCCAGGCGGACAATCCGAAGCCGATGAAGAACAACCCGCCGCCCAGGAAGCCACCCTCTAGCTGCGTCTGCCCTCCCTGCCAGAAGACGGCGCCGTAGCCGATCACCCCCAGTATCCCGAGCACGAAGAGGACCGCTATCAGGCGCTCGGCCCGCTTGGGATCCCTCGCGTACGGTTGCAGGTGCGGGTCGTCGAACGAGGCGATGGGCAGTGCCTCGTGCTCGCCGGGACGATCCTCGACCGCGGCGGATCCTTCCATCGGGTGTCGTCCTCCCTCGGTGCTCATACCTCCCTCGGTGCTCATATGGGCCTCGGTGCTCATACGGACCAGCTCAGCCTCGCTGGCGGGGGCGCTACAAGGAATCGGGCAGTGACGATCACGACCGGTCCCCCAGCCAGAACGCCACCAGCATCAACCCGCCGACTCCCACAAGCAATGCCACGAACCCCTCGGCAACAGGGCCCACGCCGCCGAGCCCGATGCCGCCGGCATTGTCCGGGTGCTGGATCGGGCCAGTCACGTAGGCGACTATGTCCGCCACCTCCTTGTTGGAATACTCGCCCGGGCCGAAGCGGGGCATGTTCCCGGGACCGGTCCGGATGGCCTCGGCAACCTGGGTGGCTGTCGCCGGATGGAGCGAGGTGGCCACGTAGCCGTTCGCCAGGGCGTCGCCGGACCCGGTGATCGTATGGCAGGCAGCGCAGTTGAGCACGAAGAGGGAGTTGCCCTTCGCCAGGTCGGCTCCCTTCAGGTCGACCACCGGGATGCCGGGGCCGTTGACCCGGCTGAGCGACGTCACGAATGCCGCTATCTCGAGGACTTGCTTCTTCGTGAAGCGTGGCGGCTTCGGGACTGCCTGCAAGGAGGCGTCGGCTAGGGGCATGCGCCCCGTGCCGACCCAGAAGTCGACGGTCGCCGCGCCCAGGCCGACCAGGTTTGGGGCTCGGGAGGTGCCGAGCGCTCCGGGACCGTGGCAGGCCGAGCAGTTCTCCTCGAAGAGCTGGCGACCTGGCGCTATGTATGACTTCGGCAGTGCGAGCGTGGTTATGGGAGAAGCGGCACCCTTGTGGTTCGCCCTCCTGGGCGAGGCGAGAGTCCCGAAACCGGAACCGTAGCCAGCTCCAGAGGCAGAGCCGGACTTGGCGCTCGAGACTCGTGCGGACTTCGACGAGGCCCCCGAGGCTGCCCCGGCACTCGAGGCTGCCCCAGCACTCGAGACAGCAGAGAGCGCTACGCCCACGACCACCAGCGCCGGCAGGCCGACCCGTAGGAGAGCCACCCACCGATGGCGGGTATTGCTTCCGCGAACAGCTGGGGATGCGACAGGCGCCTCGCACCCCGGGCGCCCAGACGGCGACCCGCGCTCCTGCATGTGATCACGCTGCATTGGCTCTCGGCTCATCCGGTCTTGAGGAGGAACAGGCAGCTGAAGATGCCCACCCACATGAAGTCGACGAAGTGCCAGTAGTAGCTGACCCCCTGTAGCACGTTGAGCTCACCCGGGTCGCCTGATCGGCCCTTCATGCGGCCGAGGAGGAAGATCATCGCGACCAGTCCGAGCGCCACGTGGAGGCCGTGGATGCCGGTCATGATGAAGAAAAGCGACCCGTACGCGTTAGTCGATGCCCGGGTCGTGAGGGTGAGCCACTCGTAACCCTGGTTGCCAAGGAACGCGGCCCCGAGGACGAAGCTGACGATGATCCAGATCCGAGCACCCCGGCGGTTGCCCCGCTCCTCGTCCCAGACCGCCTTCTGGAACGTCGGGCTGGAGGCAAGCAGGACCAGCGAGAAGATCCCCGCCTGGATCAGGTCGAGCTTCGTGCCAGGCGGTGGCCACACGGCGGCATGCGCGCGGATGGTGAAGTACGCGGCGAACAACCCGCTGAAGAACATGAGGTCGGAGCCGAGCCATATCAGTATGCCCACAGCCAGGAGTGGTGGCCTCTCGGCCACGTGCCGGGGCGCAGCGGAAGGTCGCTCGACAGACGACAAGGCTTGACTCACGGGTTATTTACTAGCCGACGCGGGCCGCCTGGTGCCAACACCATGCCCGAGGCACGCCGGAAGCGGGCGCTCGTGCACCACGACCAGGGCCTTGGTAGGCCGGGTGAGCGCAACGTACAGGGCACGCAGCCCGCCACTGGCCTGCTCGGATATCGACGCCGGCTCCACGACCACCACGCCGTCGAACTCCAGGCCGTTGGCATCCTCGGCTGCGACCAGACCTAGAGGCGATCCGGGCAGGCCGGGCATGCCGGCAGCGGCCGAGAGGTCCGACGCGTTCGTCCCAGCCGCCTTCAACGCCGCCTCGATGCTCTGGCGCTCCGATCTGGGAACGATGACGGCCACCGTCCCGGGGGCCACGCGCCGAGCCAGCTCCGAGGCGCGCCTCGCCACCTCGTCCCCGAGGCCTCCGGGGGCGGCCTGCGCGATCGCAGGCAGGACACCGCTCCTGCGCACCGGGCGCGGCGAACGGGCTGTGGGGTCCACGGCGCCGAGGACAGGGGAGGAGAGCTCCAGCACCTCGGCGGGTGTCCGGTAGCTCACTGTCAGCTCGACCAACCGGGGAGGTCGAGTCGCAGGAAGGTGGGCGGTCACGTCGTCCCAGCTCTTCGCCGCCCATTGGCCGGTGGCCTGGGCGAGATCGCCCACAAGTGTCATCGACCCCGAAAGGGAGCGCCGCGCGATGACGCGGAGCTGCATGGGTGAAAGGCCCTGTGCTTCGTCGACGACGATGTGGCCATAGCCTCGCAATGTTCCGGCAGCCGGCGCCTCCGTGATCTCCTGGGGACCAGCGCCTCTTGCCCCCGGGTAACCGGTCGACGCCGTGTCTGCACGGCGGGTGGGCAGCGGACCGAGAAGCATACGCGCCTCGTCGACGAGAGCGAGGTCCGCGTCGCTCCAGGCCGCCGAGCCCGCCGAGGGGGCTCGCTCCCTGTGGAGAGCGTCCTGATCCTCTGGAGAGAGGATCCCACGGCAGGCCTCGGCGAGGAGCGCCCGGTAGCCGAAGAGGTCACGGAGCAGCTCCTCTGCCGACAGGAGGGGCCACATCCGATCGAGCGCTGCCCGCAGCTCGGTGGTACGCCTGAGCGTGCGGGCGAACGAATCGCTGCCTGCCCGCACACCGCCTGCCTGCACACCGCCTGCCTGCACACCGCCTGCCTGCACACCGCCTGCCTGCACACCGCCTGCCTGCACACCGCCTGCCTGCACACCGCCTGCCTGCACACCGAGAGACGACCGCCTACGTTCGAGATCCTCCGCCAGCTTCCTCACTACCATCGCGGTCACGAACCGGCGGCGCGCGTTGTGCGTGCCTGGGCGGCGGCGAGCGGCAGCCACGATGGCCCTGGAGTCCTCCCGGCTGAGCCGCAGGTACGAGGTGCCGAAGGGAACTGTCAGATCCCGGCGCAGCGGGCGCTCGCGGGTTAGGACGGCACGGGCGATGACTGTGGCCATGCGCGCGTCGCCCTTCAGGCGAGCAGCGCGCGGGGTCTCCTCCAAAGTTGCGACCACACCGTGGACGAGCCCGCCGATTGTCGACAGTGTCACACCGGTTTCGCCCAGAGACGGCAGGACTTGGCTTATGTAGCGCAGGAAGATCGGGTTCGGCCCGACAACCAGCACTCCCTGGCGCTCCAGAGGGAACCGGTGGGTGTAAAGAAGGTACGCGGCTCGGTGAAGGGCGACCGCCGTCTTCCCGGTACCCGGACCTCCCTGCACCACGAGGATGCCAGCCAGCGGGGCACGAATGATCTCGTCCTGCTCGAGCTGGATGGTCGCGACGATGTCACGCAAGTGCCCGGTTCGCGCTCCAGAGAGGCTCGCGAGGAGCGCGCCTGGGCCCCCGAGGTCGAGGGCGTCAGAGACCAGTTCGCCCATGCCGTCGCCCAGCGCGCCCGCGCCCTCCTCTCCGGGGAGGATGGGGTCGCCTCGCCGGTGGTCGTCACGCTGGCTCCCGACAACCGGCACAGCCCCCTGCATGCCCTCTGCCGAGTCGAAGCGCTCGTCCTCGAGGCCCACCACGAGACGGCCATCCGCGGCAAGGTGGCGCCGGAGGACCAGGCCCATCGGGTCACGCCCCGTCGCCCTGTAGAACGGTTCAGCCACGGGTGCACGCCAGTCGACGACGAGTGGCTCGAGGTCTGCGCCCGACACGGCGATCCTGCCCAGGTGGAAGCTCTCTACTGCCCGGTGGTCGGTCGCCAG
This sequence comes from Actinomycetes bacterium, assembly GCA_021801525.1. GTDB lineage: Bacteria > Actinomycetota > Acidimicrobiia > Acidimicrobiales > JAJYXR01 > JAJYXW01. The sequence goes on from JAJYXW010000180.1 coordinate 28,283, forward strand.
GTCGATCCGACCGAAGCAAAGCGGCTGATCGCCGACATCCAGGTGATCGAGCCGAGCGAGGCTTGTCCTCACGATGACGTCACGCTCTGCTCGGAACTGGTGGGTGCCGCCTCGCCCCTCCCCGAGGACGTCCCGCAACGCCGCCTCGGCCTCGGCGCGCAGCTCGTCGAGGCGCTCGTACGCCCGGTCGACGTGCGCCTGCTCGGCGGCGAGCTCAGCATGCGATGTAGCCACAGGCGCCCCCTCGTGTCGCGGCTTGGGTCTCCGCAAGTCCAGACGCAGGATCGACTTGTTCCCCACAGGCGGCAAGGCTGCCCCGTGGGAGCTACACATCATAGGCGTCCTGGCTCGGCTGCAGGCAGGCGAGGTCCACAGGTCGGGTAGCGTCGTCGAGGTGCCCAGCGCTGAGTTGCGTGAGCCCGGCAGTGAGCCCGGCAATGAGCCCCGCGAGCCGGGGACGTCGTTCCTCAGGGCATGCAGGGGCGAGCCCGTGGAGCGCGTGCCCGTCTGGTTCATGCGCCAGGCAGGCAGATCCCTGCCCGAGTACCGCGCAGCCAGAGGCGATGGGAGCATCCTCGACGCGATAAGGAACCCCGAGCTGGCCGCGGAGCTGACGCTGCAGCCTGTCAGGCGTTACGGCGTGGATGCCGCCATATTGTTCTCCGACATCGTGGTGCCCGTGGCTGCCGTGGGCTTCGGAATCGAGGTAACGCCCGGTCACGGGCCCGTAGTGGACAAGCCGTTCCGTACGCATGAAGACCTGGCCAGGCTCCGCCCTCTCGATCCCGAGGCTGACACCCCCTTCGTCCTCGATGCAGTCCGGATCGCGTGCCAGGAGCTCGACGGCCTGGGGGTTCCATTGATCGGTTTCGCCGGTGCTCCCTTCACGGTTGCCAGCTACATGGTGGAAGGGGGCCCGTCCAGCACCTATGCGACCACCAAGGCACTCATGCGATCCGAGCCAGGCCTGTGGGCCGAGCTTCTCGACCGCCTGGCAGACTTCGCGCTCGTATCGCTTCGCTCACAGGTCGAAGCAGGTGCTTCGGCAGTGCAGCTCTTCGACAGCTGGGCCGGAGCCTTGTCGCCCTCCGACTACGAATCGAGCGCTATGCCTGCCACGCGCAAGGTGCTGGAGGGACTTTGCGACCTGGGCGTCACGCGCATCCATTTCGGCGTCGGGACCGGCGAGATCCTGGACCTGATGGCAGTAGCAGGCGCCGACGTCGTAGGTGTCGACTGGCGGGTGCCGCTTTCGCGCGCACGGCAAAGGGTAGGCCCTCGCGTGGCCTTGCAGGGCAATCTCGACCCGGCTGTCTGCCTGGCGCCTTGGGAGGTGCTTGCCGAGGAGGCATCCCGGGTCCTCGACGAAGGCGGCGGCACCGGACATGTCTTCAACCTGGGCCATGGCGTGCTCCCAGAGACCGACCCCGGCATGCTCGCTCGCCTCGTGGACCTGGTCCACGCTGCCGACACCGCCGAGCTGGCCGCACGGGCGGAACTGCGGAGCCAGGCCGATCGCGGATCCTCCCCTCTGGAGACCACCGGTCCATGAGCGAGCAGGCAACCGGCAGCGACAACGGGCAGGCCTGCACGGGAGTCCTCGTGATGGCCCATGGGACGCCATCGTCTCTCGACGAGCTTCCGGCGTTCGTGGAGTCGATCCGTCACGGGCGGCCACTCGCCCCCGAACAGATGGCGGCCTTGCGTGCGCGTTACCAGGCCATCGGAGGCTGTTCTCCCCTGGCCGGGATAACCCGCTCCCAGGTCGAAGGCATCTCGCGCGCTCTTCAGGCCAGGCGCCCGGGCAAGTTCGTGGTAGCCCTCGGAGCAAAGCACCTGAGCCCCAGCATCGAGGATGCCGTGGGGTCGCTCGTAGCCGCGGGAACCGGGCATTTACTCGGGGTCGTGCTCGCACCCCAGTTCTCCGCGGCGAGCGTTGCCGAGTACGAGCGGCGGGCACTGGCAGCACGAAGCGCGCCGGGCGGCAACCGGCAGGCCCGGATCGACGTAGTGGCCTCCTGGCACCTTCTCCCGGGCTTCGTCTCCGCACTCGCGCGTAATCTGAGAACCGCCCTGGATCAACTCCCCCGGCGCTCACGCGAGAGCGCCCTCGTGTTGTTCAGCGCGCACAGCGTGCCTCAGAGGCTGATCGACGAGGGCGACCCGTACGCGAGGCAGGTAGCCGAGACTGCGGAGGCTGTGGCGGCCCTGGCCGGCATAGAGCGCTACGAAGTGGTGTTCCAGAGTGCCGGCATGACGCCCGATCCGTGGTTGGGCCCCGACATTCGAGAGGCGATCCGTTCGGGCGCTCGCGGGGGTGCGAAGGCGGTGGTGGCTTGCCCCGTAGGGTTCGTGGCAGACCACCTAGAGGTCCTCTACGACCTGGACGTCGAAGCAGCAGCCGTCGCGCGCGAAGAAGGCGTCTCGTTCGCCCGGTCAGCTTCGCTCAATGCCGACCCCGAGCTCCTCGAGGCTCTGGCGGACCTGATCATCGCCGCCGAAGAGGCCCGGCCGGGAGACGAGCCGTGATGGCGCGCGATCACATCCCCGGCTCCATCGAACCCGGAGGCGGCCGGCTCCGGGTCGCGGTCATCGGGGGAGGCATCACAGGGCTCGCAGCCGCGTTCGAGCTGTCTGGCCCGCCGGACGATCCGGGTGATCCGGATGCGCCAGAGGTAGTCCTCTTCGAGGAGGCACCGGCGCTAGGCGGCAAGCTCCGGTCGGCTGTCGTAGGGGGGAGGGTGGTAGACACCGGCCCCGACGGGTTCCTGGCTCGACGCCCGGAGCTCTCCCGGCTCTGCCGCGAGCTGGGCGTCGAGCGCCGCCTGGTCGGCCCTGGCGCCACCGGGGCTGCCGTGTACTCCCGTGGCAGGCTCCGCTCGCTGCCAGCAGGCCTGGCACTGGGCATACCCACGCGCCTCGGGCCGCTTGCCAGGAGCGGCGTCCTCGGTCCCGCCGGATTGATCCGTGCGGCGCTCGACATGGCGGAGATCGGGCGCCCGGCCCTCGCACATGTGGCTCCTCCCGACGGACCGCCGCCCGAAGACGAGGCCATCGGCGCCATCGTCACCCGCCGCCTCGGCCGCCAGGTGGCAGAGCGCCTTGCGGACCCGCTGATCGGAGGGATCCACGCGGGTAGCGTCGACGACATGAGCGCCGCAGCCGTGTTCCCGGCGCTGCTCGGCGCGGCCAGATCAGGGGGGTCGCTCATGCGGGGGCTCCGTTCGCCCGTGGCCGCCGCCAGGCGGGAACCGCCGTCCTCCCCTGCTGTGTTCGCCACATTGCGCGACGGGATGGCTTCGCTCGCGGAGCACCTGGCCGGTGTTCTCACCGCACGCGGCGTGAAGATAGCCACGGATTGCAGGGTCGAGTCGCTCGAGCGAGATCGCAGCGGGTGGGTCGTCGCGACTGGCGCAGGTGAGAACCCGGTCCATTTCGACGGCTTGGTGATCGCCGTGCCGGCTTGGGAGGCCTCCCGCCTCGTGCGCTCCCACCACGCAGCGATGGCGAGCATGCTGTCCTCGATCGAATACTCGTCGGTTGCCGTCGTGACCATGGTCCTCGACGACGACGCGATGCCGCGGAGCCTGAGGGGAACCGGCTTCCTGGTGCCGGCGTCGGCGGGCCGCCTGGTGACTGCCTGCACCTGGCTGGACGCGAAGTGGCCTCACCTCCGCAGGTCGCGAACCAGGCTGCTCCGCGCGTCAGCAGGGCGCTACGGCGACCTCAGGCACACGAGCCTCGACGACCGGGCACTCGTGGACACGCTGCTGGAGGACCTGCGCACGACCAGTGGCCTGAGCGGTCGCCCCCTCGACCTGGCCGTGACCCGCTGGCCCGATGCGTTCCCCCAATACCGGCCGGGCCATATCTCCCTCGTCGAGCAGATCGAAGCTGCGGCGGCAGAGCTCCCCCACCTCGCAGTCGCGGGAGCTGCCTACCACGGGGTGGGAGTGCCTGCCTGCGTAGGAGACGGCCGCGCGGCAGCCCGCCGAGTTCTCGGCTCCCTGCGCTCGGCCCGGGGCGTAGACCAGGCGCTGGGGGAAGCGTCCAGGTGAGCCCGGGAGACGGCATCACCATGCCGGGCAACACGACGGGCAACACGACGGGCAACACGACGGGCAACACGACGGGCAACACGACGGGCAACACGACGGGCAACACGCAAAGCAGCACAGAGAGCAGCGGGACGGACGCGCCTTCTCCTCTCGGGGATCTCCGCGCCGCCGATCAGGGTACCCCCTGGACCATGCAAGCACCGACGGTCCATATGCCTTCCCCGGTGGCGAGCAAGCCCAGACGGGGCCGCGTATTCCTTCCGTCCCTGCTGGCAGGTGCCGGCATCGCCTTCTCGCTCCCGCCGTGGGGATGGTGGGTGCTCGCGTTCCCGGCGGGAGCGCTGCTCTGGTGGCGCATCGGAGGCCTCCGGGCCCGTACGCGGCTATTCGCCGGCTGGGTGGCAGGGCTGGGGCTGTTCATCCCGGGGCTGTGGTGGGCGACCTCGTTCAACCTCTACGGCGGCATCGTGCTGATACTCGTGGAAGCCTTGGCGCTCGGTGTGGCGTGCTTCATGTCACCGCCGGGCAGGGGGCGCACTCCCGCTCTGGCAGGCGCGATGGTGCTGCTCGAGTCCCTCCGCGACAGCTGGCCTTTCGGCGGTCTCCCGATCGGCAGCCCCGCGCTCGGGCAGGCCGGCGGGCCGTTGCTCGGGGCGGCCCGCCTGGGGGGGCCGCTCGTCCTCGTCGGTCTCGTCTGGCTTGGAGCGGGAGCCGTCGGAGCCGGGTCATATGCCGTCGCACGGTCGCTTGGCGCGAGCGCAGCCGAACGCCGGCGCGCGAGCGCCTGGGCCTCCCTTGCGTCCCACCACGGCATGGAACCACCTCCTGCCGAACGGACGGGAAAGCGGATCAGGGGGCACGCCAAGAGCGCGGCCGTCAGCATGGTGGTAGTGGTCGCTGTGGGCGCGGCGGGCGCGCTCGCCCCAGCGGGCGGCCCAGCGGTCTCCCACCTGCGGGTTGCTGCCGTGCAGGGGGGTGGGATTCGGGGGCTGAGCAAGGAACAGGTGAACCCGGCCACGGTGCTCGCCGCGCAGTACGCAGCCACGGCCGAGATACCCAGAGTCGACGGCGGAAAGCCGCCATCGCTCGTCCTCTGGCCCGAGGACGTGGTCTCCCTGGACGGTCTGCTCGTCGACTCGCCGGAGTACGCAGAGCTCTCGGCCCTGGCCGTTCATCTCCATGCGACGCTGGTAGTCGGCGTCACGGAGACGGTGTCGCCCACCCACTTCAGGAACGAGGTGGTGGCCTTCGCTCCCAACGGCCGCCTCGTCGCCCATTACGAGAAGGTGCACCGTGTCCCATTCGGGGAGTACGTGCCGGACAGGTCGTTCTTCTCGCACCTCGCCAACCTCTCCCGAGTGCCGCTGAACGCGATACCGGGCCACGGTAACGGGTTGCTCCGCACCCCGGCCGGACCCCTCGGCGTGATGATCTCCTACGAGGTGTTCTTCGCGAACCGGGGACGGCCACCGACCCGTGCGGGAGCAGACCTGCTCCTCGTGCCTACCAACACGTCGTCGTACTCCACCGGCCAGGTGCCCACCCAGGAGATTGCCGCTTCGCGCCTGCAGGCGGTGGAAGAGGGGCGCGACCTGGTGCAGGCGGCGCCGACGGGCTTCTCCGCGATCCTGAACAACCGCGGCCAGGTCTTCCACCGCAGCACCCTCTCCGAGCGTGACGTGATCGTCGCGACGGTGGCGCTCCGGACAGGCAGGACCATGTTCGAGCGCTTCGGGGACCTTCCGGTGCTCGTGCTGTCCGGATTGGCGGTGATAGCAGGCTGGGCGCTCACAGTCACCACCCCCGACGACAGCCCCGGTGCCTCGGCCGCTCGCGAGCGCTGGCGCAAGATGCGCGCCCGCCGGCGAAGTCGCGGCGCTGCCGCTCACGCATAAGCGGAGCCACCGCTTATGCACAAGCGGAACTACCGCTCGTGCATAAGCGAAACTGCCGCTCGTGCATAAGGAGCGGCGACGCCGTGCACGGACGCGAGGAGAGCGCCCGGTTCAGTCGTAGTACCCGGAGTGGATGTAGACGCAAGGGACTCCCACAGCCCGGAACATGTCGCGGTTTCGCGGGTCGTCCTCGAACGCGAGGCGCAGGTCAAACCCGTGCTCCCGGAGAGCCGCTACGGCGGTGCGCTTGAAGGACGCCACGTTGGCGTGGTCGCCGGCTTCGCGCATCAAGAGGAGGTCGTAGCGCACGCAGTAGCGGGCAAGCCATGCGAGCGTCTGGGGACGCACACGAAAGGGCCGGCCGGTGAGGAGCACCACCTGGAGCGCCGGGTCCAAGAGCTCCAGGAGCCTGGCAAGCTCCTCTATAACCGGGTCCTCGCTGCACGCCTCGAAGAAGGCGTCCCAGTCGCGCTTTCCCCGCTCGATGAAGTGCTGACGTCCCGCTGCATCCGAGAGCACGCCGTCTATGTCGAAGACGACCGCGGGCCCCGGGGTCACCGGGCCCGCCCGCCAAGACCAGCTCGGCCTTCCCGGATCGGGCAGCCTCGCCGCTCGGGCGCGCCCGGGGTCACGGCCCGGGCGAGCACCGCCTGCCCAGCCTGAGGCACCCTCCTCTCCTCCGGGGGCACTCACCGCTGTCCTCCGCGAGCGCTCACTCCTCGGTCGCGCGCGTCTCCGCCAGCTTGCGGATCTCCTCCACCACCGCCGGGTCGGCAAGGGTCGTCGTGTCCCCGAGGTCACGCCCGTCAGCCACGTCCTTCAGAAGCCGCCGCATGATCTTCCCCGAGCGGGTCTTCGGCAGCTCGTCGGTGAATATGACGGCCTTCGGGCGTGCGATCGGGCCGATCCGGGCGGCTACGTGGCCACGGAGAGCCTCTCCCCGCTCGGTGCTCTTCTCCTCGCCGGACTTGAGGGTCACGAAGGCGACCACCGCCTGGCCTGTCGTGTCATCGCGGGCGCCCACAACGGCGGCCTCGGCGACAGCCGGGTGGTCCACCAACGCCGACTCCACCTCCGCGGTAGACACACGGTGCCCCGAGACGTTCATCACGTCGTCTACCCTGCCCAGCAACCACAGGTAACCGTCGTCGTCGACCTTCGCGCCGTCCCCGGCGAAATAACGCCCCTCGAAACGGCTCCAGTAGGTGTCACGATAACGCTCGGGGTCGCCGTAGATGCCCCTGAGCATCCCTGGCCATGGACGGGTGAGGGTGAGGTAGCCACCGCCGCGCTCCACGGGCCGGCCCGCGTCGTCGACCACCTCCGCGCCGATGCCCGGCAGCGCGAAGGTGGCCGAACCGGGCTTACACGTCGTCACACCGGGCAGGGGCGATATCATGATGCCCCCTGTCTCGGTCTGCCACCACGTGTCGACCACGGGACAGCGGCCACCTCCTATGTGCTCCTGGTACCACATCCACGCCTCGGGATTGATCGGCTCTCCCACTGATCCGAGCAGCTTCAGGCTCGAGAGGTCGTGGCGACCGGGGTACTCGCTCCCCCACTTCATGAATGTACGGATCGCGGTAGGCGCGCAGTAGAGGGTCGTGACGCCGTAGCGCTCGATGATCGACCACCAGCGGTCCTTGTCCGGGAAGTCGGGCGTGCCCTCGTAGAGCACGCTCGTGGCGCCGTTCGCGAGGGGACCGTAGACGATGTAGCTGTGGCCGGTCACCCACCCTATGTCCGCCGCACACCAGTAGACGTCCCGCTCGGGGTGCAGGTCGAACACATAGCGGTGCGTGGAAGCCACGTGGGTCAGGTACCCGCCCGTAGTATGCATGATCCCCTTGGGCTTGGCCGTGGTCCCCGAGGTGTAGAGCAGGTAGAGGAGCTCCTCCGAGTCGAGGTGCGCTGCGTCGCATGACGGCTCGGCCGCAGCCATGAGCTCGTGCCACCAGTGGTCACGCCCGGGAACCATGGGCGCAGGGCCGCCACCCTCGTCGCCGGTGCGGCGGACCACGACCACGTGCTCCACGCACGGCGCTTCGGTGAGCGCCGCGTCGACGTTCCCCTTCAGGTGGACCACCGACCCGCGACGCCAGCCCCCGTCGGCGGTCACCAGCACCCTCGCCTCCGCGTCGTTCATCCGGTCCCGGAGGGCGTCGGGCGAGAACCCCCCGAAGACCACCGAGTGCGCAGCCCCGATCCTCGCGCATGCGAGCATCGCCACCGGCAGCTCGGGGATCATCGGCATGTAGATGCCCACGCGGTCACCTCGCCTCACCCCGAGCGACTGGAGCACGTTGGCGAAGCGCTGCACGTCGGCCAGCAGGTCCGCGTAGGTGATAGTCCGCCTGTCTCCGGGCTCGCCCTCGAAGTAGTAGGCGATCCGGCTGCCGAGCCCGGCTGCGACGTGGCGGTCGAGGCAGTTGTGAGAGACGTTCAGCTTTCCCCCCACGAACCATTTCGCGAAGGGAAGCTCCCACTCCAGAGCCTTCTCCCAGGGCTCGAACCAGTCGAGCTCCCTGGCCTGGGCCTCCCAGAAGCCCACCCAGTCGGCCTCCGCCTGCTCGTACAGCGAGCGGTCCGTCACAAGTGCCTGCTCACGGAACGAAGGCGGGGGATCGAAGCGCCTCTCCTCGAGGTACAAAGCCTCGATGGCAGCCCCGGTCTCCCCTCCTGCCTGCTCTGGAGTCTCCTCTGCGATGTCCGTCATACCTGCTCTCTCCCCCTTCCGCTATCCATGCTGCCGGCAACCTCGGCACTCGCCTGGGCACTTTCCTGGGCCGCCGGGGCACTCGCCTGGGCCGCCAGGTAGATCTCCGGCCCGAGCGAGCTTAGAGGCTCAGCGGATAGGGATGCCGGACGAGCCCGCTGGGCCCTACGAGGTCTCCTGGGTCGCCGCCTCACAACACCTGAGGCTCCCGGGACGGCGGCGTTCCTGGCAAGATGGACACACAATGGCGGAGAGCCCCCAGACATCCTCGCCGTCGGTATCACCGTCGGTAGCGCCGGAGCACCCGACAGCGCCCGGAGAGCCAGGGATGGCACGAACGGCCCAGCCCCGGAACGAGCCGCCCGCTGCCGTGGAGAAGGTTGCCATTGGCGTGGGAGGCCGCGTCATGGTCCTGGCCAACCTGGCACTGGCACCAGAGCCGTCCGCGGCATCGTTGGCCGCGTCAGCCGTAGTGGCGCGCGCGCTGCGCTCCTGGCACGGACCCGGAACGCTGGTGGTGGCCGGAGGGCTGCTGGACCCTGCGGCATCGAGCGAAGGTGGTGCGCGCCTCGCGCTCGAGGCCCACGGTGAGCTGTCTGGCGCGTTCGGCGATTTCGCACGGGGCGATGGTCGCCGCTTGATCGTGCTGCCAGGTCGCGACGACTCCGCGATCTCGACCGACCCGGCAGCGCGCAAAGCCGTAGAAGCCCTGGGGGCCCAGGTCGCCAGCGCTGTGGACCTGGAGATGACTGCAGCGACCGGCACAAGGCTCGTGCGCGTCGAGGCCGGGGCCGCAGGCGGGATCACGGCCGGGGAGGGTGCAGGCGGGATCACGGCCGGGGAGGGTGCAGGCGGGAGCGCAGGAGCTCGAGGTGAGCGCGCTGGGGAGGACGGCGCCCACCTGGGATCCGACAGCGCGAGAAACGGCGTGCTCTCCGCACTTCGCGGCGCAGCCGCGGCGGCAAGTGCCCCGGGTGAGAGCACGCGGCGACCGTGGCTGGACGGTGCATCCCGCCTCGCCGATCCCTCCTCGCTGCACAGGTTCTTGACGTCGCGCCTGCTGTACCGCCGAATGGCCAGGTACTGCTGGTGGCTGCTCCTCCCCCTTGCGGTGGCCGTGCTACTGCGCCTCCCCGTCGCAATAGGTGCTATCGACCACCTTCTCCGCAACCATCCTGCCCCCAGGCGTCTGATAGCCAGGGCCCATGCCGCTAACTGGGAAGACCGGATCGCGCTGGCAGGCGCTGCAACGCTCGCCGAGGTGCTCGTCCTCGCGGGAGTCGTGGCGCTCCTCGCTCGCAAGGCCTGGGGAGCGTTGGGCGGCGGGCAGCTCCGGCCATCGGGCACGGGGGACCCCTCGGCAGGCACCACGATGAACGACGAGCAGCGCGACTCGGCGGTGGCCCTTGTCGCTCTGGGCTACGCAGGGCTGGTGAGCGGGGCAACGCTGCAGGCGGAGCTTACGCACCTCGGTTCGCCCGAAACAGCCGACGGAGCGCCGGGTACGGCCGCCAAGCCGGCGGGTACGGCCGGCGGGCTCCCTCCCGTCGGCTTCTTCGCATGCGTCGGCGCCATGGGCGAGATCGTGGAGGAGCTGCCAGGACGAGTAGGCCTGCCTCCAGTGTTCGCCCATCGCCGCCAGACGGGCTGGGTGGAGCTCGAAACCGGGGCCGATCTCCACGTCCGCCTGCTCATGGCTCGCTCGGAGGGTGAGCAGCCCACGATGATCGAGCGTCTCGTCGCCAGAACCGAGAGGCTGCACGACACCTACCCGAGTGTCGTGGCGAGCCTGCCGGCGGGTGCGTCGTGGCCGCCCGCTCCCGATCTCAGCACGCTCAAGCGGAGGTCGCGCAGGGTCCGGAGGCTCGCCGCTTCGGCTATCGCCGTAGCGGGTGCCGTAGACCTGCTCGGGGCGCTGACCCCCCCGCTCAGGAGCCATCTCCGCCTCGTCGACCAGGTGCTGCCACTGGGCGCAAGCCAGGCGGCAGGTGCGCTCGTCGCCTTGGCCGGGCTCGCGCTGCTCGCCCTGGCGCGTGGCGTGAGGCGGGGGCAGCGCCGGGCCTGGGGCATAGCCGTGGTGCTGCTCTCGAGCTCGGTCGTCCTCCACGCTGCGCGCGGCGGGGACCTCGTCGGCACCTTGGTCGCTCTGGCGGTCCTGGCACTGCTCGTCGTGCGTCGCGACGAGTTCACCGCCGGCTCGGACAGGCAGTCGTCGCGAGCGGCGGCCTTCACGCTGGCCGGCGGGACCTTGGGGGCCACGGCTCTCGCAACGGCGATCGTCGAGCTGAGCGTCCACGTCCACCAAGGGCGACGGGTTACCTCGCTCGGCACCCTGCAGGCGGCCGAAGCCGTTCTCGGACGCCTCGTCGGCATACACACGATCGCCCTGCCCGACAGGCTCGACGACTTCCTGTCGCCGAGCCTCCTGGCCATCGGGCTCACGCTCGCGTCGACGGTACTGCTACTGGCCACACGACCGGTCGTGGACCGGCGCCGGGCGTCGGGGCGTTTCGCCGAGATACGGGCACGCGACATCGTGCGGCGCCACGGAGCGGGGACACTCGACTACTTCGCCCTCCGTGGTGACAAGCGCTGGTTCTTCCACCGTGACACCTTGGTCGCATACGCAATCTACGGGGGCGTCTGCCTGGTGTCGCCGGACCCGATCGGCCCCGCGAGCGAGCGAGCACACGCCTGGGGCGCCTTCCGCCGCTTCGCAGACGGGAACAGCTGGGTGGTCG
>JAJYXW010000055.1 GCA_021801525.1 Actinomycetes bacterium
CCCAGCCCTAAGAAGGCGGTGGCCTGATGCTTGCGCGTCAGCCCGAGGCAACGGCACGGCCTGAAGTCCATAGGCCGCCGATGGAGCGTGCAACTACTGCACACTCACCGGGAACGGCATACCGTGGAGGACGACTAATGACCCGCAAGACCTGGGACGAGGTGAAAAGGGAGCGAGCCGACTCGCCGGGTCGCCGACGCGGTTACGAGCGTGCTGGGCGGACGATCAGGCTCGCGATGGAGATCCACGAGCTCCGGGAGAAGCGGGGGCTGAGCCAGCGCGAGCTCGCCGAGCGTCTCGGCACGACTCAGAGGCTCAGCGGATAGGGAGGTTGGATCAGGGAGCCGTTCATCCAGACGAGCAGGGCAAGGCGGAGGAGGGAGGGCAGGCTGGAGTGCCTGTCCGACCCATCCTCAGAGCAAGGGGACAACGCCGCAATGCGAAGTCTGGGGGACGGCAAGCCCGGCATCCCTTACATGAGCTACCAGGTGCTTCCCCTGGCCGGTGCGCGGTTGGCACGAGGGCCGGATTGCGGGACTACGTGGGTCGGATACCTTGCCGCGAGCCTGGTGAACTTGTGTCCGCGAGATTGGTGGGAAAGAGGCAGCGGATATGGTGGCTAACTGCTCGCGAGATTGGTGAGCAGTGCTAGGGTTGGGACGTGCCTGCTCAGAAAGGGATCGAACGGAGGATCCGGCAGATCGTCCTCGATCGGATGACCGAAGAGCCGCTGGTCCTCCTCCAGGGACCTCGCACCGTCGGCAAGACCTACCTCCTGAACGACCTCGCCGCCCACTTCCGCACCGAGGTCGTCGACCTCGACGATCCCCCGACCCTGGATGCCGTGAGATCCGATCCCGCGACTTTCGTCGGTGGTCCGTCGCCCGTACTGATCGACGAATACCAGCACGAACCGGCCGTACTTGCCGCCATAAAGGCGGAGTTGAACAAGGATCTCCGGCCTGGCCGCTTCTTACTGGCTGGCTCCACTCGAACGACGGCTATCCAGGAGGTCGCCCAGTACCTGGCTGGCAGGGTCAGCCGCTTGCCGGTGCTGCCCTTTTCCCAGGGGGAGATCGGCGCTGCGAGAGAGGACTTCGTCGAAGCTCTTTTTTCGGGAGACCCGGGGAGGCTCGTGACGCCGGCGAGATCGACGACCTCTCGCGAGGAATACGCGCAGCGGATCGTGGCCGGAGGCATGCCGATCGCTGTCACTCGGTCGGCGGCGGCACGCAATCGATGGTTTGACGACTACGTCGAGGTTGTCCTCCAGCGAGGCGTCGCCGAGGTGGCCAATATCCGCCAACGCCACCAGCTTCCGGTCCTGCTTCGGCACCTCGCCTCTCGGACCGCACAGCTCCTCAACATGACGACGACAGCACGAGCCGCAACGCTGGACCGTCACACTGCCGCCGACTACCTGTCCCTCCTCGAAGCCGTCTTCGTCATCCGGCAGATCCCGGCGTGGGGCAAGACCCTCGGCAAGCGAACATCGGAGGCGCCGAAGGTCCATCTCATCGATTCGGGGCTCGCTGCGCGGCTTCTCTGCCTCACCCCCGAGCACCTCATTAGGCGTGACCCTGCTGCCCTCACCGAGTTCGGTCACCTCCTGGAGACCTTCGTCGTGGGCGAATTGATCAAGCAGGCAACCTGGCTGGACGGCGTCACAGGCTGGCACCACTGGCGCACCTATGACGGCGACGAGGTCGATCTGGTCCTCGAACGCGACGACGGGGCCATCGTGGGCCTCGAAGTGAAGAGTGGCACGCGAATACTCGACAAGGACGTGCGCCCCCTCGACAAGCTCCGCGACCTGGCCGGCACCGCTTTCCTCGCGGGCGTGGTGCTCTACACAGGCGAGTGGTCGTACAACTATCGCGATGGTTTGCTCGTCCTCCCCATCGACCGGCTCTGGACCCCCTGAGCGAGCCGCGGAAAGCCGGTGTGCCGGCCGCTGGCTCGGCAATGATTATCCGGAGGTGCGAACCGGGTTGAACCCCCAGCGCCGCCAACTGCTCCGCGGGGATGCTCCCGTCCCCAGCCACGGTCACGTCATAGCTCCGACCGGCGTCTGCGGTGCTCACAACGACGAAGATAGCTTGCGGTGGCGTCTCAGCTCTGGTGTAGAAGCCGACTGACGCAAGTTCCTGGCCGTCGTCCTACGCGGCGGCTGTAGCGCTCTCATCGACCACCTCCTTCTCGGCGTGTTCACCGTGCGGTCCGATCAGCTCGCGCCGGAGGTTCTGCAGGCGTCGCACCACCTCCGGCTTCATCTCCACGGCGCGCCAACCCGCAGAAGCGCGGTCCAGCACGGCCCACACGAGCGACAGGCAGCTCTGTTCGCCGGGGAGCCGACCGATCACCTTCACGCGCCTTCGCGTCTCGCCGAAGGTGCGCTCGGTTAACCGATATGGGGTTCGAGTGGCGGATGCGCTTCCAGTGCTCCTTCGGTAATCGCGGGTAGGAGACGAGGTGCTCGAAGTTGTCCTCGAGGCACTCGATAGCGGCGGGGAAGAGCTTTCGCCACTTGGCGCAGAAGCGCTTGGCTCTCCGGCGCGCCTCGGCCTGGGCCGCAGTCCCCGGAGCCTGCTCGATGTCGTCGAAGATCGACCAGTAGTCGGCCTTCACCTCGCCCTGGGCGTGCATAGGGACGCGAGAGAGGAGGTTCCTGGATCGGTGGATCAGACACGACTGCCACAGGCTCTCTGGCAGCTTCATCTCTACCGCGGCGACGAGCCCCGGCTGCTCTTCGTCGCGATGCGGCGGGTGAAACGTCGGCTCGCGCTCTCGTGGTGCGCTGAGCGCACCATGTGGGGCTCGCCACGAGCCTCGGGCCCGTCGCGGTTCTTGGACGCTCTATGAGCGAAGCAGTGGCTGTGGGCGCCTTGATGGTGCGCGCTCTGCCGTAGCCGACCACTTGCCGCAGGGCCCTGCCAGCGCATCAAGGCAGGCACCCAATGTGCTTCGGCCTACAGGAGCGCCGAGGCACAGCCGGCTACTTGGGCTGCGTACGGGCGCGCGCCCTCGCCGCACTCGTAGTGCCGCTCTTCTTGGTGCCAGCCGGCGCCTGCCGGGGAGAGCCGCTCGTCCCCCCGCGCGCGCCCGTGTCCCCCCGCGATCGTGTATTGCCCGGCGCGGACTTGCGGGTGGCGCCGCCCTTGACCCTCGGCGGCGCTTCTTCGGTCGCACTCGGGGGCGTGAGCCTCGCTCGTAGCACCGGGAGCACCAAGACGGGCAAGCCAGAGGATGCTGTCAAGCTGCACAGGGTCTCCCGGAGGAACGGGTAGACGCTCAAGAGCACCGTGGACGAGCCGAACGCAGCCACGTCAGCATCGCTCAGCTCCGCCCCATCGGGCACGCTGTAGAGAACCTCGTGGGCGACGGTCGCCTCGGCGAAGGCATCGACGCCGGGAGGGGAGCGGAACGCCTTGAAATCGTGCACGACCCGGTAGAGCAACTGGCTGTCCCCTCGCTGGAGCGAGATCTCCCTAGCGAGGGAGTAGGAATAGGGAGGCTCGACTGCATCCCCACCCTGGGTGACCTGCCAGGTGAGCGCAGCCAAACGAAGGTCTTGTAGCAAGGCCACCGAGGCGGCGAGCGAAGGCATCACCGGGAGATCGACCATCTCGGGCGTCACGCTGCAACGTCTCCCCCGCCACTCGGGACTTCGACTGGCGACCAACCCGCCCGAGGGACGGCGAGGGCCTTGCCCTGCGTGACTCTGAGAGGAAGAGGAGAGGACACGTCAAGGTGTCCCTCCCAGCTCCCGGCGGACGATGTGACGAGGCGCCAGCTCGGGTTGCTCAGGCACGCGTTCAGGGTGTCCAGGACCGTGACTGGGAGCGGCCGGGTCGGGAAGTCGTAACGCGCGTGCTCGCGCAGCCATGGCTCGATATCGGCCCAGCGCCAGACCCGGATGGCATCGCCGACAATCCCGACCGGAGGAGGAAACGATCCCGGCCCGCGCGTCCCGTCTGCCATCTGGCGGACGTTCTCACGCGTGCGACCGATACGCACCGTGATGTCGGGGATCGCGACCAGGTCCTCGTCCACCCGGCGCACCTGGACCTCTGGTGCAACCCGGTGGAGCGCGGCGATCGCCTCGAGCGCGGCCGTGAGCGGATCCTCGGCGTCGAGCAGTAGCGACAGCTCGCCCGCCTCGGGGCCGCCGGCGACAGTCGTGTCCTCGCCGAACGCGTCGATGAGCCGGCACAGCTGCTCGTCGTCATTCAGGGAAAGTCCCGTGGCGACGAGGCGCAACTCGAAGATGAACTGGTGGGTGGCCATGTGAGCCTTTCTCTTCCACTCTTCCATTCTGGAGATGCTGTAGGCAGCTGCCAACAGAGTACCCACGTAATGCCGCCTGTGCCAAGCGCGCTCTCCCCGGCGCGTCCGTGCCGGTCTCAGGGGCCGGGACAGCGCCCAAGGCGACGCCGGATCCTTTGAGCAGCGGCCTCGGGCACCCTCGGTGTGCCCGGCACGGACTCTCGGCACGCGGCATGTCCATGTGGGCAAGAGATGACGCCCCAGGGCCCGCCAGCGCGCCAGGTCCAGCCTTTGGCCCGCGCTAGCGCCAATGCCTGCTCGATCTCCTTCTTCGGGTGCCGGGGGATCGCACCTTCGCTCGAGCGCCCGCGTGCCGCAGGCGGCTCCTAGTACCTGCTGGCGGCCGGCGTGAGCACTCGTCGCACCTCAGCACGCAAACGCAGTCTCATCGTGCAAGGTTGGCACAGGCACGCCCTCGGCGCCCCCTGGATAGCAGCGCCTCGTACCGGCGGCACTACGGCGGCAACTGACAAAGCACACAGTCCACGGCTACGCAGAAATCAGCCGATGGGCACGACACGGAGCTGAGGTCCGTAGGGGCCGCTGAATGCGGGCGCGGACCAGGTGAGCGCGAAGCCGGCTTGGCCAACGGTGACCACGAGCGCGGCGGCAGCACTCGACTTCGCCGAGTCCGTGACTGCGACTCTCAGACGTCAGCCTGACCAGCTTCACTGTCTTTCGAACGCGGATGAAGTCTTTGGTGACGTCGTTCGGAACCCACGGCCGCTTCCCATCGGGGTCACGCGAAAAGACGTGGGCGTGCTCGACCAGCACGACGTCGCAGGCTGCCGCTGGCGCACGCTTCCCGGCATGCCCACCCCCCACGTTGTTGGGTTTCCTGTTGGGCAGAACCCTACTGCGAAGGAGTGGTACCGCGGCCGAATCCCGCTGACCTGGGCTAATACGAGTGGGCCGCCCGGGGCTCGAACCCGGCACCTTGGGATTAAAAGTCCCCTGCTCTACCCGATGAGCTAGCGGCCCCTGCAAGAGAGTAGGCGCTCTCGCGTTCCTCCCGGCTCGATTTGCGCTCCAGCACCGTGAATTCGATCGGTGAGCCAGGGGCGGCATCTGGCCGGCGGCCGCGCATGGTACTTACTGGACGAAGCACTAGCCTGGTCACCGGGCCTGGAGTTCAACCTTCTCGCCCAAGGAGGACAGTCGATGCGCGAAATCGAGCAGTCGGGGTCCAAGAGCCCGCAACGGACGAAGAGCCTGGGGATGGAGATCCTCGACGCGGGGCTGGTCGTGGTCGGAGTGGTAGTGGGCGTGATGCTGCTGCTATCGCTCCTCCACGCGGTGGTCGGCATGGTGGCCTTCTTGTTCAAGCTGGTCATCCTGGTGGCAGTGGTCGCCCTGGTGGTGCGCTTGTTCCACCACGGGAGGCGGCGCTCGGCCTAGCCGGCACGAGCGGTAGCGAGGGGGACCCGGCGCCGATGAGCGCGAGACGCTGCGGGAGCAGCAAGCAGCGCCTTCGCCGGAAGCGGCTGCGCCCCATCTGGGGCATCGCGCAGCGCTCGAGCGCGTGCACGCACGGTCCTGTGACGAACCCCGGTGCGGCCAGGGTGATCCGGGCGGGTGATCAGCGAACCGGCAGGCGGGCGGACAACCCGCTTACCGTGATCGTGAAAGTTCCGTTCGACTTCCGGAGGAACGGGGCGTTGGAGCCGAGCAGCTCGAGCTCGACGGTATGCCCCGGAGCGAAGGTGTAGGCGTTCGGCCACAGGTCGAAGCTGACCCGCTCGCCGGCCCCTGTCGGAGCACCGGAACCCACAGCCGAGGGCGTAGCGCCGGTGGACGGGCGGTACACCCCCATCGCCACGATCTGGCGGGTCCCGCCGGGGGCAACGTCCCAGAGCCTCGCAACGAGCTCCGGGTAGCTCCCGCGCACGTCGAGCGTGGCTCTCACGCTGACGGACCCGACCAAGGTGAGTGGATTACTGCCTACGGGCATCTCGTAGACGGCCACGCCTGCCGAGGCGTGAGGGGGAACAGGGAGCGGGTTGCAAAGCGGCTGCGACAGGGGGTTCAGGGCCTTCGCCGTAGCGGGATCTCCTCCGCCGGAGGTCACCTGCTCCGCGGCTTGGCCGCTCATCGTGACGCTCCGCCGCGCCAGAGAGGCGAAGCTCCCCGCCACGAAGGGTCCCCCCGGTGGGGCGCTCTTCGGGCAGGTCTGGGTGGTCGCCACCACGCCCGTCGGAGGCCTGCGGTGAGCGAGCATGACGTCGTCGAGGAACCTGGTGGCGGTGGCGGCCACGCGCTCCAGGTCGGCAGGCTTGTCCTGGGCCCAGCCATGCCCCACATCGTCGAGTAGCAAGAGCAGGGGGCTGTGAACGTGGGCCGCTGCGAACCTGGCCTCCACCTGTATGGCCTGGGACGCCGGGAAGAGGGTGTCCGTGAAGCCGTTCTGGATCATTATCGCTCCCGGCCCTCCCTTGGGAAGCGGTATCCCGAGAGCTGACTTGTACTGCAACAGCTCGTTAAGCACCTTGGCGAAGCCGCTCGGGTAGGGCTCACCGGCGGAGATCTCGCCGTACCACCGGGTCAGGTCCGCGCTGGCCACCTTGCCCACAGGGGCGAGGAAGTTCGCCTTGGTCACAAGGTAAAGCGCGCTCACCCAGGACTGCTTCTCGACACCGAATGGAGCCGTTGCCCTGGCGGGAGAGACGAAGGAGGAGGTCGATGTCGACCCGTTGGGCACGAGGGCGGTGGCGAGGTCGCTCCAGGCCCACTGGGCGAAGGTCGCGGCGACGCGCATGGGGATGTGGCGGCGCGGGCTCGTCCATTCCACGAGCGCGCCGTCACGCCTGCGGACCCGGTTGTCGAGGATTGCGAGCTCCAACGCCTGGCCCGCACCGTAGGAGACTCCCGTGACCGCGATAGCGGGCTCGGCGATGCCCTCGTCGACGAGCATCCCGGCGAGGTACTGGGCATCGCGGACCTCGTAGCGCTGGTCGGCTAGCCGTATCCACCCCCTGGCACAGGCCGCTGTGCGCGAAGACGCAGCCCCGCACGATCCCCCGAAGCCCCGGGCCGTGTAGGTGAGCACCGCGTAACCCTGCTTGGCGAAGGCCTCGTTCTGGAGCGGACCGGGGCCCTCGAACTCCTTCTTGCCGAGCCCGAGGCCGTTCAGCATGACTACGAGCGGCCAGGGTCCTGATCCAGCCGGTGGAAGGGTCACGTCGGCAGATATGGGGACGCCGTCGAAGCTCCGCACGCGGAGGTCCTTGCCTCCCACGAAGCCGCCGGGGCAGAAGCGAACCCCGACAGCCGGCTCCAGCTGGCACGAAAGGAGGCCGAAGGGCTTGGCAAGCGTGCTCCGGTGTGCCATCGGCAGTTGAGACAAGGC
>JAJYXW010000105.1 GCA_021801525.1 Actinomycetes bacterium
AGCTGGCGGTTCGCGCTGCAGCCGGCGCCCTGGGTGCATACGGGGCCGTTCTTCACCGGAGTGGGATCGGCCACGACGGGAGAGGTGGCCGTGTAGGAGGAGCCCGGGCCGAAGCCGCTCATGGTCAGGCCGAGGGCGTTCTCGTACCAGAGAGTGGAGCTGGGCGCCGCGTCCGGCGTGCCGCCCTGGAGGTTCGAGCCAGATGACGTCGTGGCGTTGTAGTACGAGACGACGGCTTGCAAGCCCTGTGCCGCCACCCACGGGTAGACGTAGGTGCCCGTGTGCCTCGACAGCAGGGTGCTCGGTGTCGACCAGGAAGCGCCGAAGTCGCTGCTCGTAGCCAGCTCGACGTTGGTGCCGTTCGAGCTGTCGTCCAGCCAGACTGCCACCAGGTTCCCTGAGCCGGCGTCTGCCACCACGGGGAAGGAGTCGAGGGTGCTCGCGGAGCTCGCCGGCGCGACTGTCGCGTTCGTGAACGTGAGGCCGCCGTTGGTGGAAGAAGCGAAGTTCACCCCGCCGGAGGAGGTCGAGTAGATGATCCCTACATCGCTCGATCCCTGCGAGACGAGGTTGCCCGGCGGGCACTCGCAGCCAGTCTGATCAGCGACGGTCGCTGCGACCGTCGTGGTCGTCGGCACGAGCGCTCCGCCGACCGAGACCATCTTCGTCACGAGGATACCCGTGGGGATCTGGTGGTACGCGACGTAGGCGCTCCCGCCACCCGCTGGGGCTATCCACTGCCGGTCCTGGACGACGAGCCCACCGAGTGGGTCAGGCACCCAGCTCGACGCATTGTTGGTGGACTCCGAAGCAGTCGAGCCGCCGAGCCACACGTCGATCAAGTAGAGGTTGCCGCTCGCGGGGCCGACCGCGAGGTTCACGTCCCCGCCCCCCGGTGCGAGCGCCCGCAGCCCCGCCGGGGTGAGTGACCACTTCGAGCCGCCGTTGGTGGACAAGAACACGTCGCTCGCGGACGGCACGCCCGTCGGCGCGTCGATGTAGAGGTTGCCTGCGTTAGGCGTGCCGGGGGGCGCTACGACGATCCCGGGCTCCCCGAGGCTTCCGACCGAGCCGACGTTCACGGCAGAGCCGAAAGCGAGGCTGTTCGTAGTACCCGAAGCGGCGTTCGCAGCCGGCGAGGCGGCAAGGGATCCTACGGAGCCGAGGAGCGCAAGGCTCGCCACGCCCAGGGTTGACCCGACCACTCGGCGGATCCTTCTTGGAGTCCTCGCTCTGCTCCGTGCCTCCATCGGTGCTTCTCCTTTCCAGCCCTGCCCAGGTTCTAGGCGGCTTCCAGCGTTTGGCATCGCGAGCACAGCTCCGCGCGGGCGCGCGCCAACACGGAGGTGTGGTGACTGGGATAACGACCTGCGCATCCTGGTCTTGCGCGCGCCGCCCGCGTTTTTCTAAGAGGCCCAGCGGATAGGGATGCCGGGATCGCCGCCCCCCAGACTTCGCATTGCGGCGTTGTCGTCGTCGGGCAGGCACTCCAGCCTGCCCTTCCTCCTCCGCCTTGCCCTGCTCGTCTGGATGAACGGCTCCCTGATCCAACCTCCCTATCCGCTGGGCCTCTAAGCGCTCGCTCCGGGTGTTCCGAGCCGCCTCAGTCCGAGGCTCGGCACGGCGCGCCTCGGCACGGCGCGCCTCGGCAGGGTGGTAGGGCAGAGCGAGAATGGGTTCGCCTGCGCGGGCGAGGCTTGGCCCTCAGAGCGGGCGTGCGCCGAGAGTGGTGCGTATGGCGGCTACGAGCGCCTCGGCCGACTCAGTAGTCAGCTCGACGGCGACGCGGGCTGCCGGCCCCTTGCCCAGGTTGGAGAAGTCGATGTTCAAGGTGTGCTCTGCCGGTGCGTGGGCCGGGTGGTCGTAGTACACGACTGCGTGGCTGAGCGCGAACCAGCCGTCGGCACCCTTGGCGCTGCCGGTGACTGGCGTCTTCTCGGTCAGGTAGGTGCACACGGCGGGCTCCTCCTCAGCTGCCCTGGCCGGCCAGGTGCCGGCCGAAGAAGTCGAGGATCCGTTTCCAGCCGTCCTTTGCCGCCTCTGGCCTGTAGCTCGGGCGGTCCACGTCGAAGAAGGCGTGTCCCGCGCCCTCGTAGGTGTGGAAGTCGTAGGTCTTCGAGCTCTGCTGGAGCGCTTGCTCCAGCTCTGCGACCTGCTCCGGGGACGGGAAGGAGTCTTCCGCTCCGAACAGGCCGAGCAGCGGGCACGAGAGCTGCGGCGTCAGGTGGACGATGGGGCCCACCTTCAGGGGCATGCCCTCGGGTGGGTTGCCCACGACGAAGGCTCCGTAGCAGTCCACTGCGGCGTCGAGCTCCAGGCTGCATGCGGCGAGGAAGCTCTGGCGCCCGCCAGAGCAGTACCCGATGGTTCCCACCTTGGCGTTGGAGGTGCTCAGCGACTTGAGGAAGGCAGCGGCACCGGCAACGTCTCCGACCAGCCTCTCGTCGGGCACGCCGCCGGCTGCTCGCACGGCCGCCGCCGCGTCGTCGGGGCTCTGGCCGGGGGCTTCACGGGAGTAGAGGTTCGGGCAGAGAGCGTTGTACCCGTGGCTGGCGAACCGTCGGGCGATCTCCTTGGTGGAGCGGTCGTAGCCGGGCATGTGGTGGATGACCACGACCCCGCCGTAGGGACCGGGGCTCATCGGACGCGCAAGGTAACCCTCGATCACGTCACCGCCATGAGCGGGGAAGTAGATCGTCTCGGCCATCGTAGCGTCGTACATGTGCTTCCTCCTCGTCGTTGGCTGGTCGTTGCCTCGTCGTTGCCTCGTCGCTGGCTGGTCGTCGCCTCGTTGTTGGCTTCGCCACCCAGGTTGTACACCCCGGGCTTCCACGCACACGCCTCGAGCCGATCGCCTGGCTGGTCGCCCCTAGCCAAGCGCGGTTCCCCTCAGGGCTCCCGGCGATCCAGGAGATCCGAGTCGATCGTGCTCTCGCTGCGAGCACCTTATCCTGGCAGGAGCAGCATCCCGGCACGAGCAGGCGCATGCAGGGACCAGTCGGCTGATCCGTGCCTATCCTCGGCAAGGTGGCGCGTCATGCGGTAATCGAGTACCGGGGAGTCCATGCCTTCGAGCTGTCGCCTGCGGAGCTTTGGGAGGCCATCGAGCAAGTCGAACGCTTCGAGGATTGGTGGGGCTGGCTGCGCGAGCTGTCGGTCTGCGGAGCCGGGCCTTCACCGGCATCGGGTGCGGCAAGGGGGCGTGCGCTTCGCTCCGGCACGGTCTTGAGCGGTGTAGTAGCCCCGCCCCTGCCGTACCGCATGAGGGTCCAGGTGCATCTCACGCGCTGCGTGCGGCCCCGCCGCATCGAGGCGGACGTTCACGGCGACCTCGAGGGGGAGGCGCTCCTCGTCGTGCATCGCGCTCCGAATGGCTGCTCGGTGGATGTCGCCTGGAGCATCGAGATGATGCAGGCGCCTATGCGCCTGGCGGACAGGGTTGCCCACCCGCTCCTTTGCTGGGGACACGATCGGGTAGTCGACATGACCGTCGCCGGGTTCCGCCGCCACGTCAGCCACCCTGCATCGAGGGACGAGGCCACCGGACCTCAGCCGCCGATGTGCTCGTGAGCGAGCCCGCCTGGATCAGCCGAGCCTTGCGACTGCAAGCGCTGCCGCAAGGAGCACGATCCCCCAAGCGGTCATGGCCAGAGCTCCCTCGAGGGGGGCGAGCAGGGTGCTCCGGTCGAGAGTGAGCTCCCGGCCGTCTGCGAGGGTCACGGTACCATCGACGGCACCGGCGCGCCGGCGGAGCATGCGCGCGGGAGTGCTCAACCTGCGCTGCGCCATGGACAGGCAGAAGGCTGCCGCTGCGGCCCCGACTGCCCCGAGGCTCAGCGCCCGCGCTTGCGCCACGTAGGCGGCGAGGACCGGGAATGCACCCCACGCCGCCGCGAAGCCGGCGTCGGTGTGGACTATTCCTCCGAACAGCTCGGCGTTGTAGGCGACCACGAGGAAGGGCCCTACGACGAGGAATGGGACCAGCACCAGCCCTACGCGGATCGAGCCGGCGATCCCTATGGCGAGGGCGCCGCCGAGGCCGGCAAGGGTCGCGGACACGAGCCAGGCGGAGGGGATCTTCGTGCGAAGCGGGCGGCCGTTCAGCTCGTCGAGCGCGTGAGCCGCGACGCCGACGGCCAGGAAGAACGCTAGGAGGGTGGCTGCCAGGCGGACCAGGTGGACTCTGGGCGCAATAGCGGCGCCGATCACGACGTAGGAGAGGTGCCACGCACTGTACGGAGGGTGCAGCAGCGTCCACCAGTCACGCCATCCTCCCGGGCGTGCTGCGTAGAAGGCCGGCCTGGCTGTTTCCCGGCCCGGCTCTCCGCGCGCTTCCCGGCCCGGCTCTCCGCGCGCTTCCCGGCCCGGCTCTCCCCGCGCTTCCCGGCCCGGCTCTCCGCGCGTTTCCCCCCGAGAGCCGTCAGGGTCCACGGCGCCGTCCCCACATGACCAGGCCGCCACCCAAGCTCATGGCACGCGCCTCTACGCCCTCGAACCCAGCCTTGTGCCACGCCTCGACTGTCCAGGCGACGGGGTATCGGCGGTAGTGCTCAGAGATGCTAGGTCCGAGGAACCTGCCCACCTTCGCCCACGGCGTGCCACCCGTGAGCAGACCCCCTGTGGGTAGGAGGATCCGGGTGTAGAGCCACCACCAGAGCCGCCAGAACGGGTTGGGGGGTGCCAGGAACTCGAGGCTTGCCACGGTGGCCCCGGGCCGCACAACGCGGGCAAGCTCCTCGAGCGTCGCGGCGGGATCCTCGACGTAGCGGAGCAGGTAGGTGAAGCTGAGAGCGTCGAAGGACGCGTCCGGGAAGGGGAGGGACTCCGCTTTCCCCATGACGAGCTCTATGCGCTCCGCGAGACCCGCATCCTCCACACGGCGCCTGCCCGCCAGGAGCATCTCCTCGGTGATGTCGATGCCGACGACCTTGGCCTGGCAGCGGCGCGCGATCTCCACCGCTACTCCGGCCGTACCGGTCGCGACGTCGAGGACGACCGGATCTGTGCTCAGAGCCGTGCTGCCCTCGACGATCTGTTGGACCAGGGCTGTCCGCCAGCGCCCGTTCTGGCCCATGGACAGCAGCTCAGCCAGCTGGTCGTAGCGCCGGGGGAGGGGCGCGAACAGCTCCCGGGTGAAGTGGCCGGATCTGGTAGCTCCCGGGTCTCCCGCGTTCCGTCGTCCCACGATGCCGCGAGCGTACGCTAAGACCCGGGCATCCGGCGGGCCGGATCTGCTCGGCCAGGGAGCAGTGGACCAGGGAGGAGCAGGGAGGAGGAGGTGGGAGGAACGGTGGACACGCAGCGCTATGACGTGCTCGTGGTGGGCGCCGGACCCGCGGGCAGCGTCGCGGCCCTCTGCCTGGCCCGAGGAGGCGCCCGGGTCGCATTGCTCGACAAGGCGTCCTTCCCCCGCGACAAGGCATGCGGAGACCTCGTCGGCCCCAGAGGGGTTCGGCTTCTCGAAGACCTCGGAGTCGAGCTGCCGGAGAGCAGGCAGGTAGGCGACATGGAGGTGTCGGGCCCCACCGGCCGGCGCGTCAGCTTGCCCTGTAGAGAGGGATCTAGCTATCCCGGGCACGGCGTCGCCGTGACGCGGCTCGTCTTCGACGACGTGCTGCGCAGGGCGGCCGTCGGAGCCGGCGCGGAGCCCCGCACCGGGCGAGCAGGAGAGCCCATCTTCGAGGGGGAGGGGCTTGCCGGGTTCGTGACGAGCGCCGGCGAGGAGCTCCGTGCGGACGTGGTGCTCGGAGCCGACGGGGCTACCAGCCATGTCGCCTCGGTCGCAGGACTGGTCGACCCCGCTCGATCGCTCTGGGGATTCGCGCTCAGGTCCTACGTCGAGGCGGACGTGGAGGTACCGCTCATCGCGTGGTGGGAGACCGAGCCATGGAAGGCGTTCGCTGGTTACGGATGGGCCTTCCCGGGGCCGGGGCCGCTCGCTAACGTCGGCCTCGGGATGGCGCTCCTCGGGGACAGGCGCAAGGGTGCTCTCCCCGTGAGGCTGATGGCCAGGATCGCCGGCGATGCCCCCTCGCTCGGAGGATGGCTGAAGATGGGGATGGCAGGCACCGAGGCGGCCCGCGGCAGGGTCCTTCTCCTCGGCGACGCGGCGGGGCTGGTCAACCCGCTCCAAGGCGAGGGAATAGCTCCTGCAATGTGGAGTGGGAGGGCAGCCGCCGAGGCGGTCCTAGCCGGGCCGTCAGGTGCGGCCGGGCGCTACCGTGAGGCGCTCGACGCTCGCTTCGGCGCCTATTACCCGGCGGCAGCCGCAATCCAGGCCGTCCTAGTCGGCAGGCCCAGGGCGGCTGCCCTGGTGGAGCGCGTGCTCACGACCGGGGTCGTCGGGGCATGCTTGGCCGGGAGCTGGGCTTTGTTCTGGAACGACCTGGTGGACGGAGCCCCACATGGGGGGGCGCGAAATGTTGCGGTCGTAGCCGGGGCTGCGGGCAGGGCACTCAGTCGGGCTCCCCAGCTCCGGGCACTCCGCCGTCCTCACGGGCTCCGGATGTACAGCCGGCCCCCCCGGCCCCCAGCGCCTCCATCGCCTCCGCGAGAGAGGTGAGCTGGCGGCGTGTCAGGCGATCGGCGAAGTGCCGCCTCACCTGCGCTGCGTGCTCGGGTGCCGCTTCGGAGAGGCGCCCGTACCCGAGCCGGGTCAGCACCGCGAAGCTTCCGCGGCGGTCTTCGGGGCACTGCACCCTGTCCACCAATCCGGCAGCGACCAGGCCGTCGAGCCGCCTGGTGAGACCGCTCGGTGAGATGTCCAGGTGCTCTGCAAGATCGCTCATCCGCATCCGCTGCCCTTCGGCCTCCGACAGGTGCACCAACACCTCGTAGTCGGGGAGAGAGAGCCCGGAGCTTGCCTGCAGCTCGGAGTCCAGGCACGCGAGAAGCCGCGCATGCACGGAGACCATGCTCCTCCACGCTCTCGTCTCGAGGGCGTCGAGCCAAGGCGTGTCGCCCTTCTTGCCCACTCTGCAAGCTTACCCGTCGGGAATATGATTGCGCGCGCAGTAGTTGCGTATACATGTACAGTAGGTGCGGAAACAGGTGACACCTGCCCGGCGCCGTTACGCGCCTGGGATCCGCAAAGGCATGAGATCCGCGAAACAGGGAGGAACGAAGGATGGCAACCACGCTGACCACCACCGAGGAGATATCGAAGCTCCGGGGAGGCACCTGGAAGATAGACACCGCTCATGCGAGCGCTCAGTTCGTCGCGCGTCACCTCATGGTCACCAAGGTGCGCGGGCGCTTCAGCGGGATCACCGGCACCATCCGCATCGACGAGGAGGATCCGTTGAAGTCCTCCGTCGAGGCCCTGATCCCGACCGCGAGCGTGGACACCGGCGAGCAGACGCGCGACGGCCACCTTCGGTCTGCCGACTTCTTCGACTCGGAGAGCTTCCCGGACATGCGCTTCGTGTCGACCGGGGTGGCCCAGGCAGAGGGCAACACCTTCGTGCTGAACGGCGAGCTGACCATACGAGGCACCACACGCCCCGTGTCACTCGAGCTCGAGCTCCTCGGTGTGATCGAGGACCCGAAGTTCGGCCTGCGTGCAGGGTTCTCCGGGTCCACGGAGCTCGACAGGACCGACTTCGGGCTCACGTGGAACGCGGCTCTCGAAGCGGGCGGAGTGGTGGTGGGCGATCGCGTCAAGGTGGAGATCGAGGTGGAGGCCATCAAGGATGCCGAAGGCGCCTGAGGACTGGGCCGCCTGAGGACTGGGCCGCCTGGCGTTTGTGCTCCCCGGTGGCAGGGTGCCACCGGGCGATAGCCTGGTGCCTATGCCTCCCCATGGCCCGGCCTCGGAAGAGCTCCTGAGGGACCTTGCCGACGAGCAGAGCGCGCTCGACGCCATCATCGGCTCCGCTGTGGGCTCGCCTTGGGACATTCCGACGCCGGCAGAGGGGTGGGCCGTTCGCGACCAGGTAAGCCACCTCGCGTACTTCGACGAGGTCGCGACCATGGCCGTGCGCGACCCTGATCGCTTTCGTGTGCTCGCCGATGCAGCGCGTGCACAGCAGGCGGACCCCATGGAGGAGCACCTCGCACGGGGCCGGGCAATGGACGGCGCCGCGCTCATGTCGTGGTGGCGGGCTGCTCGCGGCGAGATGATCCAGGAGCTTGGCTCGCTCGACGCTGCGGCTCGAGTCGAGTGGTTCGGTCCTCCGATGGGGGTCGCTTCGTTCGTCACCGCACGTCTGATGGAGACGTGGGCGCACGGTCAGGACGTCGCCGATGCCCTGGGGGTGGAGCGAGCCGCTACGCCCAGGCTGCGGCACATCGCGCACCTGGGGGTGAGGACCCGGGGCTTCGCCTACATGGTTCGCGGCCTGGATCCCCCCGGTAGCGCAGTCGTGGTCGAGCTGTCAGGTCCCGGCGGCGAGAGCTGGAGCTTCCTAGCCGGCCCCGGTGAGCCGGGGCCGGCCGGTAGACCGGCCCAAGAGCGGGTGTCAGGCAGCGCTCTCGACTTCTGCCTCGTGGTCACCCAGCGCCGCAACCTGGCGGACACATCGCTCGTGATCTCGGGTTCCCAAGCCCGCGAGTGGATGGAGATCGCCCAGGCCTTTGCCGGTCCGCCCGGTCCGGGCCGGCCTCCGGGCAAGGCTGCGCCAGGCTAGGGCTCGCCAGGCTAGGTCTCGGCAGGCTGGGGCTCGGCAGGCTGGGGCTCGCCTATTCCGTCCACCGGCGGTGCTTCCCCGCCGGTGGTGTGCTTCTGGCGCCACCAGAGCAACCCGGCAGCGATCGCACCGGCAGCGAACAAGGCGAGGCCTGCGATCTGCACCAACGTCGAACCGAGGTGCCCCGGATACGCGAGCCACAGGTGCTCTTCGAAGAAGCGCGCCAGATCCCAGAGGCTCACCCCCGTGGCGAAGACGAACCCGGTTGGCCTGTCCGCCCATCGCCTCTCGATCAAGATGAGCACGGCCAGGATGACGAAGCAGTCGAATGCCTGGAATATGGGAACCGGCAGGCGCTTTCCGACCTGGTCCGCGTAGTACATGCCGAACCACTGGTTGGTGGGGTGCCCTCCCCCGGCCACCATGAGCTGCGGACCGAGCAGGCGGCCCACTCCCCACGCCGCGACGAGCACCGGCGTCACTATGTCTGCCGCCTTCCAGGAGGGCAGCTCGGGGCAACGCCGGCGGGCGAGGATCACACCGGTTGGCACGGCGGCTGCGAGCCCGCCGAAGGAGGACAGCCCACCATGCCACACCTGGAGGATCTGCCCGGGCGCCGCGCTGTAATAAGAGAGGTTCGCGAGCACATGCATTGCCCGCGCTCCCACTATGGCCGCGACCACGACCCAGATGAACACCCCTGTCAGCCACTCCACCCGGTATCCCCGGTCGCGGAGGCGTCGTTCGAAGTACCGGTAGGCGAACCAGAAGGTGATCGCCAGGCCGATGCCGTAGGTGTGGACGAGGAGCGGTCCGATATGGAAGGCGACGGGGATGGGTTTCATGATTGTCTCTGGCAGCCAACCCGGCACGGCCGAACTGGGGTGGAGGCCTTCCGGCCACGGCCATGTTATCTCTGCTGTGCTCCATTCGCCGAGCGCCGGCGCCCTGGCGCAGCAGCGTTGGTGGTCCTAGCCTGCTGAGCGTGACCTCTTCGACGGCTGGAGCCGGCAGTCCTCCCGGGGTGTCTTGATGGGCGACCTCGACGGCAAGGTGGCGATAGTGACTGGGGGGGCGTCGGGGATCGGGCTCGCGAGTGCGACGAGGATGGCCGCCGCGGGCGCTTCGGTGGTGGTGGTCGACCTCGACGAGGAGCGGGGCAACGCGGCGGCCGAGGGGCTGGGCGGGATCTTCGCACGGGCCGACGTGAGCCGACCCGAGGAATGGGAATCGCTGGTAGAGCTCGTGGAGAGAACCTACGGCGGGCTCGACGTAGCTCATCTGAACGCCGGGGTGACCACAGGCGAGGGGGACGTCTCCCGCATGACGGTGGAGCAGTACCGCCGCATACTGGGTGCCAATGTCGACGGGGTGGTCTTCGGCATACGCGCGGTAGTGCCGGCGATGGCCAGGCGCCAAGGTGGGGCGATCGTGGCGACCGCGTCGCTCGCGGGTCTGATCGCCTTCGCGGGCGACCCCGTCTACACCCTCACCAAGCATGCGGTCGTGGGCCTGGTCCGATCCCTCCCGCAGCAGCTCAGCCCACTCGGCATCAGGGTGAACGCTGTCTGCCCCGGTCTCGTGGACACCCCGCTCATCGACGGGCTTGCCCGCGACACTCTGGAAGGAGCGGGGTTCCCGCTCATCGATCCCGACGAGGTGGCGGCAGCGGTGCTCGGCTGCGTGCTCGGGGACAGCACGGGCCAGGCAGTCGTCGTCCAGGTAGGTCTCGAGCCTGTGGCATACCGCTTCGGGGGGGCACCCGGCCCGCGCCTGCCCGGCTCGGAGGGCGTATTGCCGCCAGGGATATTCGCAGCGCATGACCAGGCACCTGCCGGCGGCGGCCCCGGATAGCTCGCGGCAGCAGATGCTCCGCAGAGAAACCTGAGGTATTCGACTCTCGTGCATCCCGTCGAGCACCTGCGTGCGATCGCCAGGTCGGCGAGTGACGACCCTACAGACCTGGCGGCCAGCGCTGCTCTCGCTCTCGGCGAGCTGGCGCGGATCGACCCTGCGGCTCTGGTGGCAGCTGCGCGCCGGCTGGTCGAGCGCCAGCCCGCGTGCGGGGCGATCTGGTGGGTCGCAGCGAGGGTGCTTGCTGCGGCAGATCCCGAGTCCGAATGCGAAGCTGCGGCGGAGGAGCTCTGGGCAGACCCTACGTTCGGGTACGTCGAGGCAGCCTCGCTCGAGGTGCCGGGCGGAGTGTCGAGCAGCTGGGACCCAGCGGAGATAGCCACGGCGGGCGCTGTAGGTGTGGAGGTGCTGGCCATCGGTGCCGCGGCGATGGCTCTCGATCCCAGGTCCTCGAGGTCGCTGATCGCTGCTTCGGACTTGGGCGTGCAGGTGTGGCTGGTTGCACCCAGAGGCCGAATGCTCCCCTCGCGAATCTGGAGTGTGCTCGAGCGGATGGTGCCTGGCGCGAGGCGGCAGGCGACGATCGAGGAGGTTCCCCGATACGTCGAGCGCATCTTCACTCCCTCGGGCTCCATGGAGCTCGCAGAGCTGGCCTCGGCCTGTGCATCGAGCTGCCCCGAGCCTTCCGAGCTGCTGGCACCGTGGATCTCGCGCAAGACTTGAGCACATGAGCCGGAGAGAGCTGATCAAGATGTCCCCCGAGGAGGTCGCTGCCTTCCTCGCAGGGCGCCGGACCATGAACGTGGCGACCATCGGTCCGACAGGCCACCCCCACCTCGTCGCCATGTGGTACGGGTTCCTCGACTCCAAGCTCGCCTTTTGGACCTACGCCCGGTCCCAGAAGGTCGTGAACCTGAGGCGCGACCCCAGGCTCACCTGCCTCGTGGAGGAGGGTGGCCGCTACGAGGAGCTGCGAGGTGTGGAGCTCGTGGGCACCGGTAGCGTCATCGAGGACCCCGCCACGGTGATGGAGCTCGGCGAGAGCATCTACGAGCGCTACTTCGGCCCCGTCGATGCCACCTCCCGGCCAGTGATAGCGCAGATGGGAGCCAAGCGGGCGGCCGTCAGGATCGAGGTGGAGAAGGTCGTATCGTGGGACCACCGAAAGCTCGGGGGCGTGTACTGAGTCCTTGCCGGAGCTATGGTCGTCGTCATGGGTGAGATCATCGAGTTCCCGAGCAACGGCAACCAGGCGCAGGGGTACCTGGCCGTCCCCTCAGGAGGAGCGGGTCCCGGCGTGGTGGTGATACAGGAGTGGTGGGGGATGGTTCCGCACATCAAGGACGTGTGCGACCGCTTTGCCGCCGAGGGCTTCAGCGCGCTGGCGCCCGACCTGTACCACGGCAAGGAGGTGCGCGAGCCCGACGAGGCTGCAAAGGAGATGATGGCGCTCCGGATGGACCAGGTTGGACGGGATCTCTCGGGGGCGATCGACGAGGTTGCCCGCCACTCGTCGGGCTCCAAGGTCGGCGTCGTGGGCTTCTGCATGGGAGGCGGTCTGGCCCTCGTGCTCGCCTGTCAGCGCCCCGACGCGATTCGAGCTTGCGTCCCGTTCTACGGCGTCATCCCCTGGCCCGACGCGCGGCCCGACTACTCGGCGATGAACGCGGCTGTGCTCGGCCACTACGCGGAGCTCGACGGCTTCTTCACGCCTGAGGCGGCCCGTGCTCTCGAATCGGAGCTTCGAGGCCTGTCGAAGCGTGCCGAGATCCACGTCTACGAGGGCTGCGACCACGCGTTCTTCAACGACACGCGCCCCGATGTGCACAACGCAGATGCCGCCGGCAAGGCATGGGAGCGCACGCTCGCGTTCTTGCGGGCCGAGCTGTCCTGACGCGCCGGGTGCGCGATCCTGCGCCCGGGAGTCTCGTCGGGCGCTACCTGGTTTTGGGCTTGGCGCTAGGCAGGCACATCGAGGGCTTGGTGGATGCCTACTACGGCCCGGAGGCGCTGGTGCGACGGGCATCTGCTGGGCCTCTGGCGGACCCGGCGCAGCTCGTCGCGGAGGCGCGATCCGTGATCGGCGGGATCGACGCGGGTGAGCCGCTCGACGCGCCTGAGGGCGAGGAGCGCCTGGCGACTGGCGGAGCGGAGGGCACCTCGGAGTTGCAGGCACGCAGGCGCAGGTGGCTACGCGCACAGGTGTTGGGACTGCTCACCACCGCTCGGCGGCTTGCAGGCGAACGTGTCGGCTACGAGGAGGAGGTCGAGGGCTGCTACGGGGTTCGCCCCCGCTTCGTGCCCGAGGAGGAGATCCTCGCCGCGCACGGGTTGCTGGCCGAGGCGCTGCCTGGGAACGGGCCTCTTGGCGAGCGGCTGATCGCGTGGCGTGAGCGCCACGCCGTGGCGCCCGACGTACTGCCGGCTGTCGTCCGCTCCGTCGAGGACGAGCTTCGTGCTCGCACCGAGCGGCTCTTCGGGCTCCCGGAGGGCGAGCAGGTGGACGTGGGACTCGTGACCGGCAAGCCGTGGTCGGGCTTCAACACCTACCTCGGAGGTCTGCGCTCGAAGGTGGAGGTGAACACCGACTTGCCAGTGCTATCCACGTCGCTCGGGCACCTGGTCGCGCACGAGGCCTACCCGGGGCATCACAGCGAGCACTGCCGCAAGGAGGTGCGCCTGGTGAGGAGCATGGGCTTCGCGGAGGAGACGGCGTTCTTCGTCGGCACGCCCGAGTGCCTGGTCTCGGAGGGATTGGCCGATCTCGGGATAGAGGTGGCCATAGGACCTCGGCCTGAGCCCGTCCTGGCCGAGATCTTCCACGCTCACGGGCTGAGCTACGACCCCGAGGTGGTTGCCGTGGTGGCCGAAGCCGGCGAGGCGCTCGGCTCGGTGCGCTCCAACGCTGCGTGGCGCCTCCACGCCGATGGAGCAGGCGTTGACGAGGTCACCGATGAGGTGGCCCGCCTGGGGCTCCTGCCGGCCAAGCGCGCTACAAAGGCGGTCGAGTTCCTGGTCCACCCCACGTGGCGGGCCTACGTCACTTGCTACACCGAGGGCCTGGCTCTGTGCCGGGGCTTCGTCGGAGGCGATCCTGCTCGCTTCGAGCGGCTGTTGAGCGAGCAGCTCACGCCCGCCGACTTGTCCGGCTGAGGTGCACCTTGGGAACCGGCTGACCGCGTCTGGAAGCCTCGGCCGCCAGGCGTGGTCGGAGCTTGCGGCCTTTGGCCAGGAACCCCAGGGCCACGGTTGCCGTCCCGCCGGAGAGGCTCCAGTCAGCGAGGGCGCGCTCCACTTCGAAGTGGAATGCTCTCGGCTCACCGGCCGCCGCGAGCTTGCCGACGAAGGTGCGGTTCTCCTGGCCGGTGAAGGCCTCGGGATGATGGTGGAAGGTGAGACAGGCGGCACCGGAGGAGCCCTCCACGCCGACAGCGCCGCTCCCGATCTCCAGGCGGAGGCCGTCCAGGTCCATCGAAGTCACGGTCACCGGCAGGCAGGCCGGGAAGCCGTCTGTGCTCACCACCGTGAGGTCTGCCATCGCCATCCTCGTCATGGCATCTGCCGCCAGCGGCTCCCAGGAAGGTGGGGGAGCCAGCCAAGCCGGAGGCTGGACCCCAGGGGGAGGTGGATCGGAGGGCGGTGAGGTGGCTCCCTCGGGGGCATGCCACTCGCGAGGGGCGACGTCCTGGGAGCGGTCGGGCCACCAGTAGATGTGCAGCGGGGTCACTTCGATCCATATGCGGGCGAAATACCATGCCATACGCCTCAATGCGAAGCTTGGCTTGCCCTTGGTCGCCTCTGGGAGCTTTGCCATCGACACGCTCACGTAGCGGTCGGTGTTGGCTTGCAGGTCGGCGTCGCGCACGGCGGCAAGACCCTGCACCAGGACCACCGGGGGGTCTTCCAGCCCCGAGCCGACCGGGTCGGCATAGAGCAGGCTCACCTTTGGATTGCGCCGTGCCCTCTCAGCTTTCGCCGGGTAGGTGAGACCGGTGGACACGTCCAGCGTTCGCCCGTCCGGAGAGACGTATGGCGTGGTCGGCACGGTGACGGGGCTTCCCGAGCGAGTGATGCTCGAGTACTCGGCAGTGACAGCCCGGCGGAAGAGCTCGTCGAGCTCATCTGGCCAGCATGCGTCTGTGGATGGCGGTTCGGGCAGAGCGCCGGAGGGCGCCGGATCGGGTGGAGGGGAACCTGGCACGGTAGTGAACGCTAGTGCTCTCCTCGTAGGACAGGGTGCTTGTGCTCCGCTTGCCGGACAAGGTGCTTGTGCTTTCCTCGCCGGAGAATGCCTGTGCTCTCCTCGCTGGAGAAGGTGAACGGTCTCGGCCCGCCACGGGCGGTTGGCCGGGTGAGCGGGCTCGCCGTATCATCTCGTCCATGTCCACTCGAAGCAGGAACCTTCCGCGGCGGTCGTGCCTCTCTGTGCCAGGGTCCAACGAGAGGTTCTTGGAGAAGGCCCCGAGCGTTGCGGCCGACATGACCTTCCTCGACTTGGAGGACTCCGTCGCGCCGTTGGAGAAGGAGGCGGCACGCGCCAAGGTGGTGGAGGCCGTCCGCAAGCAGCCCTGGGACGACCGTGTGCTGTGCGTGCGGGTGAACGCCTGGGACACCCGCTGGACGTACGGGGACGTGATCGAAGTGGTGTCGGGGGCAGGAGAGCGCCTCGACGAGGTGATGCTGCCGAAGGTCCAGTCGGGTGCCGAGGTGATCGCCCTTGACCTCCTCCTCACTCAAGTCGAGGAGAACTGCGGGCTTCCTCGCGGGCACATTGGGATCGAGGCCCAGATCGAGACTACGACCGGGTTGATAGCAGTGGAGGAGATCTGCGCGGCATCCCCCCGCCTCGAGACAGTCATATTCGGTCCGGCGGACTTCGCGGCATCTATGGAGATGCCCGTTCTCACTGGCGGGGTGGAGATACCGGAGTACCCGGGCGACCACTTCCACTACGTCTTCTCTAAGATCCTCATGGCCGGGCGGGCAAACGGTCTGCAGGTGATAGACGGGCCCTACTTGAAGATCCGCGACACCGACGGGCTACGGTCCTTTGCCCAGAGGACGCGCACGCTCGGCTACGACGGCAAGTGGGCCCTCAACCCTGACCAGGTCGCAGTGCTGAACGAGGTCTATTCCCCGACCCAGGAGCAGTTCGACCGGGCGTGGGACATCCTCGACGCCTATCGCCGGGCGACCGAGGACGACCGCAGGGGTGCCGTGATGTTCGGCGACGAGATGATCGACGAGGCCAGCCGGAAGATGGCCACCAAGTTCGTGACCCGCGGCGAGCGTGCCGGGCTCACCCGCTCGGCGGAGGCCTGAACCGGCTTCACGCCTCGCCACGCAGCAGGCTTGTCACGCTTCGGGCTCACCCGCTCGGCGGAGGCCTGAACCGGCTTTACGTCTCGCCAGACGGCTCGCTTCCTGCCGAGCCCGAGCCACCGGGCTATCCATGCCTGAGCCAACGGACTATCCATGCCTGAGCCGGTAGAGGGGACCAGCCCGTACCTGCCGGGCCTCGACGGCCTTCGCGCGATAGCCGTGCTGGCCGTGATCGGCTACCACCTGGACCCTGCCTGGGTGCCGGGAGGGCTTCTCGGCGTCGGGGTGTTCTTCGTCCTGTCGGGATACCTCATAACCGACCTGCTTGTCGCCGGATACCACAAGGCCGGGAGGATCGAGCTCCGGCAGTTCTGGGCGCGCCGGGCGCGCCGCCTGTTGCCCGCTTTGTTCGTGATGCTCTTCGTGACTCTCGGCTGGGTCACGCTCTTCGACCATGCCCAGCTCCCCGGGTTCCGCGGCGACCTCCTTCCGGCGATCTTCTACGTGAGCAACTGGTGGTTCATTTTCCACCACGTGTCGTACTTCGCCCGCTTCGGCCCCCCGTCTGCCCTCGGGCACCTGTGGTCGCTTGCCATCGAGGAGCAGTTCTACCTGCTCTGGCCTTTCGTGGTGCTGGCGGGGCTCCGGTTCGTGCGCTCGAAGAAGGCGCTCATTGCGCTCACGTTGCTCGTGGCGGTGGCCTCGGCCGTGGAAATGGGGCTCCTGTACTCGCCCGACGGCAACCCCACCCGCGTTTACGACGGTACCGACACGCGGGCGTTCGCCTTGCTCATAGGCGCTGCCCTTGCCCTCGCGCTGCCCCGGGCCAGGACCTTGGCTCCGGTAGGCCCTGGCGCGCGGCGGCTGCTCGAGGTCACCGGTGCGGTGGCGCTCGTCGGCTTGTTCGTCATGTTCTGGCAGACCAGCCAGTACGAGCCCTTCTTGTACCAGGGCGGCATGGTGCTTCTCTCTGCCCTGAGCGCGACTGTCATCGCAGTGACGCTTCACCCGAGCGCGCGCCTCCACGTGCTCCTCGGGTGGCGGCCCCTCAGGTGGGTGGGGGCGCGCTCGTATGCGATCTACCTGTGGCACTACCCGGTGATCGTGCTCACGACGCCCATCGATTCGAGCCCCGACTTCGTTCGTGCGGCCCTGCAGGTGAGCGCGAGCCTTGTGCTCGCTGCGCTGTCGTGGCGTTTCGTCGAGGAGCCCG
The DNA here is from genome assembly GCA_021801525.1 of Actinomycetes bacterium. GTDB lineage: Bacteria > Actinomycetota > Acidimicrobiia > Acidimicrobiales > JAJYXR01 > JAJYXW01. The sequence continues at coordinate 17,017 of JAJYXW010000105.1, forward strand.
TCCGCCACGGAGCGCTCGGCCGCATCCGCGCACGTGTCTCACAGCATGTGCGAGAGCGCGGATGGTCACGTCCGAGCCTGAGCAGGCTCGGTTGGGCCGCCAGCGCCCTGGTCGCCGCCAACGTGGTGGTGTGCGTTGTCGGGCTCTCGGGCGTGCTCCAGGTGCCTGGGGCGCAACTGGCGTCGGAGGCGAGCCGCTATCGCGACATACTGCCTCCGGTCCACCCCTACGCCAGCAGGGGGCTTGGCGGGGCTCGGAGTGGCGCGGCTGGGCGTGGCGTGGCGGGGCTGGGCGGAGCTGGGCGTGGTGGCGCTTGGCGTGCTGGTTTGCTCCCGAGCTCTACGACCACTGCCCCTGTGCCGGCGGGCCAAGGAGTGACCGCAATAGGGGATTCCATCATGGTCGACGCAGCTCCTTACCTGGAGCGCTCCCTCCCTGGCATCGTCATCGATGCCCGCGTGGGCCAGCAGCTCTACCAGGTGCAAGACGAGGTGCCGCAGTTGAAGGCGAATGGCGACATCGGGAACCGGGTGATCATAGAGCTCGGCACCAACGGGCCGTTCTCGCCAGGTCAGCTCCTGGCGCTCCTGGCGTCGCTGGGCCCAATGAGACGGGTCGTCCTCGTGAACACCCGCGTGGACCGCCCCTGGGAACAGCAGGTGAACGCGACCATCGCCTCGGTGGCCGCGACCTATCCTCATGCGCGCCTCGTCGACTGGTACAGCGCGAGTGCTCCCTATCCCCAGTACTTCTATCCCGACGGCGTGCACCTCGACCCGGCTGGCGCCAGGTACTACGCGTCGCTCATCGTGGATGCGCTCGAAGCTCCGCCCCGCCGGAGCACGCGGCCAGGCACGCCGACCACTGCCCTGCACCGCTCCTAGCGTTAGTTGGCACGGAGCTCAGCCGGTGGCCTGCTCTGCCAGCCGGCGGGCTATCACCTTTAGGGCGAGCGTCTCGTCGGCGCCCTCGAAGATCGACAGCACCCGCGCGTCCACGAAGTACCGGCTCACCGGGAACTCCTCCGCGTACCCCATGCCACCGTGCACCTGCATAGCCTCGCGGGTGACCCATTCGGCGGCCCGGCACACGTAGGCTTTGACCATGGAGGCTTCGAGGGCGCCCTCCCCCTTGGCCATCAGCCGGGCCACCTGGTACGCGAACTGGCGCGTCGCCTGGATGATCACCGCCATGCGCGCGAGCTTCACCCTCGTCAGCTGGAGCTCGAGGACCGGTTTACCGAACACGACGCGTTCCTTGGCGTAGGCGTACGCGGCCTCGTACGCGGCCTGCATGACTCCGAGCGCCCTGGCTGCAGTCTGGAGCCTGCCGTTCTCGAAGCCCTGCATCTGGAGGTAGAAGCCACGCCCGAGACCGGCTTCGCCGCCGATCAGGCAGTCGTCTGGAACGAACCAGTTGTCGAACGCGATCTCGTAGGAGTGCATGCCGCGATAGCCGAGCGTGTCTATGGGACGTCCCTCCATGCGCCCGGCGGCGACGGCGTCGCCGGCCCCGGGCGTTGCGCTCCGAGGTTCGTGCGTGAGCACGAACCCTTGCCCACCTGCCCTGTCCTTTTCGACCACGAAGAGCGACAGCCCCCGGTGGGCGAGGCTCCGATCGGGGTCTGTGCGGGCGAGGAGCATCAGCACATCGGCGCGTGCCGCGAAGGTGCACCAGGTCTTTACCCCGTTTATGAGCCACCCCCCTTTGCAGCGAGTCGCCGACGTGGTGAGCCCCGCCACGTCCGATCCGTAGTCGGGCTCGGTGACTGCGACCGCCGCCATTGCCTCGCCGGACGCGAGCCGCGGGAGCCAATTGCGCTTCTGCTCCTCGGTTCCGCCGTTCAGGAGCGCCCTACAGAGGATCTCCGGCCTCGTGATAAGGGATCCCCCGGCTCCGAGTGACCCCCAGGAGAGCTCCTCGGTCGCTATCACCATCCCGAGGTAGTCGCTCTCGCCACCTGTTGCGAAACCGCCGTAGCGCTCTGGAACGGACAGGCCGAACGCACCCAGCTCCGCAAGGCCGGCGATGATCTCCTCGGGGACGTCCGCGTTCGCCCGGTGCACGTGCTCTGCCGCAGGGCGCACCCGCTCTTCGGCGAAGCGGCGAAAGCTGTCACGCACCATGTCGAAGTCCGGGTCGAGGTGCCGCTCTCCCTCGGTGCCGCAGAGGGCCGCAAGCACGGCTGGGTCCCGCCAGGTCGAAATGAACCCGAGTGCCTTCTCCGCCCAGCCGGCCGAGGTGCCCCACGCCCCCTCGCGGCCCGCAGTGCGTGAGAGCAGGTCGGCCAGGGCGTCCGCGACGAAGGCACAAGCGATCGTGGCCTCGGCCGTGCCGAGCGAACCGTAGTCGAGTGCAGCGCGGGCTGTGCGGATCGCTGCCGCTCCATGGGCGAGGTCGTAGGCGACGACCTGGTTGGCGTCTATGCCGCCGCCCGAGGCGAGAGCCCTCGCGGCGGCATCGACCACTTGCGAGCCGATCTCCACAGCGTGCACTGCCTGGTCGAGGTCCGGAGCAGCGCGGAGGCCCTCCAGCACTTCCCTGTCGGATGTCACGGATCCCGAGGTTATCCGCCGCCAGAGGCACCCTGCTGCAACGGTCGCCACGCATCAGCAGCGGCGCCGGCACGGGCGATCACCGTAACTAGGGGCGGCAGTACCACGGGGTCGTCTCCGGGATCGACTCCTGTGAGAGACGAGAGGTAGTCGGCCACCGGTCCGGGGCCTGCGCTTGCCGGCGCCTCCGCCCACGCGTCGATCAACTCGAGCCCTGCGCTCCTCGCGAGCGCGGGCAGCAGCGCACCCACGTCCGGATGGCGTGCATCGGGCATGGACAGGGGGTTCCCGGCTATGCGCCCTGCCGACGTGATTGGCTCCTGGGCCACTACGTAGCCGCCCGCGCGCACTGCACTGGCCATGCGCGCGAGCACCGCCGCCGGGTCGAAGACGTGCAGCAGGAGGAAGCGGCAGAACGCCAGGTCCACCAGCTCGGGCAGCAGGAGGTCCTCGCCGGCCTGGGTGATGGCCACGACCTGGGTGTGCGACGCTGCGGCCCTGGCAACCTCGTCACGGGCCCTCGGGTCGGAGTCCACGGCGTACACCCGCCCCTGGCGTCCCACGACCTCGCCGAGCGCGACCGAGACGTCCCCACCCCCGGCTCCCACGTCGACGCAACGCCAACCTGGGCCCACTCCGAGGCGCTCCAGCGCTGTGGCGAGCGGTCGCCGGTATACGTCGTCCCTGAGTCCTCGCATGGAGGAAACGCTAGCCCCGCCCCGGCAGGGCAGAGCCCGGTACGACACCCACCTAGGCAGGCAGTAGCCTCGCCGGGGTGAAGGTGACGATGCTCCTGTGCGACGCGGCCCAGGTCGCCGATGGAAAGCTCTACGTGCTCGGTGGCGGCTGGTCGCTCACCGGACCGGAGCCCATGCCCTCGGCGATCGCTCTCAAGGTGGACGTGGGCTGGCACGAGGCCGAGACGCCCCACCACTGGGAGCTCTACCTCGAGGACGCGGACGGCCAGCCGGTCATGGTCGACACTCCTGAGGGCGCTCAGCCTGTCGAGGTCAGGGGCGAGTTGCAGGTGGCGCGGCCGACGACGGTGCCGCCCGGGACTCCGGTAGACGTGTCGCTGGTGGTAAACCTCGGTCCGCTGCCGCTTTCGCCTGGAAACCGCTTCACCTGGCGGCTGGCCATCGACGGCGAGTCACGGGAGGATTGGTCGCTCGGCTTCACTACCCGGCCCGCCATGGACGCGGAGGCGTAGGGCGAGCGGGGGACCAGGGCTCGCGGCGAGGTGCAGGGCCGGGCACGATACCCGGGATCCGGTCGGCATGGCGCGCCGGGCCTGTCCGCGGCTCGTAGGTGGAGCGATATGAGGGGGGCTGTCCTACGTGGCGTCGCCGCGGTGCTGCTCGCTGCCTCGGGCGTGGTGTTGGTTCGGGAGTCCGTACACGGCGTCCATTCCACCGAAGCGCTTGGGAGTGGCAGCTCTGTGCGCCTGGCGCGACTCTACGACGGCTATTACGCCTGCTTGAGCGCGGCCGCCATGCGCCTCGTCCCAAAGGGCGCCCCGGTAGAGATCCCCAGGCATCCGCCCGGGTCATGGATCACGCTCGCTAAGGCGGTGGACCAGTGGGCTCGCCTCGTCCGCTACCCCTCGCAAGCCAGGGTAGTCCTCGAGCTGGTGGACCGCTCGGGACCGGGATCGTGCCTAGGGCGGGGCGTAGTGGCGCGCCCCGGAGGCTGGCAGGTGGGTGCAGCTCCGCCGAGGCATCCGGTGGGAGATCCGCCAGGAGCCCCGGTGGGCGCGGCGGCCCGGCATCGACGAGGCACTTTCGCCGGGACGCTTGGTGCGTCGGGGAACGGCGCGTGAGCACGCTCGGCGGCGCGGTCGCGGGGATGGGGCTCCTGGCCGCGAGCGGCGCCCTGCCGGCGTGGCGGCTGGCGGGGAAGCGCCCGGTGACAGTGTTCCTGGCGCCGCTGGCCGGAGCAGTGCTTGCCGGGGTGTCCGGAGGGCTTACCGTGCTCGTTGCCGGGAGCATCCTGCGCTGGTTCGTGGCGCTGGCGGTGGCCGCCAATGCCGCGGCTCTCGCGTCGTTGCTGGCCCACCGCGAGGAGCGCAGGAGCGCTGGGTTGCAGCCGCCGGCGCCTGGCCAGGCGAGCGTTCGAGGATACGCTCGGGCGCCTAGGCCTTCGCTCGAGTTGCCCGGCGGCATGGGAAGCCTCTCCGGCATGGGGGGGCTGGCCGGCCTGCTCGCAGTCGTCGCAGCCGTCTCGTGGGGGCTGTCCGCGCTCGTGAGGCCCCGGATCGGTTTCGACGCGCGCGGCATCTGGCTGCTGCACGCGCGGTGGATGCTCGAGGGCCACGCCGTGGCTAGGGCAGCGCTCTCCAACCCCGCACTTCCTTTCGCGCACTCGAGCTATCCGCCTCTCGCCGGGGGCATGGTCGCACTCGTTTGGACCGTGACCTCCACGCATACGCTTCGTCTCGGTGAGGTGATGATCGCCCTCTGCAGCGCGTGCGCTGTGGCGGCGGCCGGATGCATGCTCGTAGAGGCGGGCACCTCAGGTGCCACCAGGCTGCGAGCCGGGGGGGCGGGCAGGCTGGCCGGGCTCCTCGTCGCAGCCGTGGGGGTGCTGGCTGGCGGCGCATGGTGCCTGGCGGCATACGGCGTCGCGGGGGCCTCGGCCACCAACGGCTACGTGGACCTACTCTGGTCTGCTGCGGCAGTTGGCGCGGCTGGCTACGGGTTGCTGCTCCCGGCGAGCAGGTCGTCGTTGTACGTCACGGCGCTCCTCGTCGCGGTGGCGGCTCTCACGAAGAACGAGGGGATTGCCGCGTCGGCGGTGCTGGTAGTGCTCCTCTACCTTCGGTACTCGTTCTTCCGGGGGGACGGCTTCCAGGGGGACGGATCGCCCTCACAGGCATCCGGCGGAGGGCAGGTGCCGGCACAGGCATCCGGCGGAGGGCAGGTGCCCGTAGCGGAGCCAGGCGGGGGGAGGTCGCCCGACCTCCTCCGGCGCCTGGTGCCCGCGACCATTGGGCTGGCCGGGGTGGTCGCGTGGCCTGCCTTGATGCTCGCCCTCGGAGCGCTCCCCGACCCGGACCTGAACGGGAGGCCTCACGGGTCGCTCTGGACGCGCATGGACGCCACCGCTCGCGGCATGGCCGATCACCTCCACCTTGCCGGCATCGCGCTCGCGTTGGGCATCGTCGGAGCGGCTTTGCTCGGCAGGGCCAGACGGCGGATGGGCTTCGGCGACGACCGCCTGGTCTGGGCACTCGGCGGGGCGGAGGTTCTGGCGACGGGGATCTTCTACGTGGCCGGTACGACGCAGATCCAGTTCTGGCTGGCCACATCGGTGGACCGCACGACGATCTTCGCCAACGTGCTCGGGCTCGCCGTGGTGGGGTTCTGGGCAGTTGGTGCTGCTGGCGCGCTGGTCGCACGTTCTGACACAGCGCCCGCTGCCTCGCCGCCGCTTGCCGGCACCACCCCCGGCGTACTACACCGGCAACATGAATGAACACGAGCGCCCCTTCGGGCGATGCCTCGAGGACTTCGAGGTGGGTGACGTGTACCGCCACTGGCCGGGCAAGACGATCACCGAGTACGACGACCATCTCTTCTGCATGATCACCATGAACCACCACCCGCTGCACACCAACGTGTGGTTCGCGGAGCACGAGACGGTGCACGGGCGCAATGTGGTGGTCGGCAACCTCGTCTATTCGATCGCACTGGGCATGAGCGTGCCCGACGTGAGCGGATCCGCGATCGCCAACCTCGAGGTCGAGTCCCTCGTGCATCGGCACCCGACCTTCCACGGCGACACGATCTACGCGGAGACCCAGGTGGTTGCAAAGGCCCCGTCCTCGTCCAAGCCCGACAGAGGGATCGTCACCGTGGTGACGAAGGCTTTCAACCAGAGAGGCGAGGAGGTCTGCTCGTTCAGGCGCAAGGTGATGGTGTGGACGCGCGCGGCGCTGCCGGCCAGGCAGCGCCCGTACGCGGAAGGTGTCTGGGACTGAGCCTCTTGGTGTTGGTGCCCGAGGCGCTCAGTTGGTGAGGAATGCCATGATGCGCCCGTTGACCTCGTCGGGGCGCTCGAGGTGGAGGAAGTGGCCCGCGCCGGGCACGATCTCCCGCTCGGAACCCTCTGCCAGCGAGTCCAACACGTCGCCTGTCAGCTCTGCACCCATGCATCCGTCGGACGCGCCGTGCAGGTAGAGGGCGCGCTGCGGCGGGACGGCGCCGCTCGCAGCCTGGGCCTCGGCATATGCCTGGTCGTGGAGTGACACGTCGAACATGGCGCGGTAGTAGCCGATCGCCGCGCTGATGCGCGCCGAGCTGCCGATGGACTCCTTCACGTGGGCCAAGTCCTCGCTCGCGTCGTACCCGGGAGACCAGTCGGCCCACAGGCGGTCGAGGAAGCCGTAGCTGTCGAGGGAGACCGCAGTCTCCGCAAGGGGCGACTGGAAGAGGAATATGTAGAAGCTTCGCTTGAGTTGCTCGTAGGAGAAGAACGAGCTGAGCAGCGCGGACGGGGGTGGGACCGCGAGAGCCACTACCCGCCGCCACCGGCTCGGCTCGTAGGAAGCGGCTCCGTAGGCGGCGAGAGCGCCCCAGTCATGGCCTATGACGACAGCATCAGAGTCGCCGCCGAGCGCTTCGTGCAGGGCGCACGCGTCGGAGGCAAGCGCCCCGGTCTCGTAGGCGCCGTCGGGGGGGAGGCCGCTTGGTGCGTACCCTCGCATCCACGGCGCTACCGCCCTGTACCCGGCTCCGGCGAGTGCCGGCAGGAGGTGGCGCCAGGTGTGCGCGGTATCCGGGAAACCGTGCATGCAGAGGACAAGCTTGCCGTCCGGAGGCCCCTCTTCGAGGTAGGCGAGCTCGACCCCGTTCACGACCACGCTCTTTCGGGGCATGTGCTCACGATAGCCTCGCGGCATGCTCGGCGACGGTCCTCGCTCCGGCGGTATCCTCGCCACGGTCGGCCGCGTGCCAGGAGGGGGAGTTCGCTGAAAGTCAGGTTCTTCGGGGTCAGGGGCTCGTGCCCGTGCTCGAGCGACGCACAGCGGCGCTACGGCGGCAACACGTCGTGCGTCGTGCTCGACGTGCCAGGCGAACCGCCGTTGGTGTTCGACCTCGGGACGGGCCTTCGGGCCTTCGGAGAGGAGCTGGCCGGCACGGCGTCCAATCGGCCCGATGTGCCCGGCGGGGCGCCCGCCCACGGTTCCGAGATCGCTGCACTCCTCACGCACCTGCACTGGGACCACCTGATCGGCCTGCCGTTCTTCGCGCCGCTCAGGCACCCAGGAACCCGAGTGGAGGTTTTCGGCCCGGCCCAGGCGGGGGGACTTGGCTGTGTGCTGGAGGAGATGCTGAAGCCCCCGTTCTTCCCCGTGGAGGTGGCGGGCTTCGAAGGTGAGGTCGTGCTGAGCGAGGTCGTAGGCGGCGACGACTTCGCGATCGGGCAGGCGAAGGTCCGTGCCAGGTGGGTTCCCCACGTTGGGCGGACGCTCGGATATCGGGTCGAGCAGATGGGCTGCTCCGTCGCCTTCGTGAGCGACCACCAGCGCCCCGAAGGCGGCGTCGAGGTGGACGCCGGCGTGCTCGAGCTCTGTGAAGGCGCTGACCTAGTCGTCCACGACGCGCAGTACTCAGCAGAAGAGTTCGACTCCAAGGCCGCCTGGGGGCACTCCACTGTCGAGTACGCGGTCCACGTCGCGAGCGAAGCCGGCGCCAAGCGCCTGGCGCTGTTCCATCACGACCCGGGCCACAGCGACGACGATGTCGATCGACTGCTCGAGCAAGCGAGCCGCCTGCCCGAGGCGGCTTCGCTCGCGGGCATCTTCGCAGCCTACGAGGGTCTCGCCGTGGACCTGGGCTCACCATGAAGGCCGGGGCCAAGCCACCAGCGCACGATATCGACCAGGCGCGCTTCAGGGAGGTCCTAGGTAACTTCGCGACTGGGGTGACGGTCGTCACGGCGCTGGAGCCCGACGGCCCGGTGGGTTTCACCTGCCAGGCTTTCACCTCGTTGTCGCTCGATCCGCCGATGGTCGCCCTTGCGCCGGCGAAGACCTCCACGAGCTGGCCTCGCATCGCTGCCGCCGGCTACTTCTGCGTGAACATCCTGGGGGAGCATCAAGAGGCTCTGTCGCGCGCCTTTGCAGTGTCCGGCGGCGACAAGTTCTCCGGTGTCGGCTGGCACGAGGGGGCCAGTGGCGCGCCGGTCCTCGACGGATCCATAGCCTGGGTCGAGTGCACCTTCGTCATGTCCCACGACGCGGGGGACCACGAGCTCGTGATTGGCAGGGTGCTGGACCTCGGCGTGAGCGGCGGAGCGCCCCTGCTGTTCTTCAGGGGCGGCTTCGCCAGTCTGGCGCCCTGAGCGGAAACCTGCTGCAAGCTTGTATCGTTGCGGCCCATGCCGCGTCTATCGGAGTCCGATCTCATCAGGGGGGTCATCGTGGTGGAGCCGGAGGCGCACGGGGACGAGCGGGGCCGGTTCGTGGAGACCTACAGGCGGTCGTGGTTCCCGCTCGGTCGTGAGATGACGCAGGCGAACCGCTCGGAGAAGCAGGCCGGAGCGGTGGTGGGCCTCCACTACCACCTCCACCAGGCGGACTACTGGTACCTGCTGAGGGGCCGGGCACGCGTCGTGCTCCATGACTTGCGCGAAGGATCGCCGACCGACGGCGCGACCTTGACCATCGAGCTCGACGGGAGCGTGGACCGGGGGGTGTTCATCCCGCCGGGCGTCGCCCACGGTTTCGCGTCGCACACGGACATTCTCCTGTGGTACCTGGTAGACGGGTACTACAACCCTGCTGACGAGCTCGGTCTTGCCTGGGACGACCCCGAAGTGGGGGCCGACTGGGGAGTCGCGGACCCTATCCTTTCTGCGCGCGACCGCTCCAACCCGCGACGCGGTGCTATCCCCCCTGCCCTCCGGCCGCACTCTTCGTTGAGGACCTGACGGGCCTGCGCGGCTGTTTCCTGGGCCTGCCGGCTGGCGCGACTTCACCCTCTCGGTTGGCGCGACTTCACCCTCTCGGTGGGTGCTGCTGCACCCTGGGCGAACCTTTCCGCCCGCGCTGCAAATAGGCGCGAGACTCGGGTTGAATGGTTGCGGTGACTTCTCTGACGGCTGGAGCCCCCAATCTACCCGGGGCGATCTGATGGCAGTGGTGGTGGTTCTTCTGGCTCTAGTGGCGGTCGGCGCCACGGTCGCGTGGGCCGCCCGCAGGCAGTACGCCGACGAACGCCAGTCGGTGGTGCACTACCAGCATGCGCTCGACACGCTTCGCCAGGTGTCCGACCGGACAGGTCGCAACTCGAGCGTGCGGTTGAAGAGTCCCGACGAATCGAGCGCCTCTCCAGCCGAGCCTCCGGGCAAACTGCCCACCGAGGCTCCGACTCCTTCTGCATCGCCCAGCGTTCCGGCATCGCCCAGCGTTCCGGCATCGCCCAGCGTTCCGGCATCGCCCAGCGTTCCGGCATCGCCCAGCGTTCCGGCAACCGATCCTCGGCCTAGTGCGCATGGGAGTGAGCAGCACCGATCTCCCTTGGTATTCGATGACGTCGGTGCCGGTCTGGTGGCCGGCGCTGCTGGTGAACAAGGATCGCGGACAGGAGTTGTTGGCAGGAGGGCTCCCTCGGCCGGCAGGGGGATCCAAGGAGGGGGCTCGCTTGGCCGCCGCCGTGCTGCCATTGCCGGCGGCGCTGTGCTGGTCGTGGTCCTGGCCGTGGTGCTCGTAGCGACTTCGGGCGGCGGCCACAATGGCGGCACCCCGGCTGCCCTGCGCACGGGCGGCTCCGCCACGGCTGCGAAGCCGGGCAAGGCTGGTGCCGGATCCGCTACAGGTGGAAGAAGGGCCGGAACGAACCGCAGAACTTCGGGATCCACGACGCAGCGATCCGGTGGCTCCAGCAGCGGCTCCTCCGTCGTCCCGGTCAGCTATACCTCCTCGAGCGCGACCTATAGCGCGCCGTCGGGCTCGTACACGGTGGTGATAGGCGCGACAACCGGGCGATGCTGGATCCTCGCACGTGAGGTGGCGAATGGCCACGTCCTCTGGACAGGAACCCTCCTTCCCGGGCAGAGCCAGCAGGTCAGCGCGACGGGAGAGCTCCAGATCGATGTGGGGGCCGCGACAGTGGCGAGCCTCGAACTAGACGGCACTCCAGTTACATTGCCTTCCGGATACCAGTCGCCTTTCTGGGCGACTTTCCAGCCAACAGGCCAGGCAGCCGGCTAACCAACGGGCCCGGCATCCCTATGCGCTGAGCCTCTTAGCTCGACGCTGGGCCGGGCGAGGTCGCGAGCCCGACTGCGTCGAGAACGAACGCGAGGACGCGGGCCTCTTCCCGCCAGGCGTCGTAGCGACCTGACGGCCCGGCGTGCCCGGCGTCCATCTCGACGTGGAGGAGCGCCTTGTTGGCCGGGTTGGCGGCGCGTAGGCGCTGTACCCACTTTGCCGGCTCGAAGTAGCCCACGCGCGGGTCGGTGAGACCGGCGGTGACGAGCATGTCCGGGTAGCGAACCGGCCGTACGTTGTCGTAGGGCGCGTATGACTTCATCACCGAGTAGACATCCGCGTCGGCAGCGGGGTTGCCCCACTCCTCCCATTCGATAACCGTGAGCGGGAGTGTCGGATCGAGCATGGTGGTGAGGCAGTCCACGAAGGGCACCTCCGCCACTATTGCCCTGAACAGCTCCGGCGCCAGGTTCGCGACCGACCCCATGAGGAGGCCGCCGGCCGACCCTCCCCTTGCCACCAGGCGGTCGGGTGAGGTGTGCCCTTGGTCCACCAGGTGGCGGGCTACGGCCACGAAGTCGGAGAAGGTGTGGGGCTTGGCCAGCAGCTTTCCGTCCTCGTACCACTTTCGCCCGAGCTCCCCGCCACCCCGGACGTGCGCGATCGCGAAGACGAACCCGCGATCGAGAAGGCTGAGGCGAATCGAGGAGAACACCGGGTCGATGCTGATCTCGTACGCGCCGTACCCGTAGAGGAGGCAAGGCGCGGAGCCGTCGAGTGCGATGTCGCGGCGGCGGACGGTCGAGATGGGCACACGGGTGCCATCCTGCGCTCGGGCCCAGAGGCGCTCGGAGATGTAGGCGGAGGGGTCATAGCCTCCCTTCACGACCTGGCGCTTCCGGACGTGGACCTCGATTCCGGCAGATGGGATCTCGCCGCCGAGCTGCGCGAGTGGGAGGTCTGCCACGACGCGGGGGGTGACGAGGGAGGAGTACTCGTAGCGCAGCCATGGCGAGGACATGTCTAGGTTTGCCCCGCCGTAGAAGGTCGAGGGCGTCTCGCCGGCGGGCAGCAGGTAACCGTCTCCGAGCGGTCCGGCCAGCGAGCTTCCGGCTGACTGGCCACCTTCCCCGGCTGACTGGCCACCTTCCCCGGCTGACTGGCCACCTTCCAAGAGGGAGTGGACCCGGATACGTGGGCATCCCTCCAGGCGCTCGAAGCACGCGAGCGCCCCGTCGACAACCTCGATGCCCTCCAGGCGGACCTCCTCGCGCTCGGGAACCAGCTCGCGCCAGTGGTCGCGGCCGGGGGAGTCGAGCGGGCAGGCCATGAGGCGGAAGTTGGGGGCCGAGTCGTTGGTCAGCACGAGCAGATTGCCGTGGTAGTGCTCGACCGAGTACTCGACGTCTTGGCGCCGGGGCTCTACGACGCGGGGTGCTTCTTCGGGGCGCCGAGCGTCGATCAGGAGCACCTCGGACGTGACCTTGGAGTGGGCTTCCACTGTCACCAGGGAACCGTCCTTGGTGTTCCCGACCCCGAGGTGGAAGCGTTCGTCGGGTTCCTCGAGAACGAGGGCGTCCCCCTGCGGGCCTCGCGGATCGGTCCCGATGCGATGCCGCCAAACCTGGTGAGGGCGGTTGGCGGCATCCGCGCGCGTGTAGAACAGCACGTCCGAGCCGGCAGACCACGCGAGGCCGTAGGAAGTGCCTTCGATCGACTCGGCAAGGTCCTCCCCGCTCGAGAGGTCCCGGATGCGGAGCACGAAGCGCTCGTCCCCCGAGGTGTCCGCCCCGTAGGCGAGGAGGCGATGGTCCGGGCTGATAGCCAGCGAGCCGATGTCGAAGTAGGTCTGCCCCTCGGCCAGCAGGTTCTCGTCAAGGAGCACCTGTTCGTCAGGGAAGGCAGGACCGGGTCTGGGTTCTGCCGGGGGGACGGGAACGTCGCCGGGTGTGCCTGCCGGCACGCGGCAGTGAACGGCGTAGTCGCTACCTTCCTCGACGCGCTGGTAGTACCACCAGCTGCCCTTCAACGCGGGCGCGGAGACGTCGGTCTCGTCTATGCGCGACTTGATCTCGCGAAAGAGCACTTCGCGGAGCCCAGACAGGTGGGCGAGGGCGGCCTCGCAGTATGCGTTCTCCGCTAGCAGGTGCTCCAGGACCTCGGGGTTGGATGAGTCCCTGAGCCATGCCCAGCCGTCCACGCGCTTGTCGCCATGAGCCTCGATCACGGTCGGGACCCACTTCGCAACGGGCGGGGAAAGCTTCGCTACCTGTGCAGATGTGTCGTGAAGCTGTGTTCTCGGGTCGCGTGCAGCTGGCATGGTGGAGTTGTTACTATGGCGCTAGGGGAAATGCTCGCCGGGGTGGCCCCGGAGGGACGAGCCCCGGAAGGACAAGCTCATGGCTATCACAGAGCTAGACATAGGCAAGTACAAGCTCGGCTGGGCCGACGTCGAGGACTACGTCTACAAGCCGAAGAAGGGGCTGTCCGAGCGGATAGTCCGCGATATGTCGGCCATGAAGGGCGAGCCCGATTGGATGCTCGCCTTCCGGCTGAAGGCGCTGAAGCGCTTCCTCGCGAAGCCCATGGCGCCGTGGTTCGCGGTGAACATGCCCGACCTCGATTTCGACGACATCTACTACTACGTGAAACCGACGGAGAGCCGGGTCGACTCCTGGGAGGACCTGCCAGAAGCGATCAAGTCGACTTACGACAAGCTCGGCATCCCCGAGGCAGAGCGCAAGTACCTCGCCGGTGTTACCGCCCAGTACGAGTCGGAGGTGGTATTCCACCGCAACCGTGAGGAGCTCGCGGCCCAGGGGGTGGTCTTCTCGGACATGGACTCGGCGCTGCGCGAGCACCCCGACATCGTCCGGCGCTGGTTCGGAACTGTCATCCCTCCCAACGACAACAAGTTCGCTGCGCTCAACTCGGCAGTCTGGTCGGGCGGGTCGTTCATCTACGTGCCACCCGGGGTGAAGGTCGACATGCCCCTGCAGGCATACTTCCGGATCAATGCTGAGAACATGGGGCAGTTCGAGCGTACGCTGATCGTCGCGGACGAGGGCTCCCAGGTCCACTACGTCGAGGGCTGCTCGGCACCCGTCTACTCGACCGACTCCCTCCACTCGGCGGTGGTGGAGCTCGTTGCGCTGCCTGGCAGCCGCATCACCTACACGACGATCCAGAACTGGTCTTCCAACGTCTACAACCTGGTGACCAAGCGGGCCAGGGCCGAGGCGGAGGCACATGTGGAGTGGATCGACGGCAACATCGGCTCGCGCCTCACGATGAAGTACCCCTCGGTCTACCTGGTGGGTCCCAAGGCCTCCGGCGAGGTGCTCTCCGTTGCCTACGCGGGTGCCGGCCAGCACCAGGACGCAGGCGCGAAGATGGTCCACGCTGCTCCCGAGACGACTTCCACCATCGTGTCCAAGTCCATCTCCAAGGACGGAGGCGTCTCCACTTACCGCGGGCTCGTGCACGTGGAGGAGGGGGCAGAGCGCTCCAAGAGCTTCGTCCGCTGCGACGCATTGCTGCTCGACGACCACTCGGTGTCGGAGACCAAGCCGACTATGGAAGTGGCCGAGCGCGACGCCCGGATCGGTCACGAGGCGACTGTGTCCAAGGTGGGCGATGCCCAGCTCTTCTACCTTATGAGCCGCGGGCTCTCGGAGTCACAGGCGATGGGCATGATCGTGAACGGGTTCATCGAGCCGGTCACCCGCACCCTGCCGATGGAGTACGCGGTGGAGTGGAGCCGGCTGATCGAGCTGCAGATGGAGGGCTCTGTTGGCTGAGAGGGCTGAGGGCTCTGTTGGCTGAGAGGGCTGAGGGCTCTGTTGGCTGAGAGGGCTGAGGGCTCTGTTGGCTGAGAGGGCTGAGGGCTCTGTTGGCTGAGAGGGCTGAGGGCTCTGTTGGCTGAGAGGGATTTAGCCGGAGAGCCTTCCCAGGCGGCATGATGGTGTCGTGCCCATGCGTGAAGAGTGCAAGCACTTCCAGAGCCGTACTTACTCGACCGGCGAGGTAATGCGTATCTGCGATCTGGACTTGGCGCCCGACGCGCCATGGCGCTGCCCCGACAACTGCCCTTCCTACGAGCGGAGGCTCGCCGACGTGGGCTGGGTGCACGGCTCCCTGGTGGAGCCGCCGGTCGAAGACGAGCCCGAGCCGATCGGTCCCGAGGTGGAGATCGTGCTCGACGAGGCAGAGGACATCGTGAACGCCGCCGCCCCCGAGGTTCTGGCCGAGGTAGAGCGCGAGGAGCAAAAGGCGGGCAAGCGAGCTTCCGGAACCTCTCGAATCGGATCCTCTCGTACAGGGCGAGGACGACGCTGGCCCTGGCGACGCAAGGCCTGAGCGCCTACCTAGTTCTCCGTCTCGGAAGTACCACGCGCGCTCGCCGGCCAGATGACGCCCCTGGCGGCGTTCTCGGCCTCGACGTAGCTCCAGCTACGCCTTCGTCCTCGGCCTTGCCAGATGACGCCCCTGGCTCGCCGATCGCATTCACGTTACTTCCGGGACGGAGCACTAGCCCATAGCCCTGGCCCCCGGCCCTTGGCCCGCGGCCCCGCCAAGCCCGCCCTCCCGCCTCTATGCTCGTCCCTATATGACAGGGGGCGTAGACAACCTTGCCACGGCTGATCCGGGTTCTCGCAGCGTGGAAGAGCTTGCCGCAACAGCGGAGGCCGTGGTCGCGAACGTTGGCAGTGTGCTCTTCGGCAAGGACGCGGCGGTTTGGCTGGGGCTCTGCTGCTTGATAGCGGAGGGTCACCTTCTTGTTGAGGACTACCCCGGGGTCGGTAAGACCACGTTTGCCAAGGCGATAGCCCGCTCGATCGGCCTCCAGCTGAAGAGGGTCCAGTTCACCTCCGACCTCCTGCCCGCGGACGTGACCGGTGCCATGGTCTACGACCGCTCGCGCGAGGAGCTGGTGTTCCGCCCGGGCCCCGTGTTCACGAACCTGCTTCTCGCGGACGAGCTCAACAGGGCCTCGCCCCGGGCGCAGTCAGCCTTGCTCGAGGGGATGGAGGAGCGCCAGGTGAGCGTGGACGGGACCACACACCTGCTTCCCCGGCCCTTCATGGTGATCGCGACGCAGAACCCATTCGACGCATCGGGTACACACCCGCTTCCGTACAACCAGCGCGACCGGTTCTCGGTGCGTGTCCATCTGGGCTACCCGCCACGCTCTGCCGAGGATGCCCTCCTCGTGGCGCGCGATACGCGTCCTCAGGTCGATTCGCTGCATCCGGTTTGCGGTGCGAGCGAGCTGGGCATGCTCTCGGCGGCTCTCGAGCGCATCTACGTCGCACCGGGGCTCCGCTCCTACGTGCTCGACCTCGTGGAGGCGACGCGCCGGCATCCGGAGATAGCCGTGGGCGCCTCGCCGCGCGCGGCGCTGGCACTCGTGCGGGTTGCCGGTGCTTTCGCGCTTTGCGCGGGCCGCGCGTACGTCGTCCCCGACGACGTGAAGGCGGTGGCCGAGCCGGTGCTGGCTCACAGGCTCGCGCTCGTGCCCTCCGCAGAGCTCGAAGGACGCTCTGCGAGCGAGCTGGTACGCGATCTCCTGTCACGCGCGCCGGTGCCCGTGGACGGCGACGGACGAGGCTGAAGGTCAAAGGTGCCTACCCGCCGGGGCCTCCTCGTCACCCTGGTGGCTGGTTCGCTGGCAGGGGTGGGGCGCCGCTTCGGTGTAGAGGAGTTCCTCATAGTCGCAGTGGCCGCCGGGGTCCTGGTGCTCTTGGGGGGCCCAGTGGCCGAGTTGCGCGGAGCCAGGGCCTCACGTGCGCTCACCGTGGAGGTGCGCCCGCCAGCAATGGAGGTAGTGGCAGGAGACAGAGCGGCCGTAGAGGTGCGCTTGGTGAACAACGGGGCCCGGCGCCTCGGAGCTGCGCGGATGGCCGATCCGGTCTGGTGCTGGCGCCGAGCCGCGGGGCCCGAGGTGCACGCTCGTCCCGCCACCACGGGACATGGCCCGCTCAGGAAGATCTTCCGCTTCCTCGGATCATGGGTGGCTCGCAGCAGCCCTTCTCTCACCATCGGGCCAATGGAACCGGCTGGTGGCGGGGTCGTAGTGGAGGTGGAGGTGCCGACCGGAGCACGAGGCGAGCTCGTGCTGGAGGGGCTCGTCGTGTGGTGCGAGGATCCTTTCCGCCTGTTCGCTCTTCCTGCGCTGAAGGTGCCGCCAGTCAGGGTGCTGGTCCTTCCCCGCGCCGGCGTTGTGCCCGCCCAGCACGGTTCCGCTCTCGAGGCCATGCTCGAGGGAGACCTGGAGCTCGCAGGCCTGCGCCCCTCGGTCCAGGGTGACCGCGTGGGCCTGCTCCACTGGCCGTCGCTCGCCCGCGGTGGCCCAGTCGCAGCAAGGGATTTCGTGCCGGCGTCCGTAGGGGATCTGCTTCTCGTGCTCGACGCGCGAGCGGGTGTCCATTCGGACTCCTCATTCGAGAACGCGGTGGAGACGGCGGCGGCGATCGGCCTCGCTGCCCTTGCAGCGGGGGCGACCATTGTCTTGGCGGTGACTGGGCGCGCTGCGACAGGCCTACCAGCGCACCCTGCGCGCTCTGAGAGCTCTGAGCGCCCTGGGAGCCCATCTGCCGGGCCCCTCAGGCTCAAACCCGCTCCGTCAGCATCGAGGCAGCTCCTCCGCGAGCTCGCGCTCGTCGAGGTAGCCGAGCAGTCACCTGCAGCCAATGAGGGCGCCAGGGTAGCCGAGCGTGCAGGCGTGGGGCTCACAGTGCCCTTCGACGTCGCTGCCGTCGTGACAACCGAGATTGGCGCTCGCACGCTCGGCCCGGTGGGCCGGCCGCGAGCCGGAGCCGGCGTGCGCTCGGTGGTGGTGGTCCGGTGAACGTGCTCGGTGGTGGTGGTCAGCTGAACGTGCCCGGCCCTGGTGGTCAGCTGAACGTGCCCGGGGCTGGTTGCCCACAGCCTGCGGGCGCCAGCGGAGTTGCGCTCATGGTCGTGAGCCTCGCTGCCGGGCTGGGAGCGGCCCGGCTGGTGGCCGGCTGGGCGAGCGCGGAGGTGCTGGTGCCTGTGGGGCTCGGGATTGTCGCCGGGCACGGCGTGCTCACCTTCTTGCGCCGCTGGAGCGCCGTGGTTGCCCTGGCGGTGTCGCTCGCGGCGGTGGTGGTCGTGGCGACCTTGGCGGTAGAACCCTCGCTCGCCACGCGGATCCTCGACGCAGATGCTCCCCGGATCGTCTACGCGCAGCTCGCGCTCGCTCGCCGGGTCATATCGTCACACCCCACACCGCTGCCGCGCGTGGCGGGAGTAGTGCTCGTGATAGCACTGGTGAGCGGCTTCCTGGCAGTAGCGACGCGGGCCATCTGGGCAGCCATGGAGACCGCAGCTCGGCCTATGCGCCGCCCGCTCGCTGCGCTGGTCCCGAGCTTCGCTCTGTTGTGCTATTCCTCCCTGTTCAGCTCGGGAGCCGCGCGGCTGCTCGCTGCTAGTGCCTACGTGGGCGCCGCCATGGCGTTCGTCGCGATCGCAGACCAGGCTGGTGCGTTCCCCGGGGGCACGGTTTCATCGCAAACTTGGAGCAATGGCCGGCTCCAGGGTGCGTCCCCCGATCGGGGTGCGTCCCCCGGCCGGGGAGTTTCCTCCAGTAGGGGGATGGGCCGGCTCGGGGCTGCCATCGGGGCTGGAGCGGTGGCACTGGCAGTTGCGCTGGCGGCAAGCCCCGTGTTTGCCGGTGTCGAGCTGAGCGCGTTCCCCGCCCACCGGTCTTATCGCCCAGCGCAGATCTCAGGCGTGAAGAGCGGTGTGGCAGAGGTGACCGGTCTCGACCTTATCGACAGGCTCTCGGCATCGAAGCTGTCGGCATCGGGCGAGACGATGTTCAGCGCAGTATCACCGTTTCCCACCTACTGGCAGGTCGCAACGCTCACTCGCTTCGACGGCACAGCCTGGACTCCACCTGCGGGCCTCGCTGCCATCGAGGCAGACAGAATGCCAGGAACATCCCCAGGAGCACGAGCGCCAAGTGGCGAGAGGGTGGGGAGGGCCAGCACCCGACCGCTGCTCCCTGGTCCGCCGGTGCTCCCTGGACCGCCGATTGGCAACAGCTTCCAGGTGGAGGTGACGACGGCGCACTTGGCGAGCGCTCTCCTGGCGCTGCCACCGGGAACGCTGTCGGTCCGAGCCAGCGGCACATCACGGGTGCCTGGGTTCGGCTTCGCCACCGAGACGGTGCTCGGGCCCGGCACCTCGTACAGCGCGTTGGTGGGAGCTCCCCAGGCGCTCTCGCGCTCGGCTGCATTACCTCGCTCCAAGGCGCTCGCCTACTACCTTGCGTTGCCGCGGCTGCCTCGCGTCGTGGGCAGCATCGCGAGGCGTGTAGTGGCTGGGGCTGCCACGCCCCTGGCCAAGGCCGAGGACCTCGTGAACTGGTTCCGCTCGGGACGCTTCAGGTACAGCCTGGACCCGCCCCGGGCCGCCGGGAACCCGCTCGTCTCTTTCCTCACGGTCACGAGGACCGGGTACTGCCAGCAGTTCGCCGGCGCCTACGCGGTCCTGGCACGCGAGGTTGGGTTGCCCAGCCGGGTGGCCGTCGGGTTCGCTCCGGGGACCAGAACGGGGAGCGGAACCTGGCTCGTAAGCGGTGCTGACGCCCATGTGTGGCCTGAGGTCTACCTGGGGCCGGATGTCGGTTGGACTCCGGTGGAGCCGACGCCGGGGGTGGCGAGCACCGAGCCGGTACCGGCGGGTGTCATCGTGCCAGCGGGTTCCACTACCGAGAACCCGGGTCATGGCTGCGGGTACGGCTGCCCTGGGTTCACCACGACCACCGTGCCTTTTACTCCGGGGACAGCGGGCACGAAGCCTGGCGTCGCCACGCCTCGCGTGCATCGGGGCGGTGGACAGGGGCGTGGGGGAGGTCCGGGCCGGGCGCCTGTCCCTGTACGAGGAGGTGGCTGGCTGGCTGGGCTGCCCGCATGGATGGCGGCGCTGCTCGCCATAGGCGGGTTGTTGGTCGCGGCGCTGCTGGTCGGATGGGTAGCCCTCGCCCGGCGGCGCTCTTCCTTCGGATCGCTGCGGCTCTGGCGCTCGCTCCGGGGTTCGCGCTCGCTCCGGCGCCGCGGTGCCCGGAGACGGCCATGGTGGGGGCCGCGCGAGGAGGTGCTGGCGAGCTTCGAGGAGGCGGAGTCGATCCTGGCTAAGCAAGGCGCTGGCCGGTCGCAAGGCGAGACCCCCCTCGAGCACGCGGATCGCGTGGGGGAGCTGGGCGGTGCCGGCTATCGCGCCCTTGCCGAGCTCGCGACCAGGGCAGGATTCTCCGCCGATGCCTGGGAGCCCGAGGAGGCAGAGCACGCCAGGCGCCTGGCGGCTTCGGTGAGGGAGACGCTGGCCGCCCGCTAGGAACCGCGGCAGGTCACGGCAACCGAGGCAGGTCACGGCAGGGACGGTCCGTGAGCTCTTTCATGGGTGAAGCCGCCAGCCCCCTCGGCGCGACCTTGATGGAACCGGCGTGCCCACCTGGGCGTCAATGCAGTGTCGAGGATCGGCTGGCTGGCCATGTGGCGCACCGCTCGAGTGGCGTACCGGTCGAGTGGCGCGCCGGTCGAGTGGCGCGCAGAGCCACGACGCCAAGGAGGCAACATGGGCGAGGGCGGCAACAATGCAAGGCTGGTACCGGCGAGGCGAGGAGTCGCGGCGTCCTTGGCCGCTTGCGTCCTATGTGCAGGTGCGTTGCTCGGTTGCGCCACGCAGGCTGCAAGGGGGGCAGCGCATCGGTCACGCGTAATGAGCGCGCCCGGCTGGCAGGCGAGCCTTTCCTTCGACGGTCCTCTCGCGTCGGTGTCGTGCGCCTCGGCGAGCCACTGCGTAGCGGTAGGCGGCTCGGGCTTGGCCGGGAGCTCTCATGGCGTCGTGCGTGTCCTGGTGACGACCGACGGCGGGTCGACCTGGTCCGCGGCGAGCGTCCCCAGGTTGGTTGGCTCCCTCCGTAGCGTGTCATGCACCACGGCCGGGCTCTGTGTGGCCGTGGGGGCCGCAAGTGCGACTAGCAGCCTCGAGTCGGCCCTGCAGGGTGGTTTCCCCCCCTCAGCGTTGCTTCCGGTGATCGTGTCCAGCACCAACGGTGGGGCGACGTGGAGCCGCGACAGCCTTCCCCGTGCGCTTATCGGTTCTGGCTCGACCGGGACGTTGCTGTCCGACGTGTCGTGCGCGTCTGCCAGGTTCTGCATGGTTGGCGGGTCTCGGGAGGTGCGCACCGCCGGTGGAGAGGGAGCACTCGTCGTTGTAAGCACCGACGGGGGCGCTTCCTGGTTGCTGCGGCCACAGACCTCGGCGCTCGGTTCCTTTTCCTCGCTGGCCTGCCCCGGGGTGGACACATGTCTTGGCACAGGAGCGGGACGGGGAACCAACAGGTTCGGGTCCGCTCCCTACGTGATCGTCGCGACGACGAGCGGAGGGGCTGCCTGGAGGGTCCAGGCGGAGTCGGGTTCGCCCGAGACGATCGCATGCTCGAGCACTTCGGACTGCACGGCGCTCGGCGCGACGGTGTCGGCCACCACCGACGGGGGTGCGAGTTGGAGGAGGGTGGGCAATGGGATCGCTGCACTGCCTGGCTATTCTCCATCGGGTCAGGGTGCCAGCTCGCTCTCGTGCCCAAGCGCCTCGTTCTGCGTGGCGGGCCTGGCGAACGGGCTGGCCGTCACCACCGACGGGGGCAGCTCGTGGACCCTTCCGGCGTTGGCGCCGCAGGTGAGCTCCGTCACGTCGGTGTCGTGCGCGAGCGCGTCCGCGTGCACTGCCACAGGTAGCGCCGGGATGGGAGCCGCTCTCCTCGGCAGCACCGACGGGGGGAGTACCTGGAGCATCGAGGACGCTGCATCCAGCACTTACGGACTGACCGGAGCATCGTGCGCGAGCGCTTCTGCGTGCATGGTCGTGGGTGGGAGCACGGTAGAAGGCACCTCGGACGGAGGCGCCTCGTGGAATGCCGTGGCTCTGCCGAGCGGGCAGGCGGCCGGGCACGTCTACTTCCGCGCCGTATCGTGCGGATCGGCGTCGTCGTGCGTGGCAGTGGGCGGGACCGAGCCGTCGGCCCAGGTGCCGGGTTCCACGGCGGTGGTCGACGTCGGCTCGCCAGCTGGAACGGTCTTGCGATCCCTGCCCGTGCCCGGCGGAGCGGTGACGCTCTGGGCGGTGTCGTGCGCCGGGGCAGGAACCTGCGTGGCTCTCGGCCAGTCGCTCGACGGCGCACCGGTCGTCGTGGTGAGCGCCGACGGCGGTCTGAGCTGGTCGAGCGTGGCAGTGCCAGCCGGGGTCGTCCAAGTCGTCTCTGTGTCTTGTGCCTCGGCGGCGGACTGCGTCCTGGTCGCCGACGCCGTGCGATCTCCGAGCA
This sequence comes from Actinomycetes bacterium, assembly GCA_021801525.1. Classification (GTDB taxonomy): domain Bacteria; phylum Actinomycetota; class Acidimicrobiia; order Acidimicrobiales; family JAJYXR01; genus JAJYXW01. Next base: position 39,140 of record JAJYXW010000105.1, read on the forward strand.
AGTATTACTACTTCGGAAAGCCGGGCATCGTGCTCGCCAGTACCGACGGGGGCGTCGCGTGGGTGAGGCGTGGTCTTCTCGCCCTACCCGGTGGGACGTCGGGCAAGGGAGGTGGGAGCCTCGATCCCACCTCGGTTTCGTGCGGCACGCCAGAGGACTGCGTGGCAACCGGCTTCAACGGCCCCGGAGTGCTCTACAGCACCGACGGGGGCGCGACGTGGAT
>JAJYXW010000182.1 GCA_021801525.1 Actinomycetes bacterium
AAGAAGAAGCTATTGCACAAGAACGAGCAGAACTAGCCGAGTTTTACAGCTCTGTTCGTACCAGCGTAGAGGGGATCGACAACTTGGAGAGTCGCCAGAACGTGATAAAGGAACTCTACGAGAAATTCTTCCAGAGGGCGTTTCCAAAGGTTGCCGACCGGTTGGGAATCGTTTACACGCCAACAGAAATCATAGACTTCATGCTAAAAAGCGTAAATCAGGCATTGAGCGATGAGTTCAACACGAAACTGGGCGCTAAGAACGTCCATATTCTCGACCCGTTCACAGGAACAGGGACATTCCTGGTGAAACTACTTTCTTTGTTGGACAAACGCGATATTCAGCGGACTTACAATGAGTTTCTGCACGTTTGCCCAGACGGCGCTGTTCGGCGGGGCGTCGACCGCGGTCGGCCTGGACTGGCTCGGCGCCTGATGTACGAGCTCAACGAGGTTCGCATGAGGAATCCTCGCCCTTCGGTCGCCTCCATCGGTTTCCGCGACAGGGTTCGCGCTCCGCGAAACGCGCAGGTCGTCGACCTGTTCTGCGGGTGCGGGGGGATGTCGCTCGGCTTCCTCGCCAACGGCTATCGCCTGGCCGGCGGCGCCGACCTGAACGAGACGGCGGTCAGGACCTATGCCGAGAACCTCGCCCCTGCGTTCGTCCGGGACGTTCGGGACCTGGTCGGGGACGAGTCCGAGCTGAAGTCGTTCCTGGCGGGGCTGCCGGACTTCGACCCCGCTGCGCCCACCGTCCTTGTCGGTGGACCACCCTGCCAGGGGTTCACGGCCCATCGCAAGCGCTCCTGGGACGTGCCCGACCCGAGGAACGACCTGGTCTCGGTCTTCGCGAGAGCGGCGGTGCTGATGCTGCCCGATGCGGTGGCGATGGAGAACGTCCCCGAGCTCCTCTCGGCGAGGTACCGCCCATACTTCGATTCGTTCCGCAGCGTCCTTGAGGCCGCTGGATACGTGGTTCGCGCGGGGATCGTCAACGCAGCCACATTCGGAGTGCCGCAGGAGCGCTTCCGTGCCGTGGTCGTTGCCATGCGCAGCGGGCGCTTCGGCCTGCCCTCTCCTCGGCTCACGCCGGAACGCTTCGCGACCGTGCGCGACGCCATCGGCGACCTGCCCCCGGTGGAAGCGGGCGTCGCCCATCCGTCCGACCCGATGCACCGCAGCGCGGCCCACCGTGCATCGACCATCGCGACCCTCCGAGCGGTCCCCAGGGACGGGGGCAGCCGACCGCCCGGCACAGGGCCGGCCTGCCTGGACCGGGTGGCCGGCTACTACGACGTCTACGGTCGGCTCGCCTGGGGGCGTCCGTCCATCACGATCACGCATTACGCCCGGAACCCGGCCAGCGGACGGTTCGCCCATCCCGAGCAGGACCGCGGGCTAACGATGCGGGAGACGGCGAGGCTACAGGGCTTCCCCGACTGGTTCCGGTTCTCGGGGTCCTTCGACCAGGTCTTCGGACAGATCGGCGAGGCGGTCCCGCCTCCCCTCGCCCGCGGGATAGCCGAGGCGGTCAGCGCGGGACTGGCCGGGAGGGTGCTCCGGGGCGCCGCCGAGGAGGCGCTCGAGCCGGTGAGCGACTCCTACGGGGGTGTGATCGCTGCCCAGAAGATGCGACGGGCAGGCAGGAGTGCGGGGGTTTGAACTGGTGAGGCCGACCGCCGTCGATCTGTTCTGCGGGGCTGGCGGGATGAGTCTCGGCCTGTCCCGCGCGGGGTTCGAACTGCTGCTCGGGGTCGACGCCGACCCAGCATGCGTCAAGACGATCCAAGCGAACCCGCGGCACCTCGACCACCAGGTCGTCCAGACGAGGGTCGAGGACCTGGGTTCCGCAGGCGTGCTCGAACTGACAGGGCTGCGACCGGGCGAACTCGACCTCCTCGCAGGCGGACCGCCGTGCCAGGGCTTCAGCTGGCAGCGCACCGTCGGGGGCGACTTCGACGACCGCAACGACCTCGCGCTGTCCTGGGCCGGGTTCGTCGAGGCGCTCCACCCGCGGCTCGCAATGATGGAGAACGTCCCCGCCATCACCGGGCGCCGTGGGGCCCCCACGCTCGCTGCCGTCGTGCAAAGGCTCCTGGCCGCGGGCTACAGCGTCGAGCACCGGGTACTGGACGCGGCTGAGTTCGGAGTCCCGCAGCGGCGAAGACGCTTCGTGCTCGTGGCATGGCGCTCCGACGGAGGGATTCGGCCCTTCTGCTGGCCGGATCCGCTTCCCGCACCCCCGACGACCGTCAGACAGGCCATCGCCCACCTCCCATCGCCGCCTGCGGACGGCTCGGAACTGCCGGGGTGGCCGAACCACCGCGCCGACAGGCTCTCCCCGATCAACCTGGAGCGCATCCGCGCTCTCGGCCCCGGACAGGGCAGGGAGCACCTTCCCGCCCGCCTCCTGGCTCCCTGCCACAGGCTGCCGGCCGAACGGATCGGGCACCGCGGCGTCTACGGCCGGATGGCATGGGACGAGCCAGCCCCAACGATCACCGCCCGGTTCGACTCCTTCACGAGGGGGCGCTTCGGGCACCCCGACCAGGATCGGACCATCTCCCTTCGGGAGGGCGCGATCCTCCAGGGTTTCCCGGCCGACTACGTGTTCGTCGGGTCGAAGGTCGAGGTGGCCAGGCAGATCGGCAACGCGGTACCCCCACCTTTCGCTGCCGCTCTCGGGAAGGCGCTGGCCAAGACGCTGGGGGGCGGGGCGGCCTGATGCCGCGACGAGGCCAGATGCCCAGGGGCGTTCGTGACGCTCTCGAAGCGATCGGCAACGACGCCGAGCGGAACGACGGCGAGGCGGGCGAACTGCGGGTCAGGAGGCACGCGACCAGAATCCTTGAGCTGGCAGTCAAGGCGACGGGGACGCCAGACGCGGTCCTCGAGGAGGAGAGAACCGCAGCCGGGGGCAAGCGCCCCGATTGGCGCGTCGTCGACCGGAAGACGGGAGTGCTGCACTTCTATGGCGACCACAAGGGGCTGCGCACCGGCGACGGCAGCCTCGACTGGGGATCGCATTCGAAACAGGCGAGCGACTACCTGGAGCTGTCGCCCGGCGGGCGCCTGCTGATGACGGACGCCGTCGACTTCGTGGTCCTGGAGAAGCGAGGACCGCGCTCCTCGCTTCGTGAGGTGTGCAGGGCCAGGCTCCTCGATCGTCCTCTGGGCAAGGGCTGGTGGAAGAAGGCCATGCCGGACGGCTGGGAGCGGGTCGTCGGGCTCATCGGCTCTCTCGTCAAGAAGGAGCGAGAGCGCGAGTGGGGGGACGACGAGCTCGGGCGGGTGCTCGGCCTGCGCGCGGGGCAACTGACGGAACAGGTGCTGGATGTGCTCCAAGGGAACGTTGCGTCCCTGCCGAAAGGCCTTCGCGACGGACTCACCCGGGCCAGGGAAGCGTTACGCGACTGGTACGACCCGTCGATGGTCGACGACACGAACGCGGCCGAGTTCATCGCGCAAATTCTCGTGCTCGGCTCCCTGCACGCCTGGGGGCGGGCCCATTCCGGAACGCCATCGAAGAAGCGCGCTGCGATCGACGGCTTCTGGGAGGAGTCCACGAAATTCGCAAGCAGCCCTTCGCTGGCTCCGTTCGGAGTGGCGAGACGGGCGATACGGGAAGGCGAAGGATGGCTGTCGCTCTTCGAGGACACCGTCTCCCTGCTCGTGGCGGCCAGAACGCGCAGCGGGGCATTTCCTGACCCCCACGCCGTGCTCGACGCCTTCTTCGGCGCATTCAACACGCGTCTCAAATACGAGAAGGGGCAATTCCATACGCCCACGGAGGTGGTCAGGTGGGCGACCGCTTGCACTGATCACCTGCTGAGGAAGCGTTTCGGGGCGCGAGGGATCGGCGACGGCAAGAGGATCGAACGGGTGATCGACCCCTGCATGGGCACCGGCACATTCATCGAGGAAGTGATCTCCTATGCCGCAGGAGCGGTCGACCGCGCCCCCGAGATGGTCGGGTTCGAGGTGCTCCCCGCCCCGTACGCCCTGGCCCGCCTGCGCGTCGAGGAGGCGGCCCGGCAGCAGCACGGCTTCAGGGGGGAAACCGTCCTGCACCTCGTCGACTCACTTGCCGACTCCCTGGTGAGTGCCCCCACCGTCCCCTCGAGGCCTCAGGCCGCCTCCACCCTCGGCGCGATCCTCGCCGACGCCGCGGAGAAGGCGAAGCCCCCCGTCATGGTCGTCATCGGCAGCCCCCCGTCGAGCCAGAAGCCGGGCGAGGTGGCGCCACGCGAAACGATCGAGCAGCTGCTGACGGAGCTGCTGCCTCCCGACAGCATGCGGCGAGGGGGGAGGCAGAACGTAGCGAAGGCGCTGCGGAACGAGGCATACCGTTTCCTGCGCTGGGGAGCGGAGAGGGTCATGGAGAAGGGAGGCGTGATGACTCTCATGATGCCGGGCACCCTCGTGTCCCACCCCAGCACGGTAGGCGTTCGCTCCTGGCTCCTCGACCGGTTCGACGAACTCCTCGTGCTCGAGGTCGATCCGGACATCCGAGCCGGCCAGAGGGGCACGCTCTTCGGGGTTCAGCAGGGGCGCTGCATCCTCGTCGCCGTTGCCCGAGAGAGGCTCGGCCGCGAAGACGCCAGGGCCACCGATGACGCGACCCGCTCGGGAGGGGCCACGGTTCGGCACGCGTCCATCTCCAGCAGGGAGATCCACCGTCGACGCGAGTGGCTGAGTCGTGGTGCGGCCGGGGGCATGGAGACCCAGTTGGCCGATGACTTCGACGAGGTGACCCCGTCTGCCCCCCGCTTCGCCTTCTCGCCGGGGGTCGCCTGGCCGGACGCGTGGATCGACTTCTGGCCGCTGTGGACAACTGAGGGGCACCGGGGCGTGTTTGTCGGCAGCGACCCCGACCGCATCAGGTTCGGCGCCGGCACGTCGGGAGTCAAGCTCTCGCCCACCGACCTCGTGTTCCACCCCGATCAGGACCGGCTCGTGGAGCGCAGCTTGGCCATCGGTGCGACCAAGCGCGCCTCGAGGAGGGGGGGCGGCACGGAGTACACCAGCAGCCCCGCCGATGTGGTAGAGGAGTGGTTCAGGCGCGCGGGCAGGAGGCGCCGCCTTTCCGCGGATCAGCTCGGCGACGTGCGGGAATGGTTCCGTGAACATCACAACCGATCCGATCTGTACGAGCTTGTGCGCCAGTACTGCTATCGCCCGTTCGTTACGGGATGGGTCCTCTACGATGAAGGCCTCCTCGAACGCATGAGACGGGTCAGCAGCGACGGCACGCGGCCCCGGCCGGAGCTCGTCGCGGCGTTCGATCGGTGGGCGGTCGGGATGGCCATCGCCCCCACTCCACGCGACGTCGGCAACGTGTCGGAGGGGTCCATCGCGGCGTTCGCCTGGGTGCTCCCGGACAACGACCTCGTGCGGAGGGGCAACGCCAGGATCCTGACCGACGTCATCCTGGCGAAGAGGGGGAACGCGAGCGTCATCGTCTCGAACGTCCACGAGACACTGCGCCGCATGACCGGGTCCAGAGACCGGAAGACAGCCTCCCGCGAGGTCCTCTTCTACGCCTACGCCGTGCTGAGCTCCTCGGCGTACTTCAAAGCCTGCAGGGCCATGATCGAGCAGGCCGGCGACCCCAGGGAACCCCTCAGGATACCGATCCCCAAGAACGAGCGCCTCTTCCGATCAGTGGCCGAACTCGGCCGAGAGCTGGCCTCACTGGAGAACATGAATGCGAGAATGAGGCTGAACGCGCGAAGACCGACCAGGGCCCGCTCCTCGTCCACCCGTTGGTTGACCGGGGCAGCCAGCGCCCAGCTTGCCGGATGGCAGCACGGCGGTGAGAGACTGCGGTTGCTGGACTCGACAGGCTCGTCGTTCGCGGAGATCCCGCTCGGCCCGAAGGTAGGCTCGCTGAGCATGGGTGGATATGCGATCGTGGATTCATGGCTCGACCTTCGTCGCGGCGAGGCGCTCAACCGGGATTTCGAGAAACGCGATCTCCAGGCGCTGGCCAACCTGATCGGAAGGCTGACCCGACGCGAAGAGCTTCTCAAGCTAATCGACGGCAAGGTGAGGAAAGTCCTGAAAAGCAAGCTGCGCCCACCGGAGTGCCGCGCCGATGCCTCCTCGAGCGCCGGCCTCGATTGACAAGCCGGTTGGAGAACGGGGCAAGGCACCCCTTGCGTCCTCGGCGGCTGTTACGAGGCGCATGGCAGCACAGCGCACCGCTTCCACCGCACCGGAGCTCGCCCTGCGCCGCCTGCTGCACGCGAGGGGCCTGCGCTACCGGGTGGACGCTCCACTCCCGCTCCCGGGCGTGCGGCGGCGGGCCGACCTGGTGTTCCCCTCTGCCAGGGTGGCGGTGTTCGTGGACGGCTGCTTCTGGCACGCCTGCCCCGAGCACGGCACGGCCCCGAGAGCCAACGCCTGGTACTGGGGTCCCAAGCTCGCCCGCAACGCCGAGCGCGACATTACATACTCGGCTATATACTGTTTGAACCTGCGGGGAGGAAAGCGTGGAAGATCGGGAGATCGGGCAAAACGTGAGGGTGGCAATCCGTTTAATATCATGACACCAGTTGCAATTACTCTTCTTGTGAAGAACCCCAGTCACACAGGATGTGCGCACATTCTCTATCACGACATAGGAGATTACCTCACCAGAGAGGAAAAATTGGCAAGATTGCAAGCCTTTGAAGATATTTCAGGAGTACCCTGGGAAGAAATTAGTCCTAATGAAGCTGGTGACTGGATAAATAAGCGCACTGATGAATTTGCACAATTCATGCCGATGGGCAATAAGAATGGCGGGACAGAGGATGCTATGTTTACAACATACTCCGGTGGGGTAAAAACCAACCGTGACGCATGGACATATAACTTCTCGAAACCAGAGTTGCTCAAGAATATGGATGCCACCATTAAGGTCTACGAGGAACAGCGAAAAGAGTTTAGCAAACAAATAGATACCGGTATCTTAAAGAAAACAAGCCAAGATGTTGATAGGTTTGTGGACACTGATACGACAAAGATCAGTTGGGACGGCACGTGTTAGCAGCGGGTTAAAAATGACCCACCAATAGCAATATAAAAATGACCCACCTCCCAGGAAAGTAGTACCCTCTTTGTAACAATAAAACACAAGGAGGTAACAATGCTGAAAGGCAGGTCATTAATGAATATATATCAATTAGCAGAGGAAGGTCTTGGTTATCGCGAAACAGCAAGGCTAACAGGACATTTACAGGAATACCGTCAGAAAGTACTTACGCGATGGCGTAAAGTATGGAAACACCAGCCGTAAGTCGAGAGGCTCCAAGCTGGACCCATACAAAGATACCGTATCAGAGCTGGTAGAAAGTGGGCTTACTTCCACTCCTGCCATCATGGAACGGATAGTTCCACTCGGTTACAGCGGTAAGGAGACCACCCTTAGAAACTTCATACGTTCCATCCGTCCTCCACGCTCCGTCCAAGTAGCAGTAAGGCGCTACGAGACAAAACCAGGAGAGCAACTCCAGTTTGACTGGGGTATCCTTCCCTTTGTCAACAAAGACGGCAAAA
>JAJYXW010000185.1 GCA_021801525.1 Actinomycetes bacterium
ACAACCTCGTTCGATCCCGCGCCCAGCTCGCTCTCGCCCGCGAGCTCGTGTCCAGGGGCCCCGACCTCGAGAAGACGGTGGCTGCCCGGCGCGGCGGCCATCCACGGTAATGACCATTATACTGACCACATGTCCCGTCAGATGACCGCTACAGAGGCAAAGGCGACCCTGCTGGCACTCCTCGACGAAGTGGCCGCAGGCAACGAGGTGGAGATCACCAAACGTGGGCACACGGTGGCACGGCTTGTGCCCGCTGCCGGACCGCCCTCGCTCGAAGGCAAGCTCAGGGGAAAGGCCCGGACCGCCTGCAGCGAAGACGAGCTCTTCTCCACCGGCGAAGAGTGGAACCTCTCTTGAGCTCCGTCCTCCTCGATACCCACGTAGTGCACTGGTGGTCGGCCGAGCCCGAGAAGTTGAGCCGCGCTGCTGCACACAAGATCGCCTCTGCCAGAGAGCTTGCTGTCTCGGCGGGCTACCTTTTTCCGATCAGGGGAGGAAGCGGCGGTAGACGAAGAACACCCTGTTGACCCGCCCACCTACGCGTGCATAGGGGACTACGGGCCCAACCCAGAGCACCTCGGCCTTCGCGTAGCCGGCTGCTCGCATCCTGTGGAGCGCGTGGAGCAGCGCTGCAACGCCGGCCCCCTTGCCCATGAGGTCGGGCCTCACCGCCACGGGGCCGAGCGTGCCCTTCCGGTTCACGTCGTAAGCACAGAACGACCGGTAGCCGCCCCCGCCTGACCCGCTGTCCCCACCTGACCCGCTGTCCCCACCTGACCCGCTGTCCCCACCAGGTTCGCGGCTGACGGCGAGGGTGCCCTTGCCGAGCGCCCGTAGCACCTCGAGCCGCCAGTTCGGCCAGTGCTCGGCTGTCCAGGCGTCGAGCGCGTCGTGCTCCTCCAAGGCGGCCACCGTGGCCCCACCGGGATCCGGCGGTATGCGCCCGAGGTCGATCTCCATGTTGAAGTTCGCCTCGACACGTGCGTAATGGTGGCGCTCGAGCAGCGAGATCATGGCTGTCTGGGTCGTCTCCACTCCGGGGTAGAGAAAGTACGGCGCGTCGGCCCCGATGGTCACGCTCGTCGCACCCGCGGCCGCCAGGTCGGCTTCCGCCGCAGCCAGCAGGCGGTGCCCGAGCCCATTGCCCTGGATCTTCGGGTCCACGCAGAGAAGCTTCACGAACCCCTGGTCTCCCTCGACCTCCGTTGCCACCACGCCTACCGCCGGGTCGCCCCTCACGAGTGCCGGGCGGTCACCGGCGAAGAGCGTGCCGGAGAGCTCCTCTGCGTCCGGGGGGTCCGGCAGGCATCGCCGGCAGAGCTCCGTGAGAGCTTGGAGCTCCCCGGGGCCGACTATCCGCAGGTCGGGCGCATGCTCGTCGGGAATCGCCGGGCGTGCCACCCCAAAACGGTATCGTGTGGAGCGGATCGGTGGCGACGGGAGAAAGCCCGGAGCAACCCATCGCTTTACGGGCAGCAGAGCCAATGCCTACAGGCAGCATGGCCAATGCCTAAGGGCAGCACAAAAGGCACGGGCAGCACAGGGCACATGGGAGGCCGCAGGTGGCTGAGATCGAGATAGGCATCTACAAGTCAGGTCGTCGTGCTTACGGGTTCGACGACATAGCGATCGTCCCGAGCCGGCGCACGCGCGACCCCGAGGACGTGGACATCTCCTGGGAGATCGACGCGTTCCGCTTCGAGCTACCTCTCATGGCTGCGGGGATGGATGGCGTGACGAGCCCCGCCAGCGCGATAGCCCTGGGCAAGCTCGGGGGCGTGGCCGTGCTCAACCTCGAAGGCCTGTGGACCCGCTACGAGGATCCCATTCCCCTTTTCGAGGAGATAGCCAACCTCTCCGACGACAAGGCGACTGCCCGCATGCAGCAGATGTACGCCGAGCCCGTCCGCCCCGAGCTCGTGACCGAGCGCATCCGCCAGGTGAAGGCGGCAGGAGTAATCTCCTGCGCTTCGGTGACTCCCCAGCGCACCGTGGAGCTAGCCCCGGCGGCCTTGGCCGGCGAGCTCGACATACTCGTCATCCAGGGAACGGTCGTCTCTGCCGAGCACGTGTCGAAGTCGGTGGAGCCGCTCAACCTGAAGAGGTTCATCCGCGAGCTCGAGATTCCGGTGATAGTGGGAGGTTGCGCTTCCTACCAGGCCGGCTTGCACCTCATGCGCACCGGAGCGGTCGGGGTGCTGGTGGGGGTTGGTCCCGGCAACGCCTGCACCACCCGTGGAGTGCTCGGCATAGGCGTTCCGCAGGCGACTGCGATCGCCGACGTGGCGGGGGCCAGGATGCGCCACCTCGACGAGACCGGCGTGTACGTGCACGTGATAGCCGACGGCGGGATGAGCCGCGGGGGCGACGTCGCCAAGGCGATAGCTTGCGGTGCCGACGCGGTGATGCTCGGCTCGCCTCTCAGCTCTGCGACCGAGGCGCCTTGCCCGGGCTTCCACTGGGGGATGGCCACGTTCCACCCGACCCTTCCTCGAGGTGCGAGGGTGAGGACGGGGGTGCGGGGGAGCCTCGAGCACATCCTGCTCGGCCCGGCACACGAGAACGACGGCCGGATGAACCTCTTCGGTGCGCTCCGCACGGCAATGGCTACCTGTGGCTACGCGAGCGTGAAGGAGTTCCAGAAGGCGGAGGTGATGGTCGCGCCTGCGCTCCAGACCGAGGGCAAGGCCCTCCAGCGCTCGCAGAACGTGGGGATGGGCCACTGAGCCCGAGCCCAGGGGGCGGGACCGGCAAGGCCGCTCGCGACGGCGGTCGCCTCCAGGCAGCACCGCCGGTCCCCAATGGTGCGGACGTGGTGCTCGTGGTGGACTTCGGGGCCCAGTACGCGCAGCTCATCGCCCGGCGTATCCGCCAGGCCCGCGTCTACTCGGAGATCGTCCCCCACCACGTGGCGGCCGCCACGGTGGTCGAGCGCCGCCCTGTGGGGATCGTCCTCTCGGGGGGACCGAGCTCTGTGCATGCCGGTTGGGCGCCTCTCCTCGATCCGGCGATCTACGAGGCAGGCATACCGATCCTCGGCATCTGCTACGGGGCCCAGCTCATCGCGAGCCAGCTCGGGGGCCGGGTCGAGCGCACCGGGCGGGGCGAGTACGGCCGCACGCCGCTTTCCCTCACGCCGAGCCTGCTCTTCGCGGACTGGCCCGAGGGCGGCAGCGACGTGTGGATGAGCCATGCCGACTCGATTGCCGAAGCGCCCCCGGGGTTCCTGGTGACGGCCTCGACGCCCGAAGCGCCCGTGGCTGCGCTCGAGGACAGGCAGCGGCGTATCTACGGGGTGCAGTTCCACCCAGAGGTGGTCCACACCAACCATGGCCAGGATCTCCTCGAGCGCTTCCTCTTCGACATCTGCGGAGCGCGCCCGACGTGGACCCACACCAACATCATCGAGGCGGCGACCGAGGCCGTGAGATCCCAGGTGGGCTCCCAGCGGGTGCTCTGCGCCCTCTCGGGAGGCGTGGACTCGGCCGTCGCGGCGGCGCTCGTCCACAAGGCCGTGGGCGATCAGCTCACCTGCGTGTTCGTGGACACGGGCCTCATGCGAGAGGGGGAGGGCTTGCAGGTCGAGGAGACCTTCCGCCGCCAGTTCCAGGTGGACCTGGTCCATGTGAAGGCAGCGGACCGCTTCTTCGAAGTGCTCGAGGGCGTGACCGACCCCGAGGAGAAGCGAAAGGCGATAGGTGGGACCTTCATCCGAATCTTCGAGGAGGTCGCCTCCGAGATGGCAGCCGGCGCCGAGGCGCTCGGCGCGGCTGGGCCCCGCTACCTCGTCCAGGGGACTCTCTACCCCGACGTGATCGAGTCGGGCGCAGGGGACGCGGCCACCATCAAGTCGCACCACAACGTGGGCGGGCTGCCCGACGACATGGACTTCGAGCTGGTGGAGCCCCTGGCCTGGCTCTTCAAGGACGAGGCCCGCGAGCTCGGCGAGGAGCTCGGCCTTCCCGAGGAGATCGTCTGGCGCCAGCCGTTCCCCGGTCCCGGCCTCGCCGTCAGGATCGTGGGCGAGGTCACACCCGAGCGTGTCGCCATCGTCCGTGCCGCGGACGCGATCGTGATCGAGGAGGTGAAGCGGGCGGGCCTCTACCGGGAGCTCTGGCAGAGCTTCGCAGTGCTGCCGGCTGTGAGGAGCGTGGGCGTGATGGGCGACGAGCGCACCTACGCCTACCCGGTGGTGATCCGCGCGGTGACCTCCGAGGACGCCATGACGGCCGACTGGGCGCGGCTCGACTACGACCTGCTCGAGCGCATCTCGAGGCGGATAATTGGGGAGGTGGACGGCGTGAACCGGGTGGCCCTCGACATCACCTCGAAGCCCCCAGGCACGATCGAGTGGGAGTGAGGGGCGAAGGCGGCCTGCGCGATGGCGGCCTGCGCGATGGCGGCCCTGGCGAAGCCGCCAGCGCTGAAGCCGCGCATCGCGCCGCCCTGTCCGAAGCCCTGCTCGAGGGGTTGAACGGCCCCCAGCGCGAAGCCGTCTGCCATCGCGGCGGGCCCCTCCTCGTCGTGGCGGGAGCGGGGTCGGGCAAGACGAGGGTCCTCACCCGCCGGATTGGCCACCTCGTCGCCACGGGGGATGCCGCCCCCTGGCAGATCCTCGCGATCACCTTTACCAACAAGGCCGCCGGCGAGATGCGCTCCAGAGTGGCGAGCCTGGTAGGGGAGCAGGCCGAGCGCATGTGGGTGTCCACCTTCCACTCGGCTTGCGTCCGCATCCTCCGCCGCCACGCGGAGCTCCTCGGGTACTCCCGCAACTTCACCATCTACGACGACTCCGACTCGAGGCGCCTGGTCGAGCAGATCATGCGCGAGCTCGACATCGACCAGAAGAAGATCCCGCCGCGAAGCGTTCGGGCCGCGATCTCGTCCGCCAAGTCCGACCTCGTGGACGTGGAGGGCTTCCGGGGCAGGGCGCAGACGATATTCGACCGGAGGATCGCGGACATCTTCGAGGCCTACCAGCGCCGCCTGCTCGCGGCGTCGGCCATGGACTTCGACGACCTGCTCGGGCGCGCCGTGGACCTGCTCCGCTCCTTCCCCGACGTGCTGGAGGAGTACCGCCGCCGCTTCGCGCACGTGCTCGTCGACGAGTACCAGGACACCAACCGGGCCCAGAACGAGCTGGTGCTCATGCTCGGGTCCGAGCACCGCAACGTCTGCGTGGTGGGCGACACCGACCAGTCGATCTACCAGTGGCGGGGCGCCGACATCCGCAACATCCTCGCCTTCGAGGAGGCCTTCCCCGACGCGACGGTCGTGAGGCTCGAACAGAACTACCGCTCCACGCGCACCATCCTCGCCGCCGCGAACGCCGTGATCGAGAACAACTCCACGCGCATCCCGAAGGCCCTGTGGTGCGACGGTGACGAGGGGCTCCCGATCTGCCGCTACAGGGCGGACGACGAGCACGCGGAGGCGTCCTTCGTGGCCGGCGAGGTGACGAGGCTCGTAGCAGAGGAGGGCCTGGCGCCCGGCGACATAGCGGTCTTCTACCGCACGAACGCGCAGAGCCGGGTCATAGAGGAGGAGCTGGTGAAGGAGGGGGTCGCCTACAAGGTGATCGGCGGCACCCGCTTCTACGACCGCAGGGAGGTGCGCGACGTGATCGCCTACCTGCGCGTCGTGGTGAACCCAGCCGACGAGGTGTCGCTGAGGCGCATAGTGAACGTGCCGCGCCGCCAGCTCGGGGACGCGTCGCTCGAGCGCCTGGCGGCTTACGCGCTTGCCTCGGGGAGCACGCTCGCGGGGGCCCTGGGCGAGGCGGTCGAGGCGGGCCTGCCGGCCAGGGCTGCGAAGAGCGCGATGGCGCTCGCCGCCTTGTTCGGGGAGCTCCGGGCGATGGACGAGGACGGCGCCGCCCCCGAGTCGATCGTGGAGGCCGTCTTGGAGCGGACTGGGTACGCTGCCGAGCTGCGTGCCGAGCGGACCTTGGAGGCCGAGGGCAGGCTCGAGAACCTGGCCGAGCTGAAGGGCATGGCGGCCGGCTACGAGAATCTGGCCACGCTGTTGGAGGACGTGGCCCTCGTGTCGGACGCCGACGACATCGACTCCGAGGCGGGCCGGATATCGCTCATGACGCTGCACGTGGCCAAGGGGCTCGAGTTCCCGGCGGTGTTCTTGGTGGGGATGGAGGAGGGGGTGTTCCCGCACTCGCGCTCCCTCGACGACCCTCAGCGCCTCGAGGAGGAGCGGAGGCTCTGCTACGTGGGGATCACCAGGTCCGAGCGCTTCCTCTACGTCTCCCACGCGTGGAGCCGCAACCTGTGGGGGAGGAGCAGCTACGCGATCCCGAGCCGGTTCCTCTCGGAGATGCCCGAGGACGTGGTCCGCGACGTGGCTGCCGGCTTCGAGGGTCGTGTTTGGGGATCCGGCCGAGCCCCTGCCGGAGGCCGCACCCCCGCCGGAGGCCGTGCTTTTGGCCAGGGTCTCGGCCGGGCCGTCCCTGCCGCCGGCGCCTCCGGCCCCGGCGTCAGTGCCGGCGGATCCGCCCTCCCCGGGGCCGCGCGCGCAAGCGGGTCGCCCGCCGGTAGCGTGGTCCCCGGCCCGCTTGCCACCCCTCGAGTGACCTCGGCTGCGCGACCTGCTGGCGGTGGCGCACCGAAGGCGGGTGGCGCACCGAAGGCGGGTGGCGCACCGAAGGCGGGTGCAGTGCCCAAGGCGGGTGGCAGCCGCAAGAGGCGGCTGCCGAAGATGGCCGAGGAGCGCTTCAGGGGGAAACCGCTCCCCTGAGACGCGAGGAAATGCAATGCAGATGGACCCCCCCCGCCGCCTCGAGAGCGACGGCGAGCACAGCGGCGAGCGCCGCAGCCTGCACCGCGGCGAGAGCCGTAGTCTGCACCGCGGCGAGAGCCGCAGCGAGCGCCGCGCGCGCCACAAGGTGCGCCGAAGGGCTCGCCGGCACGAGCGAAGGGCGCTGCGCCGGCAGCGGCGCACGATCTTCGGGCGGCACCCGTTCGCGACGGGCTCGCTCGTGGTGTTCCTCGCGATGGGGCCGGTGTGGTGGTCCCTCGGGAGCTCGCTCGCGAACGCGAACACCCTGCCGCTCCCGGTGCAGTTCGTGGAGTGGGTCCGCTCGCACGGCGGGGGGTCGTTCGTGCGCTTCGCCGAGAACGTCTGGTACAGCCACAACCCGCCCCCTGTCGGCGGGCGGCCGCCGAAGGGCGCGATTCCCCGGCCACCCGCGCACCCGGTGGAGATCCCGCGCCAGGTGGTGCTGCCGCACCTGGCGCTCCCCGCGCCAATCGCGCCCATAGCTAACCCCCCGCTACCCGGTGAGGGCCAGTGGCACCCGGTCGGCCGGACCGTCGACGGCATGCCGACCATGGAGGAGGCGTTCTTGCGACCCGACCCGGTTCACACGAGCCTGGTCGCCGGCGTGGTGTGGATGGACCCGCTGCTGCTGGCCGGGCGGTACTACGCGGGCGCCCAGGTGCCCGACGTGGGCGGCCCCTGGAGCCCGAAGGCGCCCATCTCCCCGAACGCTGCGACCACGCTCAGCGCGGTGATGAACCTCGGGTTCCGAACCCACGCTTCGGAGGGCGGCTTCTACCTCGACGGCCGGACTGCGATCCCGCTGCGCCAGGGAGCGGCGTCTTTCGTGCTCTACGCGGATGGGACCGCGACCGTGGGAGCGTGGGGGAGGAACGTCACCATGACCCCCCAGGTGGTGGCGGTGCGCCAGAACCTGAGCCTGCTCGTCGACCACGGTGCGCCGGTGCCGAACCTGAACGCCAACGACACGACGGTCTGGGGAGCCACGCTCGGGAACCAGATCTACGTCTGGCGCTCCGGCATAGGGGTGACCGCGAACGGCGCCCTCGTCTACGTCGGCGGGCCCGGCCTGAACATCACGACGCTCGCGAACCTGCTCGTCCGGGCCGGAGCCGTGCGTGCCATGGAGCTCGACATCAACACCGACTGGGTCAACTTCTTCAGCTTTTCGCTGCCGCCTGGTGTCGCTGCGTCGCCGGCTAACGGCTCGAAGCTGCTCCCCGACATGGTCCGCCCCGTCGGGCGCTACTTCGGGCCGACGAATAGGGACTTCCTCACGATGTCTGCTCGGGCGGCGCCCCTCTCCACCCCGCCCGACGCAGCCCCTCCCGGCTGAGCTATCACGCTCCGCGAGTCCCCGATCGGCCACAGGGGCGGGGAGCCATGGCGTCTCAGCCGGGGAGCCTCCGCCACAGCGAGCGGGGCAGGACCCGCAGCACTGCGAAGATCCAGCGCATTGCAGGCGGTGACCACACGACCGGCGACCCTCGCTCCAGAGCACGCACGATGTCGGCAGCCACGGCCTCCGCCGTGGTCGCCAGGGGGGCCGGGTCCATGCCGGCCGTCATGCGGGTGCGGACGAAGCCGGGACGGACGATCGTGACGGACACCCCGCTGCCGGCGAGGCTGTCGGAGAGGCCCTGCGCGAAACCGTCGAGCCCGGCTTTCGAGGCTCCGTAGACGAAGTTCGCCTGGCGGACGCGGATGCCGGCCACCGAGGAGAGGACGACTATACGGCCGTGCCCCTGGCGCCGGAGCTCGGCGGCGAACGCGACCATCGCTGCCGCGGGCCCCGTCTGATTGGTGGTGAGGACGCGGGCTGCTGCCTCGGGGTCTGTCTCGCTCTCGGATTGCTCGCCCAGGATGCCTGCAGCCACCAGCACCATGTCCACCTGCCCGAGCGCCCGGGCAGCCTCCCCCGCGAAGGCGGCGTGCCCGGCTACCTCGGTGACGTCGAATGCCATCACCGTCGCCTGCTCGGCGCCAGCCGCCTGGAGATGAGCGGCCACCTTGGCGAGCGCCTGCTCGTCGCGACCGGCGAGGACCACTCGGCGCAGCCTCCGGCGCACCAGGGCTTGCAGGAGCGCGCCTGCGATCTCCGAGGTGCCTCCGATGACCACGGCGCTCTGGGGCATTCCCGTGGCGTCGTTCACCTGGCGGGCTCCAGCCGCCCGAGATGGCCTTCCCGCTTCTGCGAGCCATGCGTTGCGCTGTCCCCTGTCCTCGCACCTGTGGGGTCCTCGCACAGGCTGAGGCGGCGCCCGAGG
This sequence comes from Actinomycetes bacterium, assembly GCA_021801525.1. Classification (GTDB taxonomy): domain Bacteria; phylum Actinomycetota; class Acidimicrobiia; order Acidimicrobiales; family JAJYXR01; genus JAJYXW01. The sequence goes on from JAJYXW010000185.1 coordinate 9,057, forward strand.
TCGGAGGCGATGAGCCCGTCGGGGTCGACCCTCCTGCGCACGGCGCGCCACTCGTCGAGACGCGGGTACATGGAGGCGAGCAGCTCCGGCCTGAGGCGGCTGTCCTTTGCCAGGTAGACGCGCCCGCCCGCCTCGGCCACCTGTTCGTCGAGGTCGTCGAGAACCTCGCTGAGCCCGGCCTGCCCTGCGGGCAGGTCCAGCGCCAGCGTCCACCCTGCGATCGGGAACGAGAGAGGGCCCGGGTTCCCGGGGCCGAAGCTCTTCAGCACGGCGAGGAACGAGGCCACGCGCCGGCCGGCAAGCTGCTCTATCACCGCCCGGATCGTATCCTCGGCGCCGAAGGGGACCACCAGCTGGTACTGCAGGAAGCCGCGAGGGCCGTAGAGGCGGTTCCAGGCCCCCACGCCGTCGAGGGGATGGAAGAAGCTTGCCATGGGCTCGGGCCGGGTGGATACCTGGCGCGGTGCCTTGCGGTACCAGGCCTCGTTGAAAGCGGACAGGGACAAGGTATTGAGCAGGCCAGGTGGAGCGACGAAGGGGACGTTCAGCGCCACGCGGGGGTCGAAGGCCAGAGGGTCGAAGCCGGCCCGGCCCAGGTGCCGGGACGCGATCCGGGTTGCAGCTCGATCTGATGCAGCTCGGTCTGATGAAGCGCGCTCTGGCGCAGAGTGGCCTGCCGCAGAGAGGTCGGGGATTCTGGCGTGGTTAGCTCGCGTGATGACCGCCCGGCCCAGGTTTCGCCCCCTGGCCAGGCAGTCGACCCACGCGACCGAGTAGCGGTACTCGCCGTCGCGCTTTTGCATGCGATCCAGGCAGTCGTCGAGGTCGGCTGCCCGCTCGGTGTCCACGAGCATCCACGACGTCTCTACGGGGATCATGCGGAGCGTCGCCTCGAGCACTACTCCTGTGAGACCCATTCCGCCGGCCGTGGCCCAGAAGAGCTCGGGGTCGTTCGTGGGAGAAACTTCCACGCGCCCGATCGGGGTCGCGAGGACGAGGCTCTCCACGTGGGAGCAGAAGGAGCCGTCGACGTGGTGGTTCTTGCCGTGGATGTCGGAGGCGATGGCGCCGCCGAGGGTCACGAAGCGGGTTCCCGGGGTCACCGGCACGAACCAGCCCCGCGGGACGAGCATCCGCATGACCGAGTCGAGGCTCGCACCGCCTTGTACCCGGAGCACCCCGGTAGTGCTGTTGAAGCCGAGCACCGAGGACATGCCCGTCACGTCGATGACCGTACCCCCGGCCGCCTGCGCCGCGTCCCCGTACGATCGGCCGAGTCCCCTGGCTACGAGAGGCCGGGTCGCACCATGCACCAGGGCGTCGAGCTGCGCGGGGGAGGAGGGCCTGACGAGCTGCGCGGCGCTCGGGGCCGTCCGTCCCCATCCTGTGAGCAGGCGGCGCTCTGCAGTCGGGCTCATAGGGCGCCCCAGTTAGCCAGTGCCCGCTGAGCCAGTGCCAGGTGAGCCGGCGCCCACAGGCTCACGCGTACACCCCGGCCACGAACAGAGCCACCCAGAGGAGCCCGAGGATCTGCAGGGTGCGGTCGCCGAGGGCGAGGTCCTCAGGAGCCGCTCCCCGGCCGGTCTCGAAGCGGAGCTCGACGACGAGCAGCGCCAGCACGAAGGGCACTATCGAGAGCTCGAACCAGATGGGATGGTGCCCCCTGCCGAGCTGGCCCGCCCGCTCGAAGCCCCAGAGGCAGTAGGCGGTGGTCGCGACGGATGCCCCGAGCAGGCGCAACGCGCGGAGGAAGGGGCCGGGGTAGCTCGCGAGAACGGGCCGGTGGGCGGCGCCGCCTTCACCGGGGAGGGCGAGCTCGGCGCTGCGCTTTCCGGCCACCACGAAGAGCGCGCCAAACGAGGCCACGATCAAGAACCAGTCCGAGAGCGGCACGCCGGTAGCCACGCCTCCCGCGATAGCCCGGAGCACGAACCCCGAGCAGACGCAGGCCATCTCCACGACGGGCTCGCGCTTCAGGCGCAGCGAGTACGTGATGGAGATGGTCGCGTACAGGGCGACCACGATGCCGAGCTTCGGACCGGCGAGGAGCCACGCGGAGGCTGCGGCGAGCCCGAGCCCCCCTGCGCCGCAGGCTGCCGCCAGCTTCGCGGAGACAAGGCCGGAGGCAACAGGCCGGTTGCGCTTGGCGGGATGCCGGCGGTCGCTCGGCGCGTCCAGGGCGTCGTTCACCAGGTACACCGACGCCGAGGCGAGGCAGAACACTGCTACCGCGGACGATGCCACGAGGGCGCCGTGCAGGTGGGTGAGGACACCGGCCGCCGCCGGCGCCGCCAGGACGAGCAGGTTCTTCACCCATTGGCGCGGGCGGGCCGCTTGGAGAAGTCCGATCACCTGTGCCGGCCAGGGGGCGCCGCCCCGCGGAGCGCCCCCGACCCCGCCGCCGAGATCACCCCCGGGTGCAGTGGCGTAGGTTCCGGTGCTCTCGGTGCGGCTCCGCTCGCCGGTGGCGGGAAGATGGATCATGGCGCTGGTCGCCTCCTCGATGGCCCTGCTCGATGGCGCTGGGCGTCCCGCTCCACGCGGGCTCGTGCCGCCAGGTGCCCGCGCCAGCGTGCCCGCGCCGAGGCTCAGGGTGCGCTGGCGACCTCCCGAGGCTAACACCGTTTTGACCTCCCGCCGGCCCCTAGGGACGGGGCTGCCGTCGCTCGGGAGCTCGGTGGATACCGGCGGTGGTGCACGATCCACTGCGGGCCGCCAAGACCTGCGAGAGGTCGCAGGGGCCGGCGGCGCGCGCTAAGTTGACGCACCGTCAGGTAGTTCGGCCGATTCCGTTGGAGGGTGCCAGGTGCTGGATGCGAGCAGCTTGTGGGAGCTGGTGCTGGCGCGTGCCGAGGCCGGCCCTGACGCGCTGATGGTTGTCGACGAGCGTTCCATGCGGCTCACCTTCGCCGGTTACAAGGAGGCGGCCGAGCGTGCCGCCGCGGGTCTGGCGCGCTTGGGCGTGGGAGAGGGATCGGTGGTGTCGTGGATGCTCCCGACGAGGCTGGAGGCTTTCGTGCTCGCAGGCGCCCTGTCGCGACTGTCGGCCGTACAGAACCCGATAATCCCCATATACCGTCACCGCGAGGTGGGTTTCATCCTCGAGCAGGCCGGCTCGGACTTCGTCTTGGTGCCGGGAGCCTGGCGCGGTTTCGACTACGAGCAGATGGTGCGTGAGCTGAGCGCAGCGAGCGTGCTCGAGCCTGCGGTGATCGTCTGCAACAGGGAGCTGCCAGACGGCGACCCCGCAGAGCTGGCGGGCCCGGGCGGAAGCGGCAGCGCAGGCAAGCCGGGCGGAAGCGGCAGCGCCGGCAATCCGGGTGGAAACGCCGGCACGGGCCTTCGAGCCTCCAGGCCGGAGGTCAGGTGGCTGTTCTACACCTCGGGGACCACTGCGGATCCCAAGGGCGCCATGCACACGGACGCGAGCATCATGGCCGTGGCCAGGGGCATGGCTGAATGCCTCGACTTCGGTCCAGAGGATCGAAACGCTCTGCTCTTCCCCTTCACCCATGTGGCCGGCCCGATATGGCTCGCCACGAGCCTGATGACCGGCGGGGCGAACATCGTGATGGAGCGTTTCGACCCGGCGGAAGCGGTGGAGGTGCTCCGGAGGGAGGGAGTGACGATGGCGGGTTCGGGAACCACCTTCCATCAGGCTTACCTTGCAGCGCAGAGGAGATCCGCGGGCGGGCCGATATTCCCGCGCCTGCGGTGCTGTCCCGGTGGGGGGGCTCCCAAGCCCCCGATGCTGCACAGTGAGGTGAAGCGCGAGCTCGGCGGTGCCGGAGTTCTCTCGGGCTGGGGGCTGACTGAGGCCCCGATACTCACGATGGGCCGCTTCGACGACCCCGACCGGAAGCTCGCCACTACCGAGGGGCGCCCGATGCCAGGCGTGGAGCTGCGTGTGGTCGCTCCCGACGGCAGCGTGCTCGAGCGCGGCCTCGAGGGCGAGCTCCGTGCCAGAGCGCCGCAGATGATGGCGGGCTATGTCGATTCTTCTCTCGACGCCGAGGCGTTCGACGAGTATCACTACTTCCGCACGGGAGACCTAGGGGTCATGGACGATGACGGCTACGTCGTGATAACGGGCAGGCTGAAGGACGTGATCATCCGCAACGGCGAGAACATATCGGCCAAGGAGGTCGAGGACCTTCTCTACGAGCACCCCAAGGTTCGCGACGTGGCCGTGGTCGGCGTGCCTGACCCTGTGACGGGCGAGCGGGCATGCGCCGTGGTCGTCGGGGAAGGGGGCGAGAGGATCTCCATCGACGAGGCAGCCTCGTTCTTGGAGTCCAGAGGCCTGAGGCGCCAGGCAGTGCCAGAGAGGATAGAGCACGTGGATGCCCTGCCTCGCAATCCGGCCGGCAAGGTGCTGAAACAGGACCTCCGGGCGCTGTTCACCACCGCCTCGGAGCTGGCGCCCCCGGGGCTCACCCCGCTCCCGGGGCTCACCCAGCCTTCCGGGCAAAGCGCGCCGGCTGCTTCGCTGGGTGAGGGGGGAGGACTGTGAGCACGGCCGGCTTCGAGGTGCCCTCGAAGCGATTTGCGGGGAAGGTTGCCCTGGTGACCGGTGCCGCCTCCGGCATCGGTCGCGCAACAGCCATGCGCCTGGCGATCGAGGGCGCGTCGGTGGCATGCCTCGACTTGTCGGCCGAGGCGCTGGAAGAGCTCTCCGGGGAGGTCGACGCCCTCGGTGGCAGCGTTCTTGCGCTCGCCTGCGACGTGTCCGACGAGACCTCGGTACGGCGCGCGGTCGGCGAGGCAGCGGAGCGCCTTGGCCGCCTGTCTGTGGTGTGCAACGTGGCGGGCATAGGCGGCTTCGACCACGCCGCAGACCTGTCGCTCGATCGCTGGGAGCGCATCTTGGCCGTCAACCTGACGGGCACCTTCCTCGTCTGCAGGGAGTCGCTTCACCACCTTGCCGACGGGGGCGGGTCGATCGTCAACGTGGCGTCGAGCGCCGGGGTGATGGGACAGCCCTACTCGGCGGCTTACTGCGCATCCAAGGGCGGCGTGGTGATGCTGACCAGGGCGCTGGCCGTCGAGTACGCGGGCAAGGGTGTGCGAGTGAACGCCGTTGCGCCAGGTGGAGTGGACACCCCCCTGCTCGGGTCGTTCGCCCTTCCCGACGGGGCCGACGCCAAGTTGCTGCGGAGGATCATGAGCCCGATGGGCTTCGCCACCCCCGAGCAGCTGGCCGCTTCCATTGCGTTCCTGGCCTCTGACGAGTCCGGCTACACCACCGGTGCAGTGCTTGCAGTCGACGGCGGCATTACGGCCTGAGCATCTGGGACCGTTCCCTTCAGGAGAGCCGCTCCACGACCATCGCCATCCCCTGGCCGCCGCCGACGCACATGGTCTCGAGGCCGATGGTCTTGTCCTCGTCGGCGAGGGCGTGGAGGAGGGTGGTCATTATGCGGGCCCCTGTCATGCCGAACGGATGACCGAGGGCTATGGCGCCCCCTTTGACGTTCAGCTTCTCCCATGGGATGCCCAAGTGGCGCGCCGAGGGGATGACCTGGGCGGCAAATGCCTCGTTGATCTCCACAAGGTCTACGTCCTCGATGGACATGCCTGCCCTGGCAAGGGCTTGCCGGCTCGCCTCCACGGGGCCTAGCCCCATGATCTCGGGGTCGAGGGCCGTCACCCCGCTCGAGACGACCCGGGCGATGGGCGTGATCCCGAGGGAGCGGGCCTTGGTGTCCGACATCACCACGACTGCTGCAGCACCGTCGTTCAGTGGGCAGGCGTTGCCGGCGGTGACCTTCCCTCCCTCGCGGAAGACGGGCTTCAGCTGGGCCAGGCCTTCCACGGTGGTCCCCGCGCGAGGACCGTCGTCCCTGGCCACCGTCACGCCGCCTGGCGTGGTCACCGGAATTATCTCGTGCTCGAAGAACCCGTTCTCCTGCGAGGCGACGGCCCTCGATTGGGACAGGCACGCAAACTCGTCCATTTCCTCACGCGAGACATCCTCGAGCTCGGCGACGTTCTCCGCGGTCTGGCCCATGGAGATGTAGACGTCTGGCAGGCCACGAGGCGGGCTCCAGGGTTCACTGGTTGCCGGCGCGCGTTTCGCAGTGCGCGCCTCGGCATCGGCGAAGGCTTGATTGTGTGGCCCGGTGTCGGAAGCCCCCTGGCCGAAGCGGCTCACCGTCTCGACTCCGGCGGCCACGAACGCGTCACCCTCGCCCGCCTTGATCGCATGCGCTGCCATCCGGCTCGCCTCCAGCGAGGAGGAGCAGTACCGGTTGACCGTGACACCGGGGGCGTCGACCCCGGCGAGTATGGAGGCCACTCGCGCGATGTTGTACCCCGCCTCGCCGGCAGGTTCCCCGCATCCGACTATCACGTCCTCGACTTCGGAGGGGGACAGTGCCGGCACCGATGCTAGGACCGATCGGATGACGAGGGCGGCCAGGTCGTCGGGTCGGCACTCGACGAGCGAGCCTTTCATCGCTCGCCCGATCGGGGTGCGACCGGTGGCAACTATCAACGCTTCGGGCATGGAGGTCTCCTCTGGTTCCAGGTGTCCGGGTGCTCTCGCGGCTGAGACGAGCAGTTGGCGGGGCCAGATGCTAGCGCTTCTGCAGGATTCCGTTCCGCTCGAGCGCCACGGTGGGCCACGATGGCCGTGCCAGCCGGGGAGCAAGGCCGCGGCCTGCGTTTGCGCCGAAGGGTCGCTGCGGGGGAGGCTGGTCCGTCATGGCACGCCACCAGGCTGTACGCGGCCTCGAACCAGGGGAGCTGGAAGGGGCGACGGTTCCGGCAGGCATCGCGCCTGCCCTCGCGACAGGCGTGGTGCCCGCCATCCCGCCCGACGTGTCGCGCGACGTACCGCCAGCGGTCGCGCCGCGACCTCCCCAGGCTGGCGGGCTGCGCGTGGCGTTCCTCGTCTACAGGGGCAACCCGCGCTGCGGCGGGCAGGGCGTGTACACCCGGCACCTGACCAGGGAGCTGGTCGCGCTCGGTCATTCGGTGGAGGTGTTTGCCGGCCAGCCGTGGCCCGTCCTCGACGAAGGCGTCGGCTTCACACCGGTGCCGAGTCTCGACCTCTACAGGGAGCCCGACCCCTTCCGGCTGCCGCGTCCTTCGGAGATCGGTTCCTGGGTCGACCTGATGGAGCTCGGTATCATGTGCACTGCCGGCTTCCCCGAGCCCCGGACCTTCTCCATACGAGCCAGGCGGTTGCTCCGGTCGCGTCTCGGCGATTTCGACATCGTGCACGACAACCAGTGCCTCGGCTCGGGACTGCTCGGGATGATCCGCGATGGCTGGCCTCTCTTGACCACCCTGCACCACCCCATCACCGTAGACCGCCAGCTCGCGCTCTCCCACGCTGGCAACCCCTGGAAGCGAGTCACCACCAGGCGCTGGTTCGGCTTCCTCGGCATGCAGGCGAGGGTGTCGCGCCGGCTTCCCCGGATCGTCACGGTGTCGGAGTCCTCGAGGCACGACATCGCCGATCAGATGGGCGTGGACCCGGCGAGGATGACAGTCGTGCCGGTGGGAGTGGACCACGACGTGTTCAGGCCCAGACCTCTAGTTCGCCGAGTGAGCGGGCGGATCATGGTCACTTCGTCCAGCGACGTCCCTATGAAGGGCATCGTCCCCTTGCTCGAGGCAGTTGCGAAGCTGGTGGCCGAGCGCAGTGTGGAGGTGGTTGTGATCGGTCGCCCCCAACCAGGCGGGCGTGTCTCACGGGCGATAGACGACCTCGGGCTCGGGAACGTAGTGCGCTGCGTGAGCGGCGTGAGCGACGACGAGCTCGCCTGCCTGTACGCAGAGGCTGAGGTGGCCGTGGTGCCTTCGCTCTACGAGGGCTTCTCGCTTCCCGCCATAGAGGCGATGGCCTGTGGCGTGCCGGTCGTGGCGACGACCGGCGGGGCCCTCCCGGAAGTCGTGGGCACGAACGGGGAGACCGGGGTGCTGGTCCCGCCCAACGACCCCGATGCGCTGGCCTGCGGCATACGCAGCGTTCTCGACGACCCTGGCTTTGCAGCACGGCTAGGGACCGATGGGAGGCGTCGGGTGCTCTCCCTTTACACCTGGCGCGAGACGGCGCGCCGCACCGCGGAGGAGTACCGGGAGCTCCTGGCGAGCGCGCCCGCGCGTGCTCCGCGCGCCGTCGCGGCGACTCTGCCGAGCACGGCGGCGACCGTGACATCTGCCGGTGCGACCGCCGTTGCCGGCACTCCCGGAGCGCCGGCACGAGCCGCGTACAGCGCGGATCCGCCATGTTGACGGTCGACTACAACCGCCTCGGCGTCGACCGTGGGGAGCGGCTGCTCGACCTCGGGTGCGGCGGGGGGCGGCACGCCTACCAGGCGCTGCGTCTCGGAGCCCGGGTCGTGGCGCTCGATGCAGGACAAGGCGAGGTGAGGCAGGTTCGGGCGACTCTCGCCGCCATGGCGGTGGCAGGCGAGGTCGGCGAGGATGACGAGGCTGGCGTCGTGCAGGGAGACGCCTTGGCGCTGCCGTTTCCCGACGAGGCATTCGACAGGGTGATTGCGGCTGAGGTCCTCGAGCACATACCGGACGACACCTCTGCCATTGCCGAGCTGGCCAGGGTGCTGAAGAAGGGCGGGACCATGGCAGTCACGGTGCCTCGTCTCGGCCCGGAGGCCGTGAACTGGGCACTATCCGAGGAGTACCACGACGTCCCCGGGGGCCACGTGCGGATATACCGGCGCTCGACCCTGGTCTCACGGCTGCGCCGGGCAGGGCTCAGGCTTACCGGCAGCCACCATGCCCACGCCCTCCACTCGCCGTACTGGTGGCTCAGGTGCCTGGTCGGTCCGAGCCGGGATGACCATGCTCTCGTGCGCGCCTACCACAAGGTCCTCGTATGGGACATCACCAGCTCTCCTGCCGTCACGCGCGTAGCCGAACGTGTGCTGAACCCGCTGCTCGGCAAGAGCCTCGTCGTCTACCTGGAGAAGCCGGCATGACTGCCACCGAAGACGCCATTTTGGAGCAGGACGGCAGGCTGTTGCCGGCCCGGGTTGGGTCGGCGCGACCCGGCGTAGTCGCGAGGCGCAGCACCGCGGCCGGCGCCGCGTGGCGTGTGCCCGACCTGCCCGGGATCCTCTCCGCCGGGGAGGTGCTCCTGAGTGCCGCCTCCATTGCTTCGCAGCAGCGCCCCGACGGCATGATCCCATGGTTCGAAGGCGGGCACTGCGATCCGTGGAACCACGTCGAGGCAGCCATGGCCCTGACCGTCGCCGGCTTCCTCGACGAGGCGCAGCGTGCCTACCAGTGGCTGATCGACACGCAGCTCCCCGAGGGGGCGTGGTTCAACTACTACCTCCCCGGAGCGGGCGTGAAGGATCCTCGGCTCGACACCAACGTGTGCGCGTACGTAGCCACCGGCGCGTGGCACCACTACCTGTCGACCGGCGATGTCAGAGTGCTCGAGGAGATGTGGCCGTGCATCGACCGGGCCTTCCGTTTCGTGCTCAGCTGCCAGAGCGAAGGCGGGTCCGTCCTGTGGTCGATAGACCCTGATGGGCATCCCGGGCGCTTTGCCTTGCTCACCGGGTCCTCCTCGATCTACCACGCGCTCTCTTGCGGGGTGGCCTGTGCCGAGGCTCTCGGGCTCGAGCGTCCGGATTGGGAGCTGGCGGCGAGTCGCCTTGCCCACGCGATCGCCCGCTGCCCGTCGCACTTCGAGCCCAAGGAAGAGTTCGCTATGGACTGGTACTACCCCGTCCTGGCGGGGGTGCTGGGCGGCACCGAGGCTCGGCTGCGCATCGACGGGGGATGGGACACCTTCGTGATGGAAGGCCTGGGAGTCCGGTGTGTTTCCACCGGGCCGTGGGTCACCGCGGCGGAGACTGCCGAGTGCGTGCTGGCGCTCGACGCCATCGGCCGCTACGGCGAGGCAATCGACCTGTTGACCTGGGTGCAGGCGCTTCGCCGTGACGACGGATCGTATTGGACGGGCATGGTCTATCCCGAGCAGGTCACGTTCCCGGCAGGGGAGACCACCACGTACACGACCGCGGCGATCGTGCTCGCCATGGATGCCCTTGCAGGAGCCACACCGGCCGCGGGGCTCTTCCGGACCGACGAGCAGCCGGTGTCAAAGCGCGACTTTCCGGCCAGCCTCTGATCCGGCTCAGCCCTGGCTCAGCCCTGGCTCAGTCCTGGCTCAGTCCGACATCCTTCGAAGCACCCTCAGAGATCCGCAGCTCGACTCTTCGACGAAGGCTCCCGAGGACGTCGCTTCCCGCCATATCTCGTAAGGCGGACGCCCGCCGTCGGCAGGGTCGGGGAACACGTCGTGCAGGGCCAGGCGGCCGCCGGGGGCGATATGGGGTCCCCAGCCTCGGTAGTCGGCCCAGGCGGGATCCTCGCCGTGGCCACCGTCGATGAAGCAGAAGTCGACCGGAGTGCGCCAGGCCGCGGCCACCAGGGGGGAATCTCCCACGACGCCGACCACGCACGAGTCGAGCGAGGCCGCAGCGATGGACCGGCGCCAGAAGGGAAGGGTGTCTATTCGGTGGGTCGAAGGGTCGACTACCTCGGGGTCGTGATGCTCCCAGCCCTGCTGGTTCTCCTCCGAGCCGCGATGGTGGTCGACGCTGAACAATGTCGCACCAGTCGCCTCGGCAGCAGCCCCTAGGTAGATGGTGGACTTGCCGCACCAGGCCCCAATCTCCACGAACACCGCTGCCCCTCCCCCCTGCTGCCCGGCGCGCTTCGCGGCCTCGAAGAGCGCGAAGCCTTCGGCGTCGGGCATGAACCCCTTCACCGAGCGGGCGAGAGCGAACAGCTCCTCTAAGCGTGCGCCGCTACCAGTGCCAGTGCCAGTGCTCACGGGGGACCTCCCGGTCAGATCTAGAAGGCCGACAGCGCACTGTAGAGCGCTAGGGCGGCCAGGACGACGCCAGCAGCTTTGCGTACGGCGGCAAGAGGTACCACTCGGACAAGCGCTTGCCCGGCGCTCACTGCGAGAGCCGACACGCCCCAGAGCCCGAGTGTGGCCCCGAGGAGGACGGCGAGGGGATCGTGGTAGCGAGCTGCCAGGTTCGCAGTGAGTATCTGGGTCAGGTCTCCCATCTCGCCGATCGCAATTACGACGAAGACGGTCGGGATCGCCCTTCGTGCGCCGCGGGAGCGCTCGGCCTCCTCCTCGCCCTCGTGCTCTTCCCTGGACTCCTTGGAAGCGAGGAGGTACACGGCGCCCGCGGCGAACAGCACTGCTACCAGAATCTCCAGGGCGCGGTGCGGCAGGAGCTCGAGCAGCCTGCCAGCTGCCACGGCGATAGTGCACTGGAGTGCAAACGCCGCTGCAGCGCCCAGCCATACGTGCAAGGGGCGGTAGCGGCCCGCGAGCACGATCATCGCGATCATGGTCTTGTCGGGGAGCTCCGCTACAGCGATGAGTGCGAAGGCGACAGCGGCTGTGGTGATGCTCAAGTAATGGACCCGTGGGTCGCTCCCACCGGTTCGAGCGTCACGGGGGACTCATGGGCGACGAGCAGCCCTGTCATCGCAGGCGCCGGGAGGGCTCGCCCGAAGAGGAAGCCCTGGACGACGTCACAGCCCATGTCCACGAGCACTTGCAGCTGGCTCTCACGCTCGACTCCCTCTGCGATCACACCAAGGCCCAGCTCGTGGGCAAGCTGAACCACCGCGCCCACTATCGCGCGGTCGTCCGCCCGCCCGTCCACGCCGGCGACGAACGACTGGTCGATCTTCAGCGAATGGGCTGGGAAGCGCTTCAGGTAGGCAAGCGACGAGTAGCCCGTCCCGAAGTCGTCGATGACGATTCGCAATCCCAGGTCGTGAAGTTCTTCGAGGACCGCAATCGATTCGGATCCCTCCTTCACCAGCGTGCTCTCGGTCACCTCTATCGCCAGATGTACCTGGCGCCCGGGCGCCGGGGCGACGCCGGGAGGGATTGCCCGGGCGACTCGTTCGACCAGGCCCGGGTCGCGCAGCTGGTTGGCAGAGAGGTTCACCGAGAGCTCCACGGCCTGACCTTCCGGCAGCACACCCTCCCACGAGGCTGCCTGGGAGAAGGCCTCTCGCATGACCCAGTCGCCGAGGGCGGAGATGAGGCCCGAGTCCTCGGCTACCGGTATGAACGAGTCGGGCAGGATGAACCCGTGCTCAGGGTGGCGCCAGCGCACCAGCGCTTCCATCCCTACCAGCCTGCGCCCGGCGCATGCGACGAGCGGCTGGTAGTAGACGAGCAGCTCGTCGTTCTCTAGAGCGTGCCGGAGGAGCGCCTCCATCTGCATACGTCCCACCGCTCGCGCTCGCGTAGCCTCGTCGAAAACCTCGAAGCGACCGCGACCGCGTGCCTTGGCCTGCGAAGCAGCAGCCGCTGCATCTCGAACGAGGTCGTCGGGATCCGAAAGGCGGCTGAGCGCTATCGAGACGCCTATGGACGCGCCGCAAGAGAGGGACTTGCCTTCCAGCTCCACGGGCTGAGCCAGCACATGCAGCAGCCTGTTTGCCACAACGGCCACGTCGCTCGGGTTCTTCGACACTTCGCAGACGAGCACGAACTCGTCGCCCCCGAAGCGCGCCACGGTGTCCCCGGGTCTCAGAGCGCTGCGAAGGCGTTGGGCGGCAGCGACGAGCACGCGGTCGCCCATTGCATGGCCTAGCGAGTCGTTCACAACCGTGAAGCGGTCGAGGTCGCAGAACATGAGCGCCACCTTGTCCCCCGAGCGGCTGGCGCGCGCGAGCGCCTGGCGGACGCGATCCACGAAGAGGAGCCGGTTGGGCAGCCCTGTCAGCTCGTCGTGGAGGGACATGTAGGTCATCTCCGTCTCGGCGCGCTCGGCCGCAAGGCGGTCGGTCACGTCATAGGCCAGTAGCTGCACCACGGACTCACCGCCTTCTCGCAAGGCGAGAGCCAGCAGCTCCGTGTCGACCACGGCGCCAGACTTCTTGCAAAGGCGTACGGCCAGGCAGTCCGGGTGCTCTTGCCCGGGTCCTAGCTCGTCCAACCACGACGCCACCGCCTCGGCGTCGTCTGCATAGACGAGGTCGCTCAGGCGAGCTCCTCGGAGGTCCTCTGGGGACTCCGAGCCGAGCAAGCGCGCCGCTGCCGGGTTGGACTCCACCACCTGGCCTTGGCGTAGGAGCACGATCGCGGTGCGGGTCAGGGCTGCGTATCGGCGCGATCTCTCCTGGGTCTCGGCGAGGGCCCGGTTCGCCTCGGCGAGGGCCCGGGTCGCCTCGGCTGGCACCTCGTGTCGCGACGGAGCGAGAACCTCGGATCCAGCGGTGGTCCCGGAGGAGGCGAGGAGGTCGTCGATGCCTGCTTCACCACCGTGCTCCACCCGTCCCCTCCTCCTGCGAGCCGCTTCAACATGTCTTCCCCGCGCCTCCCGCACGCGGCTCCGGGTGCGCCCGGCACGTACCAGGTGGGCGTCGCGACTCGAGATGAGAGCCGTCAGCTTCCATTCTGCCAGCTCTCGCTACTGGCCGCCCAGCGAGTCCAGCCCGCCTTGGCGGACCCTGCGATCATCGGAGCACGGAGGTCGCCGCGTCCAGTGCCTCAGCGGTGCCGGAGACAAGGCGTGAGGCGAACGCGGCGTTGACTGCCAGGCGCTCGAGCGTCTGGTCAACGCTGCGCTGCCCCGCCGGCAACGGATGATCACCGAGGAAGCCCCTGATGTCGGCGACGAGGGCGGGGTCGCGGCACAGAGGCTTCACGCCCTCGAGCATCCGGGGCAGCGTGTTCGGCGGGAAGCGGTCGAGGAGCTCGTCGAAGTGCTCCTTCACCCGGTGCCACGTGGCCGGGCCCGAGGCGCGGTTGGCCAGGAGGAGCTGGACGAGGAATGGCGCGTTCTGGGTGCGCACCTCTCCCATGGCCATGTCGAAGGCCCGCTCGGACAGCTCCGGGTTCTCGAACCCGGCTAGGGCGTACAGGTAGCGCACCTCCTCCTGGGGAGTGGAAGCCCTGCGGTACAGGTCCACGAACGTCTCGAACTCGGAGATCCCCCCGCAGGCTGCCAACGTCGCCACGATTGGCGAGGCGAGGTCCGGGTCGAGCGCGGCTGCGCCGGAGACGGCCGCTTGGTGGAGCCTCGCGCACTCCAGGCGCACGCCTTCGTCCTGACCGACGGTGCCGAGGAGCCCGAGCAGCATGGCGCGCAGCGTGGCAGCTCTCTCGGGCTCACCGCGCCGCGGCTCCCATCCTGCCTGCTCGAACGCGGGCCCCGCGAGCCTTCGGACGAAGCGCGCCAGGGCCTCTCGAGCGGTGCCGTCGAGGGCGTGGTCGAGGAATCCGAGCGCGCCGGTCACCTGCGCCCACACATCGGGGTCTTCCTCGCGGGCGAGCAGCGTGGCCAGCTCGAGGAAGCTCTCGATGGACGCCCGGCCTGCCACGGACGCCGCCCACGAGTCTCCGAGGAGATTGAAGCGCTCGAGCGCGTCGAGCTCGTGGTACCTGCTGTAGAGCACGGTGGCAAGGTCGGGGGAGTACTCCACCCTGTAGAACCCGGATCCCCATGCGTTCAGCACAAGGGCTCCCCCCGGCGTCTCGAGGGTCTCGGGTTCTGGCCCGAGCAGCATTCGCACCTCAGCGTGGCGGGCAGGCCAGCCCGGGCCATCGGGCTCGCCCGCCCCGGCGGGTTGCTGCTGCGTCGGTCCATCATGAGTGAGCACCCGACCGATCACCGGGACTCGCCAGGCAGTGCCTATCGCGCTGTCCCCATCGGGGGGGGCGTAGCAGAACGGCTCCTGCGAGAGCAGGAGGTGGTCCTTGCGCCCAGGGTCTGCGGCGACCCTCACGAGCGGGAACCCACCCTGGCGGATCCACGTGTCCATCACTGCACGCACCGGCTCGCCCGACATGTCCTCGATGGCGTCCCAGAGATCTTCGGTGTCGGTGTTGGACAGCGCATGCGCAGAGAGGTAGCGGCGTATGCCATCGCGGAAGGCGTCGGCTCCGAGGTAGCGCTCGAGCATCCTGAGCACGCTCGCCCCCTTTTGGTAGGTGAGGACGTCGAACATTCCCTGCGCTTCTTCGGGTGGGCCGACGGGGTACTCGACCGGTCGTGTGCAGTGGAGCGCGTCGGTCGCCATGGCAACCTCGCGTTCGGTCCCGAAGCTCACCCATCGCTGCCACTCCGGCCGGAAATGGTCGACGCAGAGGAGCTCCATCATGGTGGCGAACGCCTCGTTCAGCCAGATCCCGTGCCACCACCGCATCGTGACTAGGTCCCCGAACCACATGTGGGCAATCTCGTGGGAAATTACGTCTGCGACCCGCTCGAGCTCGAGTCGCGACGCGCGCTTCGGGTCGACCAGGAGAGCCGACTCGCGGAAGGTGACGCAGCCGAGGTTCTCCATTGCCCCGAAGGCAAAGTCGGGAATCGCGACGAGGTCGAGCTTGCTCGCGGGATAGGGGATGCCGAAGAGCTCGGTGAAGAACCTAAGAGCGTGTGCTCCAGCCTCCAGGGCGAAAGAGGTCAGATCCTCCTTGCCCGGGACGTGCACCACGCGGAGCGGGGTTCCGTCCACGTCGAGCGGGTCGGTGGCCACGAGCGGTCCGACGACGAAGGCCACCAGGTAGGTGGACATGGGTATCGTCTCGGAGAACCGCAACCGGCGGCCACCCGCCGGCAGGGGCTCCTCGGAGACCACATGACCGTTGGAGAAGGCATCGAGGCCTTCGGGCACGTCGATGGTGACGGCGAACACCGCTTTGGCATCAGGCTCGTCGAAGCATGGGAACGCGCGCCGTGCGTCGGTTGCCTCGAACTGAGTGGTGGCGATGGTGCGGCTGGCGCCCGAGGTGTCGATGAAGGTAGAGCGGTAGAAGCCGCGCAGCTTGTCGTTGAGGGTCCCTTGGAAGGTGATGGAGATATCCAGCGGACCGGGACCGAGCGGCTCCGGCAATGCCAGCGTCAAGCGCTCGGCGCTGGCATCCAGGGATATCCGGGCATCCCCACCCGGCGCCCCTCCCGGCCTCCCTGGCGCTCCGCCAGTTACGCGAGCCTCGCTGACGGCGAGCTCCGCGGCGTTGAGCACGATCACATCGACTGCCTCGGTTGCGTCTGCTTCGATGAGCACTTCACCACTGAAGGTGCCGGCGTCGAGGTCAGGTGAGAGGAGTAGCTCGTAGCGGCGAGGCCGAACGGTGCTCGGCAGCCGGTGGGCAAGGGACGGGTCGCCAGCTCCGGAGGGGCGCGGCTCGGGGGAGTGCTCTGAAGAGGTGCTCATCGTGTCGAGGCTACCGGCGCAGGCGGCGCCAGTCACACGCCGAAGAGGTAAGCGCCAGGGACAGCTCGGCCTCCGATCGTACGGAACCGAACGCGACTCTCCCGGTCCCGTACTAGGTTCGATTCGGTGGAGCTCACCTTTGGCGGCGCGAATGCCGGGACAGCGGCAGCGCAGAGGGAGCCCGCCGGGCCGCTCGACGTGGTGGCCATCGGCAACGCGCTTCTAGACGTTCTGGTGGATGTCGCTCCAGAGCGGATAGAGCGCGCGGGGCTGCGCATCGCTGAGATGGCCCTGGTCGACCTCGAGCGGGCAGAGCAGCTCCTCGAAGGCCTTGTGCCGGTGAGTGAGGTTTCAGGGGGGTCGGCTGCCAACACAGCTGTCGGTGTAGCTGCCCTTGGCGGTCAGGCTGGCTACCTGGGGAAGGTGGCCCGGGACGCTGCCGGCAGCACCTTCATCCGGGATATGCGCCAGGCGGGGGTGAGCTTTCGAGGGCCGGCAGGGCCGGCGGGGCCGGCCTCGGCTACGGGGAGGTGCGTGGTGATGGTGAGCCCCGGCGGCGAGAGGACCATGGCCACCTACATAGGGGCTGCGGGAGAGCTCGGGCCGGACGACCTGGACCGGGCGTTACTCCAGAGAGCGAAGATCGTTTATCTCGAAGGCTATCTGTGGGATTTCCCGCTGGCCAGGGATGCGATGCGCTTGGCTGTCGACCTGGCGCACGCCAACGAGTCACTGGTGGCGCTGAGCGTGTCGGACCCCTCCTGTGTCGAGCGCCACCGGTCCGAGTTCATGGCCCTGCTGAGCGAGGACGTCGACTTGCTCTTCGCGAACGAGGCGGAGGCCACGTCGCTGCTCGGGAGCGGCTCGCTCGATGACGTGGCGCGCGCTCTCGATGAGTCCGGGGTGGTGGCCGCCGTAACCATGGGGGCGGGTGGATCGCTGGTGGTGGCGCCAGAGGGCACGGCCAGGGTGCCGGCAGCGCCCGTGGCGACGGCAGTGGTGGACACGACCGGAGCGGGAGATCTCTACGCTGCCGGGTTCCTCTTCGGCCTGGCCCGGGGCGCGGATCCCGAGACGAGTGCCCGCATAGGCAGCGTGTGCGCCGCCGAGGTTGTCACCCACTACGGGGCGCGACCTGTTGCCGACCTCGGCGCCCTGGTAGCCGACGCCGGCCTGATGCCTGCCTCTTCGAGGTGACGGCAGCGACCGACTGCCACAGCGACCGACTGCCACAGCGACAAATGGCGGTTCAGGGTGAGGCGTCGCGCGGGGGCTCGGGTGGCAGGTAGGTGACCTCGAGGTCGCCCAGGCGTACGAGCGCCGACGCCACGAAGCGCGCCAGCGAGGCCACCGGCTCTCCGAGCCCGGAGGGATCCTCTAGCAGCGCGTAGCCGAGGCGAAACGTTCCCTGGTACGTGGTCTCCATGGCATAGCGCGTCGTCCCGTCTGCCTCCGTCACCTGCTCGAGCAGGGGGGCGGTCCGCACCAGCACCTCGCCGCCGGCTTCGGGGCTTTCCTCGGGCAAGCAGGCGATCACCTGTGCGAGGTCGGGCGCGCGGGCCAGCCGCTGCTGGCGCAGTGTGATCTCGAGCACGATCTCCGGGAAGTCCTCGGGCGGCTCGCCGATGGACCACGAGCGAAAGGCGCTCTGGCTCCAAGTAGGCCAGTCGACCGACACGTCTGCCCTCACGCGTGGAGGCTGTTCCTCCCCTGGGAGGCTGTAGGAAGTTTCCCAGGAGACGTCGCCGAGGAACACGTCCACCTGGAAGCGCTCCTCGACCGCCTGGCGCTGCAGCAGGGCGTCTTCCAGCGCGCCGCGCATGGCGCCGATGAAATCCATGAGGATGTGGTCGATCATGGTCTGCAAGACGCTACCGTTCACGGTGTGGTCCATGTGGAAGCCCCGATGAGACAGGCTTCTCGGCCTGGCGGAGGAGCTCGATGAGCGCCGTCGACGCCGGGCGGCCCGGCAGGCGCCGAGGCGCAGACCCCACCTCGGGCCGGCCGGTGTGCTCCTGGCGTCTGGAGACCCCATGGACTCGCAGAAGGGTCATTGCCTACGCTCACCAGGGTGGCGCCTGGGAGGCTCCGTCGTCGACCCTCTATGCGATCGAGCGGGCAGTCGAGGGTGGGGCCACTGGCATAGAGCTGGACGTTCACGCCACCGCTGACGGTCACCTGGTCGTCTGCCACGATTCCACCGTGGACAGGACAACCGGAGGCAGCGGCGCCATCTCGGAGCTCAGCCTCGAAGAGGTTCTCCTCCTCGACAACGGCTACAGGTTCACGCCTGGCTCGGACGCCGCAGTGGGTCTGCCCGAGTCCTCTTACCCCTTCCGGGGTCGTGCTCCTGCCGACCATGCGTTCGGCGTGGCTACCTTGACCGAGGTGCTGGAGCTGCTCTCAGCTCACCCTGGCGTGGTGCTCAACCTGGACATCAAGGCCACTGCTCCGGCGGTGCGCCCTTACGAGGAGGCCCTCGCACGAGTGCTCGCAGAGCACGGCAGGGCAGACGGAGTCATCGTCGCTTCCTTCCTCGACCAAGCTACGGAGGCCTTCTCCAAGCTCGCGCCTCACGTGGCGACGTCGGCTGGCACCCTTGGAGTAGCGGAGTTCTGGCGCGCTCTGCGAGAAGGAGTCGAGCCTCCTGCGATGCGCCATGTTGCCCTGCAGGTGCCCGCCACTCGAGGCGACCTCGTCGTGGTAGACGAGGACTTCGTGGAGGTGGCGCATGCCCACGGCCTTGCGGTGCACGTGTGGACTGTGAACGACGAGCAGGAGATGGCCCGCCTGGTCGAGCTCGGAGTGGACGGGATTATCACCGACATTCCCAGCGTTCTGGTAGCGCTGCTCGACCGGATGGGGGTCGCCTGGCACCCATGAGAACCCGGGCGTCGCCAGCGCGCGGTGTGTTGGCGAAGAAGTGCCGCCCGTGAAGTACCGCCGGCTGGGCGGGCTCAGCCCCGACCGCAGTTGGGGCGCTTGCCGTGGTTCGCCTTCTTCTTCGTGCGCACTTTGCGCTTGCTGGTCCGTTTCGACATGGTTTGCCACCCTACCATCAGCCTGCGCTGCTGGCTGCCACGATGCCCTGGCTCGCCATTCGCCCGGCCGCTTGCAAACCGCCTGAACCTCGTGCCTGAACCTCGTGCCGGCGTCTTGTGCCTAAACATTGTGCCTGGACCTCGTGCCGGCGTCTTGTTGCTAGCGTCGGTCCCGTGATCTCACCAATGCCTCGACACGCCGGGTGGGCTGGGTACGTCTGATGGAGCGTCTTGGCATAGCCGGCCTTCCGAACTCGGGCAAGACTTCGCTCTTCAACGCGCTCACGGGTGCCAGCTCGCCCGTGGCTCCCCATCCGTTCACCACGATCGAGACCACCGTTGGTGTGGCGCCCCTGCCGGATGGCCGCCTGGAGGCTCTTGCTGCCATGAGCGCGAGCCGCAAAGTGGTCCGGGCAGGCGTAGAGCTGGTGGACATAGCAGGCCTGGTTGCAGGCTCCTCGACGGGCGAGGGTCTCGGCAATCGCTTCCTCGCTGGCATCCGGGAGGTGGACGCCCTCTGCCTCGTGCTGCGTGCCTTCGAGAGCCCCGAGGTGCCGGGCGACTCAGACCCTGTCTCTGCGCTCGAGACCCTGGAGCTCGAGCTCGTGCTGGCCGACCTGTCATCCGTGGAGGCACAGCTGGACAAGCGCCGCAAGGCGGCGCGGGTGGCCAAGGGCGATAGGGCCCTGGCGGGCCTTCTCGATGCGATGGAGGCAGCCAGGGCCTCCTTGGCCGAAGGTGTCCCCCTCTATCGCTCCTCGCTCTCGGCGGAGGACATCGAGGCTCTGGGGGAGCTTTTCCTGCTCACGGCGAAGCCGGTTGTGGCCGTCGTGAACATCGGGGAGGACCAGCTCGGTGAGGAGAAGAGCCTGACGTCTCGAGTGGCGGAGTCCCTCACGGGCCATGGCGAGGTGCTCGGAGTCTGCGTCCAGCTCGAGGCCGAGGCCGCTGAGCTAGCGCCTCAGGCTCGCCAGGAGATGCTCCAGGGCCTGGGTCTGGGTGACGGGGCCCTTCCCAGGGTCGCGCACGCCGCGTATGCAGCGATCGGCAGGAGCACCTTCTTCACCACCGGCGAGAAGGAGTCGCGCGCTTGGAGCTTTCGCAGCGGTGCCGGCGCGCCCGAATGCGCGGGGGTGATCCATTCCGACCTGCAGAGAGGTTTCATCAGAGCAGAGGTCATCTCGTGCGAGGAGCTGCTCGAGATCGGGTCGTGGGCAAAGGCCAAGGCAGGGGGACGGATCCGCCTCGAGGGAAAGGACTACAAGGTGGCTGATGGCGACGTGCTCGAGATCCGCTTCAACGTATAGCGGTGCGTAGCGAAGGCGGCTCGGACAAGGCGGCCTCGTGGCTGCTCAGGGACGGCGAGGTGCTTGCTTCCGCCGAGGTGGCCTCCGGCGTGCTGGCTCGCTCGTGGGGCCTCCTCGGCAGAGCCGGCTACGAGGGTGCCTTGCTGCTCCCTCACACGAGGGCCGTTCATACCATCGGCATGCGCTTCGCAATAGACGTGGCGTTCTTGGACGGTGCGCTCGTAGTTGTCGCCACCACCACAATGCATCCATGGCGCATGGGCCTTCCCCGTCCTCGGGCCAGGAGCGTCCTCGAGGCGCAAGCGGGCGCTTTCGAGCGCTGGCGACTCCTCCCGGGCGACCGGCTCGAGCTGAGGCACGTGACGTGACCCGATCAAAGCGCAGCGAGGTGCGCAGCGAGGTGCGCAGCGAGGTGCGCGGCCAGCTGGTGCTCGTAGGCACGCCTATAGGCAACCTTGGCGACCTGACACCGCGCGCGGTGGAGGCTTTGGGCGCTGCCTCCGCTATCTACTGCGAGGACACTCGGCGGACGAGGGCGCTGCTCGCCCATGCCGGAGTCACGGGCCGCAGGCTCGTCTCGCTCGGCGCTTACAAGGAGGCCCTCCGTGTCGAGGAGGTGCTGGGGCGGCTCCGCGCAGGAGAGCGAGTGGCGGTCGTGTCGGATGCGGGGATGCCTGGTATCTGCGATCCCGGGGCGCGCCTCGTCGCCGCGGCTGTCGAAGCGGGGCTCGATGTGGACGCAGTCCCCGGACCCAATGCCGCCCTGACGGCTCTGGTGCTGAGTGGGTTCGACGCATCTCGCTTCTGCTTCGAGGGGTTCCTCCCGAGGAGTGGAGGCGAGCGGCGACGCCGGATCGCATCCATAGCTTCAGAGGTACGGACTGTCTTGCTGCACGAGGCACCCGGAAGGCTCGCAGGGACCTTGTGCGACCTGGCCGAGGCTTGCGGTGCTGATCGCCATGCTGTGGTCGCGCGCGAGCTGACCAAGCTCTTCCAGGAGCTGTGGCGCGGCACGTTGGCGGAGGGTGTCGCTTGGGCCCAGGAGAGAGAGGTGCGTGGCGAGGTGGTGGTCGTGCTGGCAGGCTCGGACGGGTCTGCCGGTCCGGCTGGGAGGTATAGCGCGCGGGGGGGCACAGATGCCGGAGTCGGCGACGAGGAGGTTCGACGCGCCCTCGCGACGCTGCTTGCCGGCGGGGCGGGCGTCCGTACGGCCGCCTCGCAGGTGGCCGGCGACCTGGGCGTGACGCGCCGGAGGGCGTACGAGACCGCGCTCGCTATGAAGCGTGACTCCAGGCAGCCGACGGTAGTCTCGAACGCCATGACGAGCGACTCGAGCGAGGGCCCGGGAGTTGCCGGTCCTTTCTGCTCGTCGCCGAGGAAGGGACAGAGGTGACAGCCGATCCATACGCCCAGGCGCCGCCCGTCGAGCCGGGCGACATTCCCGAGGGTCTTGCCCGTGCCACCTTCGCGGCCGGATGTTTCTGGGGCGTAGAAGCCGTGTTCCGTGCGGTCACCGGCGTGGTGGACGTGGTATGCGGTTACACCGGCGGCAGCGTGGCCGCGCCGAGCTACGAGCAGGTCTGCTCGGGGAGCACCGGCCACGCGGAAGCCGTGCTCGTGACTTACGATCCGTCGGTCGTCTCCTACGAGAACCTCCTCGACGAGCTCTGGCGCCATCACGATCCGACGACGCCCGATCGCCAGGGACCCGACGTGGGCACGCAGTACCGCTCGGCCGTCTTCTTCCATGGCGCAGACCAGGAGCGTGCGGCCAGGATGTCGCGTGACGCGGTCCAGGCCCGTTTCTCGCGGCCTATCGTGACGGAGATCGTACCTGCGCTCACGTTCTGGCCGGCCGAGGAGTACCACCAGCGTTACGTCGAACGGACAGGACGCCCGAGCTGCCACACTGCGAACTGGTGAGGCGTGTGTGGGTACGCTACGTGCAGTGGCCCGCTACTACGTAACGACACCCATCTACTACGTGAACGACGCTCCGCACGTAGGCCATGCTTACGCGACGGTCAATGCCGACGCCCTGGCGCGTTGGCATCGCCTGGTCGGCGACGACGTGCTGTTTCTCACCGGAACCGACGAGCACGGTCTCAAGGTTGCCCAGGCGGCGGCGGCGAACGGCACCACTCCGGAAGAATGGACGAATCGCCTTGCCCCGCGCTTCCAAGCGGCCTGGGCGCAGCTCGACGTATCGAACGACGACTTCATCAGGACTACCGAGGCGCGCCACCACCGGGCCGTGCAGGCGTTCTTGGGGAAGATATACGACAACGGCTTCATCTACTTGTCCACCTACAAAGGCTGGTACTGCGTCGCCTGCGAGCAGTACTACGCCGAGTCCGAGCTCGTGGAGGGCAACTGCCCCGACCATGGGAGGCCGGCGGAGTGGTACGAGGAGGAGAACTACTTCTTCCGCCTGAGCGCCTTCCAGGACGACTTGCTGGCTTGGTACGACTCCGAGCCATCTGCGGTGATGCCGGAGTCCAAGCGAAACGAGGCCTCGAGCTTCGTGAAGGGCGGCTTGCAGGACATCTCGATCACCAGGACGTCCCTCGAGTGGGGCGTGCAGGTGCCGTGGGACGCCGGTCACGTCTTCTACGTCTGGTACGACGCTCTCGTCAACTACTTGACGGCGATCGGCTATGGCGAGGATCCCGAGCGCTTCGCCGCATGGTGGCCGGCGGTTCACCATCTGATCGGCAAGGAGATCACGCGGTTCCACTGCGTGTGGTGGCCGGCCATGTGCATGGCCGCCGGCATCGACCCGCCTTCGCAGGTGCTCGTTCACGGATGGCTGCTCGTCGGCGGGGAGAAGATGTCCAAGTCGGGGTTGAACCAAATCTCACCGGGCGAGCTGGTCGACGACTTCGGCGTGGACGCGGTGCGCTACCACCTTCTCAGGGACACTCCTCTAGGCTCTGACGGCGACTTCTCCTACGAGGGTCTGACCGCCAGGTACAACGCGGACCTCGCCAACAACCTCGGCAACCTGCTCGCCCGCGTGGCGACCGTCGTTGGCTCCAAGTGCGGCGGGGTGGGACCGGCTCCCGATCCGAGCAGCCGGCTCGCAGGCATCGCGGATGGTGTGGTCGCGCAGGCGGCCAGGGCGTGGAGCGAGTCCCAACCCCATGCCGCCCTCGAGGCGGCCTGGCGGCTCATCAGGGAGACCAACAGCGAGCTCGAGGCTGCTGAGCCCTGGAAGGCGATCCCCGGTCCCGAGGTAGACGCAGTGCTCGGGAGTGCTCTCGAAGCGCTCAGGATCGTGTCCCTGCTCGCCTTCCCGGCCATGCCCCGAGCTTGCTCGGAGATCCGGGCCCGCATAGGGCTTCCCCCGGACCCCGGGCCGGAGCTGATGCCTGCCAGCGCGGCCTGGGGGGGGTACCCAGGGGGCCTCGAAGTGCTGAAGGGACCTGCTCTTTTCCCGAGGCGCCGGGTATGACCTGCGCGTGCTTCCTCGGCGGGGAACCACGGGCGCCTCGCGCTGGCGACGGCGGGTGTCCAGCATGAGCGACGCCGCAGGCGCTGCTCGGAGCGTCGAAGGCTGGCTCGACACCCACTGCCACATCCAGCCCCCGTACTCCCCGGAAGGGATCGACCCCCCAGAGGTTCTGAAGGAGGCCGGAGACAGCGGGGTATCGGGGCTGGTATGCGTGGGCACCGACGCGTCGACGTCATCTAGTGCATTGGAGCTCGTGTCGGGCCTGCGTGCCATGCAGCCCGGCTTCGGGCTCTGGGCCACTGTCGGTCTGCACCCGCACGAGGCTTCCCGCGGCACGGACGAGGTAGAGGAGCTGCTTGCACGTGCCGTGGCGGAGCTTCCTGGCATAGTCGTCGCGGTTGGCGAGTGTGGTCTCGACTACCACTACGACCATTCGCCGCGCGACGTGCAGCGGAGCGCCTTCGCTCGCCAGATCGCGCTCGCGAAAGAGCACGGCCTCGCTCTCGTCGTCCATGCTCGCGACGCCTGGGACGACATCCTCGACCTGCTCTGTACCGAGGGTGCGCCCGAGAGGATCGTCATGCACTGCTTCACGGGGGGGAAAGAGGAGGCCAGGCGCTGCCTCGACTTGGGCGCTCACCTGTCGTTCAGCGGGATCGTGACCTTCAAGGGTGCCGAGGACGTGCGCGAGGCCGCAGCCTTCTGTCCGGAGGACCGGATCCTCGTGGAGACCGACGCGCCGTTCCTCTCGCCAGTACCGCACCGCGGTAAGCCGAACCGACCCGCATGGGTCGCCATCGTCGGTGAGACTGTTGCCGCGCTGAGGGGGGTCCCGCCTCGGGACCTTGCTGCCTCGTCGAGCGAGGCCGCTGTGAGGGCGCTGGGGCTCCGGCCGCTCTGAGCGGCCAGGTCCCGGTTCCAGGAAGGGCTGGCTGGCGTGCATCCTCCAGGAGCGGCTGACGAGGGCCGGACCCCACTGCGCCCGAGCGACACGGGGCGCGTCATGGCGGCTCAGGGAATCCGTCCCAAGAAGGCGCTGGGCCAGCACTTCGTCTTCGACGAGAACACCCTGCGGCGAATTGCGCGCATCGCAGGCGTAGGCCCCGGAGGTCGAGTCGTGGAGGTGGGAGCCGGGCTAGGGGGGCTGACAGCGGTTCTGGCTTCCACGGGGGCACGCGTCGTGGCGCTCGAGATCGACGCGAGGCTCTTCCCGGTCCTCCGTGAGGTCGCAGCAGGCCCCTCCGTGAGGATCGTGCAGGCGGACGCGCTCCAAGTCGACTGGACTGCTCTACTCGGCGGCGAGCCGGGTTGGGCGATGGTGGCTAACCTCCCGTACAACGTGGCGGCTCGTATCGTCGTCCGGGCGCTCGAGGAGGCCCCGATGATCGACCGGTTCGTGGTGATGGTCCAGCGCGAGGTGGGCGAGCGGTTGGCCGCGCGGCGCGCAGAGGCCGGATATGGCGCGGTGTCGCTCAAGGTCGCGTACTTTGCCGAGGCGCGCGTGGTTGGCCGGGTCCCGGCCTCGGTGTTCTTGCCACGTCCCCGGGTCGAGTCGGTGCTCTTGGAGCTGAAGCGGCGCTCAGCGCCGCCCCTCGATCCATCCGAGGTTCCCTACGACCGCCTCTTCGCGGTTGTGCGGGCAGGCTTCTCCCAGCGCCGCAAGATGCTCCGCCGGTCCTTGTCGGGCACCCTCGACCCCGAGACCTTCGACGCGGCGGGCGTGGATCCGTCGAGGCGCGCCGAGGAGCTTGGCATCGAAGATTGGGGCAGACTTGTGATGTGCGAGCAGCGACGGAAGGACTCGGGAGCCGGAGAATGAGCACCAGCGAGGTACCGCCGGCAGCAGTGCTCTTGGCGCCGGCGAAGCTCACCGTTTCGCTTCGCGTGACGGGAGTCCGCGAAGACGGATACCACCTGCTGGACGCAGAGATGGTGACTGTGAGCCTGGTAGACGTGGTGCAGCTCGAGCCCGGCACCGGGCTGGCGCTGGTGGACGAGGTGCCTGGCGGCCTCGGATTGCGCGGGATTCCGCCCGGTGAGTCGAACCTGGTGGAGCGAGCGCTCACGGCGGTGGGAAAGAGCGCTGCTGCCCGGGTGGTGAAGCGAATCCCGCCGGGCGCGGGGCTGGGCGGGGGGTCGGCCGATGCTGCGGCGGTCCTTCGCTGGGCAGGGGCGGGCGACCCGCGATTAGCCGCGCGCATAGGGGCGGACGTGCCGTTCTGCGTGACAGGGGGAAGGGCACGTGTGAGCGGTATCGGTGAGGCGGTGGAGCCTATGGCCTTCGAGGAGCGCAGCTACGTGCTACTACTGCTGCCCTTCGGCATGAGCACTGCATCGGTCTTCGCCGCTTGGGACCGCATGCACGCTGCCTCCAAGCACCGGGCGGGCGGGGACACCCGCAGCAGCGACGGCCCTGTGAACGACGGCCCTGTGAACGACGGCCCTGTGAACGACGGCCCTGTGAACGACGGCCCTGTGAACGACGGCCCTGTGAACGACGGCCCTGTGAACGATCTGGAGCTAGCTGCATTGCGTGTCGAGCCGCGCCTTGCCCGTTGGCGTGATTGCCTGGGTGATGCCACCGGCATGCGTCCGCGCCTTGCCGGCAGCGGGTCGACGTGGTTCGTCGAGGGAGAGCCCGAGGCCTTGGGCCTGGCCGGGCGGAGCTCCCTGGTGCTACATGGCGTCCACGCTCCGCTGGTCGCCGTTCACACGCTGCCGGTAGCCAGGTAGCAGGTTGGCTCAGAGCGCCCCGGCCGGCTTCGGCGCCGGTCTGCTCGCAAGGCGCGGCACCTGCGCCTTGGCGCGAGGAGCTAACCGGGGACTCGGAGCTAGGGGCCGACCGCGGTTCCCGGACGGAGGTGTTTCCCGGCGGGAGGTGTTTCCCGGCGGGCGATGTTTGTCGGGCAGGTCTACTTGCCCGCGGCGCGGCGCTGCCAGCGCGTTGCCTTCAGCATCTTCTTGTGCTTCTTCTTGCGCATGCGCTTCCGGCGCTTCTTTATGAGGGATCCCATGTCGTGCCGGAGGTTAGCTGCGCTCGGCCCCGGTGCGCCAGGTGAGAGCCGCATCCGCGCGTGACGACTGCTTGGTACGCGGCGAAGCCGGGCTTCGGAGCCAGGTCGCGGCGTACTGGACCAAGGGCTACGGGAGCGAATCGGGATCGCCACCGGGTGGGGCCAGTAGCAAACCTCTGAACCGGAAGTTTTCACCACTTCGTGCTCCAGGGGACCCTCCAAGCTCGCCGATGACAAGCGTGTCCAGCCACAGCAGCTGCACTCGGCGAGGATCTGACGGCTACGGAGACCCCCTACCCGGGGACCCAGCTCACTCTCGCCTACTTGGTGATGGGGTGGTGATGGGGTTGCATGGACTTCACGCTTACGTCAGGAGGTCTCGCGAAGGAGGTGGGGTCGGATGTGTAAGGTTGAGCCGATGAGGCAGCGGGGTCGTCTACTGGGTGTCGAGCTGGCAGCCCGAATAGGGGGAGCGTGATGGCAAGGGACAAGATCGTGGTAGCCAACGCCGGGGGGTTTTGGGGCGACGACCCAACGGTCGCCAGACGCCAGGTCGAGGGAGGGAGGATCGACTACCTCGTAATGGATTACCTGGCGGAGGTCACAATGGCGATACTGCAGAAGCAGCGCCAGCGCAGACCAGAAGCCGGCTTTGCAGGAGATTTCATCGCGCAGCTTAGAGACGTGCTGCCAGCATGTATCGATCGCGGCGTGAGAATTGTGACAAACGCTGGCGGGGTTAACCCTATGGCGTGCCGAGCTGCGGTCGAGGATCTGGCAAGGGAGCAGGGCGTTAGCGATCAGCTAAAGGTCGCAGTGATCATGGGCGACGACATCTACGATGAGCTCGATTCAATTCTGAGCGCTGGAGAAGTACTTGCCAACATGGATACAGGGGCTCCATTATCTGATATTCGCGATCGTGTGCTTAGCGCGAACGTCTACCTCGGCGCAGCACCGGTTGCCGAGGCATTGCGGATGGGAGCAAACGTCGTGATAGCCGGCCGGATCACCGACACAGCGCTCACGCTCGGGCCCATGATGCACGAGTTCGAGTGGAGAGAAGATGATTGGGATCGCCTTGCTGCGGGGATCGTTGCTGGTCACATCATCGAGTGCGGAGCTCAGTCCACAGGGGGTAATTTCACCGACTGGCGTAAGGTACCGAATTTCGACAACCTGGGATACCCTCTGATCGAAGCGTATCCAGACGGTACATTCGTAGTCACAAAGCATGCCGGTACAGGTGGGCTCGTCAGTGTGCACACAGTAGGGGAACAGCTTCTCTACGAGATGGGAGCACCGGGTTATGTGGCCCCAGATTGTGTTGCGCATTTCGATTCTATTGTTCTCGAACAGGAAGGGCCGGATCGGGTCCGAGTGAGCGCAGTACGGGGCGACCCAGCGCCGGAGAAGCTAAAGGTGTCAGTCAGCTTCTCGCACGGTTATCGCATCTTTGGCCGCATCATGGTATCAGGACCTGACTGCCTGGAGAAGGCGGGGAAAGTTGCGGATATCTTCTGGAAGATGGCGGGTGGAGAGGATATGTATGAGGAGACGGCGACGCATTTCATTGGGTGGAATGGCTCACATCCACCGCTCAGCCAGCACGAGCCGAGCGAGGTCTTGTTACAAGTCGCGGCGAGAGATTCTGATAGGGAGAAACTCGATACGCGATTCGGGCCGTTCGTGGTGGCGGGGATACTCGGGTCGGTACCCGGCATCACTCCTGCCGCGGATCAGGGACGTCCGCGTGCGTCGGATGTTCTCGGCTACTGGCCTGCTCTTATCAGCCGCGATCGCGTGAAGGTTCGGGTGTGCGTTGGAGAGACGGAGGAGCAGGTGTCTTCGGCGAGGCCGCTGCAGAGGGCTGGCAAGGCATTCACTCCGGCACGTGTGGAGCCGGTGGTGCCGTCTTCGGGAAGACAGGTTACTGTTCCGCTCAGCCGGTTGTGCCTCGCACGTTCGGGGGACAAGGGCAATACGGCGAATGTCGGTGTCATCGGCCGGACGCCAGGTGTGTACGGGTGGATGCTCGAGCACTTGACGGCGGACTTTGTAAAGAACCACTTTCGTGAGCTGTGTGGGGGGAGCGTGGAGCGATATGAGCTACCCAACCTGTTGAGCTTGAACTTTGTGCTGCGCGAGGCGCTCGGAGGGGGTGGCACGCTTTCCATCCGGTTCGACGCCCAAGGCAAGACCTACGGCCAGTACCTGCTTGCTGCTCGAGTGACCGTCGATCGACAGATCGTGGAGGAAGTCGACGCCTGAGCGATCACGGGTTGGAGATGGATCGAAAGCGGTGACCACGCTCAGGCCGGGTGTGTCAGGTGAGAGCCGCATCCGCGCGCGACGACTGCTCGGTACGCGCCGAAGCCGGGCTTCGAAGCCAGATCGTTGCGTAGCAGGCCGAAGCGCCACGGGAGGCGGAGAGAGGGTGGCGGGGCTGCCGCACGCCGCGAGCGCCGCTGTGAGGGCAAGCAGAAGGCAGGCTTGCCCCGCATGCCGGCGAATGGAGCGGATGGCACCTGAACGGGCATTGCCAGCGAGGCCGCCAGCGCATTCCATCAGAACGCTCCGAGGGGTGTGCGTGGCGGCTTCAGTTACCAGGTAGAACGGAGCTCGGGGAGTAGCCCCGGCATGCCCCGTGAAATTCACATGCCGAGTGTATGTTGATGTACATTGACGTACGGGTCCGGCTTGGGCCTTCGGGCTGGGTCTTCCCACTGCCCCCAAGACAAATCCGGGTACGCGGCCGAAGAGAGGCTGCAGCTGCTCGAGGCTTAGAGGCTCAGCGGATAGGGAGGTTGGATCAGGGAGCCGTTCATCCAGACGAGCAGGGCAAGGCGGAGGAGGAAGGGCAGGCTGGAGTGCCTGTCCGACGACGACAACGCCGCAATGCGAAGTCT
>JAJYXW010000137.1 GCA_021801525.1 Actinomycetes bacterium
GCCGCTGGTCGCTCCGTGGCTTCACCCACCCCACTCTCGGCATGGGTAGAGAATACCACAGTTGTAACTCTAACTAAACGGTATTGCCGCTAGACTGGACATCTGGGCCAGTTCCCGCGGGCGGGACCGGGCAGGCAGGTTCAGCCCTCAGGAGGCTTGCAGGCGATCCTGAAGCACGATGCGGCCTCGCCCGGCGCGCTTGGCCTCGTATAGAGCACGGTCCGCCCTGCCGAGAAGCGCGTCTAGCTCCTCGCCAGGCGCCCACTCGGTGACGCCGATGGAGCACGGCACCTCGCCTGCGACCCGCATCCGCTCGCAGACCGCTAGAGCGTCCTCGATCCCGCACGACGGCATCAACAAGACGAACTCGTCCCCGCCATGGCGGAGGAGAGAGTCCACGTCTCGAAGCGCTGACTGCCAACGCCTGGCAGCATCCGCGATGAGGCGATCCCCCGCTTGGTGTCCTGCAGTGTCGTTCACACTCTTCAGCCCGTCGAGGTCCACGAGCGCGGCCGAGAGCCGGCCACCGGTGCGCTTCATGTGAGCAACCTCACGCTCGAAGATACGAGGGAGCGCGTTTCTGTTCGAAAGACCGGTGAGTTGGTCGGTCACCGCAGCCTCCCGAAGGAACTTCGCAAGGCGGTTCAGCACGACCCCGGAGCCGGCCGCCGTTCCGAGAACCATCACCGCTACCGGACCCGGCTGCCGGCCCACGCCACCCAGGGCGACGATGCAGAGGAACGCCGCCGCAACAAAGGCAAAATGCACCGCTGCGACGCGCGGCCTGAAGAAGTACCCCGCGTAGCTGACGATCCAGAGGTACATGTAGCCACCTGCCACGGCTTGGTTCCCGCCATGCGCGAGATAGACAGCGGCACTTACGCACACCACCCCTCCAGCGAGGAGGACGTGCACCGCCCATGAAGGTACCCGGCTGATCCTCGACCAGAGCCCGATGCCCGTCGCTCCCCCCGCGAGAGCGATGAAGAGCTCGCCCAACCGGTCCACCTGTCTTGGTTGGGGAAGGCTTGCCGCGAGGATCCCGAGCGCCGCCGCCGCGACCCACATCGCCGCCAGCACCCACACTCGGGCCGCCTCACCGTCTCCAAAGGCCTGGCTGGAGGGAACACCCAAGATTCCCGCACCTACATGGCGCGATGCAGACCTGAGCACACGTGGCATGCGGACTTGCTTCTCCGCACCTCCCCTGTCGTAGTACACCATCCCTCCTCGTCCAAGCGGATGGCCCGCTACGGAGACAACGGTGATGTGTCCACCACCTTGCGCGCGAAGCTCCTCACCTACGCGCCTGCTTAGGCTGAGCAGCCATGCTCCCTCAGCTTGCCAACACGAAGAGCCGGTTCGCGGTGTCGACTACAGCGGAGAAAGCACCGTCGGCGAGGGAGAACTCGCCTTGAAGACCGACAACTGAAGACGAGTAGGTGACATCGGTCACCCCATTGCCACCCGGCAAGGTCACCGTTGTCATCTGCACATTGCTCACGGGGCCGAACACTTCGGGGGGCCCACTCTTCGCGGCGGCAACGAAGAGGAACTGCTTGGATCCCGGGCTCAGGTAGACGGTGCCGAGCCCGCCGGCATCCGAGAACACATACGGCCAGTCGATCGTGAATGGCATCGACTCGGACGAGCCGAGGTAGTGCGCGGAGCCCGAGAAGGACACGACCACCGCGTAGCGTAGGCACGTCGCATCCGGCGAGCTCGCTCCGCCACTGCAGGTGGCCTGCGAGGGCGTCTGGGCCAGGGTGAGGGTCGCGCTGGCCACACCGTTCTTGTCCGTGATCGCGGAGACAGACTGGGTGCCCAGGCTGAAGCTGATGCTCTCGCCGGGGATGCCGCCGCCCGCAGTCGCATCACCGAGGGTCGCTGTGAGCCTCACCGTCTTCCCCCAGGTCGCGCTCGACGGCCCCGAGTACGAGAGCGTGGTGGAGTGCGCCTCCACCTGGAAGGCCACGCTCGTCACCGCCGGAGCGAAGCCGTCTCCTCCGGCGAAGGCGACGATCATGGTGTAGCTACCCGGCGATAGATCGGGGGAGAACGAAACCTCTGCAACACCCGCGGAGTTGCTGATCGCCCCTGTCCTCATCGCTGCGACGGAGAAGCTGACGGGCTCGCCTGCAACCGGCTGGCCGGATGCGGGGTTGGTGAGGCTCGCCGCCAGCGACACCGGCATCCCCCACGGGGACGAACGTGGCCCGGTGTAGGCGAGCGAGGTCGGAACGCCAATCACGAATGGGGTGCTCAGGCTCGCCGACGCGAGCGTTGCGCTCCCCGCGTAGGAGATCGTTAGGGTGTAGCTCCCCGAGCGGATGCTCAGGTCGAGAGTCGCGCTCGCCTGGCCCGAGGAGCCGGTCGTCGCGCTCGCAGAGAGGGAGCCGACCGTGAACACGAGGTCCGCTCCCTGCACTGGAGCACCCGTCAGTGCATCGGTCAGGGCCGCGGAGAGCACCGTGGGCTGCCCCTCACCCCCGCCGGGCGGGCCGGTGTATGCGAGCTTGGTCGGCACCTGTGTCGAGCAGGCTCCGGGGAGCACCTCCAAGGTGGCGGCTGCCCATGTCCCCTGGGCGCTCGCCACGATCCCCCACGATCCCGTGACGCCTGCCTTTTGCATGCCGTCTGCCTGGGAGGGTGCGGCGAAGCTGACCTCGTAGTTGCCCTGGGCGTCGGTCGTGGCAGCCTTCGTCGTGACGTCAGATGATCCGAGCGCGGACTGGTCCAGGGCGACCGACACCGAGGCGCCCGAGACCGGAGCACCCCCAGATGACAGGGTGCCGTAGACAGCTACGCTGCCACCCGCGCAGGAGCTCGACGGAGCAAGCGACTCGCTCAGCTGCGCTGGCGTGCTGCCAGCCTGATAGGCGCTAAGTGAACGGTCGATGCTCACCGTTCCCCCGGCTGCTGGGAAGCGCAGATGTTCCTCGGCTACGTTCCCGGCTGCCGGGTCCCACCAGCGCTTGTCCGAGGTGCTAGATCCTATTGCCGGGAGGTAGTAGGTCTGCACCTGGCCGTAGGGCACCGAGATGCTCGACGCGCTGACGCTCACCGGTGCGTCGAGACTGTAGGTGGAGGAGAACGGCGAGCTGCCTGACTGGCCGGGAGGAGCCTGGTAGTCGACGTACCCGCTCACGGCCACGCTCGTGGCGAGCTGCCAGACGTCTCCGGGGTGGAGGCGGAAGACCTCCTTGCGCCACGGCGAGGATGGAACGGCGGTGTAGTGGAGCTCTACCGACACGGGCGCGCCGAACACGTTGCCGTTCACGTCGTGCACCTCGTGTTGGTAGACCATCGCGAGGTCGCTTCGCCTCAGGTACTCGACTCCAGACACCGAGCCACCCGTGACGGTCATCTGGTATCCGGAGGCCTGCCCGCTTCCCCCCGTCACCGTGCCCGAGATCGAGAGCTGGTAAGAGCTGTACCCGTCGTAAGTGGTCACGCCTGCAACGGCATAGGTGACGGTTTCGTCCACAGTTATCAGGTCGCCGTTGCCCGAGTAGGTGAAGACCTGGTCATAGCTCCAGGAGGCACCGGGGAACCAGGTCGGGACATCGGCGCCGCCGGCCTGGGACACCGCACTCGCTGCCAGGGCCGGTGATGCCACTGCCGTGGTGCCGAGGATGCCAAGCCCACCTACTAGCCCCAGGCTAGCGAGCAGCAGGCGAGCGAGCGAGCGCCAGGGACGGGCGGCAGAGGCGTGGCGAGCACTCATCGGTTGCCTCCTGCTCCCGATTGCGACGCGAGCGGCGCCGGCGCGCCCGGTGGAGCGGGAATGCTAGGTGCAGCGGGCAAGCCCGGTGGAGCGGGTGGCGGGGAGGAGAGCACGTAGACCTTCGCCGAGGTGTCTGCCAACGCCTCGAAAACGCCGCTCGACTCGTTGAAGCTCCCTTCGAGCGCCAACGTCGCCGAGCTGTAGGCAACCTCGATCACCTTGCCCGCCGGGGTTGCGACAACGCTCATCTGCGGGTCGGTGACCGGGCCTATCACCTGTGGTTTGCCCCCTGGGCGAGCCCGAGCGCCGTAGAAGAGGAGCTGATCAGAGGCAGGGTTCAGGTAGACCGCCCCTTGGCTCGAAGCGGGCGCGCCTGGCGGTGGTGGGAGGCAGGAATGCCCGAGGCCTTCACCGTCGACGAACACGTAACCCCAGCAAAGCGAGAAGGGCACGCTCTCAGCAGAGCTGAGCGTGGTATCGCCGCCTGGGAATGCGACGCTGAGGGTGTAGCTACCCGGCCCGGCCTTCGGATCGAGCGTGAAGGTGGTCGCGGCCAAGCCTTTGCGGTTCGTGAGCGCGCTCGCCTTCAGACCACCTAGGGAGAAGCTGACAGGCCGCCCGGGGATCGGCAAGCCGCTGGCTTGGTTGGTGAGGGTCGCTCGGACCAAGACACTGGCTCCCCAGGTCGCACGCTCCGGCCCCGCGTAGCTGAGCGAGGTAGGCGCCTTGCCCACCGCCAGGCGCGCAGAGGCAGCAGCCGGCCCGAAATCGCGATCACCCGGGAAGGAGACCTGCAGTGTCACCTGCTCCGGCGAAGGCGGCGTATAGGTGACGCTTGCAACGCCAGAGCCGTTCGTCATCCCCGCGGCGGACCAGCTGCCCACTTGGAAGCTCACGGGCAGCCCCGGGATACCACCGCCTGTGGATGTGTCGGTGAGCTTCGCCGTGAGTGCCGCAGGTGTGCCGGCGGAAAGCCGCTCAGGCCCCGTGTAGGCGAGGGAGGTCGCGTGCCCGACGATGTCGAATGGCACCGAGAAAGAGGCCGGTTCGTAGTAGTCGTTGCCGGGGAACGAGACCTGAAGGGAGGTCTGGCCGGCAGGGCGATAAAGCACCAGGGAGGCAGTAGCCACTCCGTTCGAGCCAGTCACAGCGCTCGCGGACGAGCCGGGCAGCGAGAAGTCGACCGGAGCGCTCACGACTGGTTCGCCGCCGTTGTTCGGGTCGACGAGCCGAGCCGAGACCTGCACGCTCTCACCCCAGGCGCCGCTGCTGGGCCCGGTGTAGGAGAGCTGGGCCGGGTTCGCGACGGTCACGTTCACTACGTCGTGGTTGACGCCGCTCACCTGGCATCCCCCGAAGAACCCGCCGGACCAAGCCGCATAGGTCCAGTTGACGACGATGGTGTAGTTGCCGTTCGGCACCGGTTGGCCCCAGAAGAGGTTCGGTGTGCCGGGGTTCCCGCTTCCAGGTAGGTGACCCTGCATCCCTGGGAGCACGAACCCGTCGTTACTGGAATCGGAGCTAGCACCCGGCAGCGGGTCGGTCACCCACGAGCCGTCGATGCCGCCGTCGTAGAAGTGCACCCTACCCACGAGATAGCCCTGTGAGTTGTACATATACAGGTGGGTGTACGCGCCGGAGCACGGCCACGAGTTGCAGTTGTTCGATCCGCACGCGGGGTCCGAGATATGTACCGTGCCAGCGATGACGGCGCCGTTCCCGGGGCTCTGCATACTCGCGAACGCCGGGATCGCTGGCAGGAGGAGCGTCGCCCCGACAGCTACGAGCGCCCCTGCCAGTAGGACCCGAGCTCGATGACTAGCCTTCAAGTTCCTCACTCTGCCGAGCCGCCGTCTGGACGACGCCTGCCTCCGAGCAGGTTCCATTGGGTCTTCCGCCGATCTCATGCGGAAGTGTAGAAGAGCTGCAGCGTCGCCAGCTCCGTCATGCCGGTGTAGTTGAAGAACTGCACTTGCACACCCTGCCCGAATGCATAGCCGCCCGGAGGAAAGAAGTGGAGGGACGAGTTGCCGCCATTTTGACCCAGATGGCCTTCGCCTACAGCTGGATTGTCGCCGTTGATAGACTGTCCCCACGCTACATCGACGCTGTACACGACCTTCCCATCGACGTAGAGATTTACGTAGCCTGCTGGCTCGGCGGAGCTACCATAGTAGGGCGAGATGCTGATCTCCATCCCGCGAAGTATGCCCTTGCCACTGACTGAACCCACAGTCGTCGTTGCGTCACCACCAGGGAGGTTTACCCACGGACCGAAGCGCTGATATCCAGGGGTCCCGTTCCCGTTCTGGACCTGCACCCGCCCTGCCGAGTTCACAGGCAGGTTGGAGACGGAGACCGAGCCGTTCACACCGACGCTCGTCTTCGGGAGCGCTACCCGGATGCGACCGGCAGAGTTCACGTTCTGCTCTCTCACCGCGACTGCCGGCACCTGGACGGAGAGCGCCCCTGCTGGCTGGATGAGAGCTGTAGCGGCTATGGCTAGTCCTCCGCTTCCGAGGGCGATGCCTGCAGCACCAAGCCCGAGCGCTATGCGCCTAGCTGGTCGATGGAACCTCATGTCGGTGTCTCCTTGTTTCTCATGGCCCATTGGACGAGGTCGGTACTTGGGTGCTTCGGTGAGTCCCTGTGGGCCTCTCAGGGGAGCGCGCAGATGTTGTTCACACAGGGCGGGCTGCTTGGGACCGGAACCGGCAAGCTCGGGATGCCAGGCGGAGTAGGCGAGCTCGGCAAGCTAGGCGCACCAGGCAGGCTCGGTACACCAGGCACGCCCGGGCCGCTAGGCAGACTCGGGGGGATCGTGACCCCAGCAGGGGAGCTGCCCCCCTGGCCGATCGTGACCGAGACCGAAGACGGGAGGGGCTTTGGAGGACTAGGTGTCCCCTCCGGGGAGATCGTCAGGTTCGCGTGGAGCGGGTTCTCACCTGATACCGCCCTACCGGATATCCCCGTGGGAAGAGACGGGGTAGAAGGTGTGCCAGTCGAGGGTGGCAGGCAGGTGCTCGTCGTATTGGGCGTAGAGGAGGCCTTCCCCTGGTAGAGGACGTTCTGGCTAACGCTCGCACAGAGCCCCGCGCCAGATGGCACCCCAGGTGTCTGAGGGAGGCTAGGTGTGCTCGGAAGAGAGGCCGCGAAGGCCGGTAGGGCTCCGGTGGCTAGACCAGCGCCAAGTGCCAAGGCGCCCAGGCCAGCGAGGCTCTTCTTCGAGAGTGCTGTACTTCTCTGGATGCTCATGTGTGGCTCATCCTCCGATCTGTCCGTGTGGTCGGCTCGCGCGGTAAGCGGTCAGGTGTACGAACTAGGTACGATCAGCTGTTCGTCGTGTACCAGACCCGGCCGGTGATGCCGAAACTGCTGGAGGTGCCGTTCCCGACTAGGACGACGAGTGAGTGGTGGTAGGTAAAGCCGCCTGGCGGGAGGAAGTAGACGCCGAGCCCGTCCGTGGTTACTGTTCCCCATACCCCTGGAATGCCAAGGCCACAGCAACCGGTGTTGCTCGTGCCATTGCCCCCGCCATCGGTCGTTGCTGGAACACCTATTCCGTCGGCATAGACGAGATGCCCGTCGATCAGCACTTGCACATAGCCGCCACCTGCCGGACCCGAGGTACCGATGTCAAAGCCCTGGAAGCGCCCCTGGCCTTGCACGTTCACGATGTCCACCGTGCTGCCGGGGTTCACGGGATCGCCGTTCTGCGTTGTCGCAAACTGCTGGACTCCACTCCCGTTCTGGGTC
>JAJYXW010000166.1 GCA_021801525.1 Actinomycetes bacterium
CGCTGCAGGAACAGATAGACCAGCTGCGCGAGCGGGTGAACGGCCTTTCGTCGGAGCTGGCCGCGCTCCGCGACGATCTCGGCGCCTGACGCCAAAACGGCGAGCCCAAACCTGCCCGAACCCCGGACAGCATCGAGCACCGCCAGGTGCTCGATGGACAACGCTCCCGGATCAGAGGAGCCGCCTCAGCTCCTCGACGTGCATGTTGATGTCGGCGAGAATGCCACGCAGCGTGCCCTTGGCGACGTTGCGCCCAGGATGAACCGGCACCGTCGTACCGCGCCCGTCCGGGTGGCGCATGATGTGATGGCTTCCGGTGACCCGTGCGACCACGAAGCCTGCCTTCTCCAGTGCCCGGACGACTCGCTCGCCGGACACCGACGGCACTGGCGGCATTAGGCGACGTCGATGGTGAGCGTCAACTCGTCGGGCACGCCGAACTCACCGATCAGCCCGGCGAGGGCTTCACGCAGGTCCGCTATTGCTGCTGACGCTGTGACACCCTCGCCGTTGGCACCCACGCCGGGCCGTAACTGGGCGTGGGCGCACCATACGCCATCCTCGTCCTGTTCCACGGTGTAAGGCACGTGTATCGCCCGGGTCGTCACAACTAACTCCTTGGCATCCGACATGCCTATGGTAGCGCTACCGCTTCTCGCCACGGCGCACCGATTCCGCTCCGCTCGAGCCGTCGTGGCGGTCACCCCTGGCTCTAGCCCATTGGCGCGAGCGAGCCCGGGAGCACCCGCGAGCTCTTCACGAAACCTCCCCGTCCTCCCCTCGGCGGGTCCTTGGGCAATGGAATCCCGCGCCACGCGCGCCGAAACCCCCGCGCCGCTCTCAGGGGGCCGGTGCCTGGAGAGGGAAGCCCACCCCATACTGGCAGTATGGGGTGGGCAGGGAAGGTTCGGGAGGCTCGGCGCCGAGCTGAGGCTGGCGGACCTGGTGTGGCGGGCGGACACGTCGCACCCAAGTCGTTGCGAGTGCGGGGGTGTGGCGCAGAGTGGTGCAACGCTCCGACGGATCTTGGACGCCTACGGCGCTGACGGGGACGGCCCCGTAGACGCTGAGCATCAGCGCTAACGCGACCGAGCTTCGCTGGCGGCCGCGTGAGCAGGTGAGCGTAGTAGTTGCTTTTGATAGTAACTATCGCTGCTATACTCCTGCCTGTGTCTCGCGGAAGGAGCTGACCGGTGGTTGCTGGCGAGCAAAGGCTGGTTCGAGTGATGCCGACGGGCGAGCGTGGGTCTCCGACGCCTGCGGCCCTCGCTGACCGTACCCGCGTGGCGATGATCCGCCTCGGGCGCCAGCTCCGTCGGCAGGATCCCCCGGGGCCGAGCATCTCTTGGTACTCGGCACTGGCCACGATCGCCGTCCATGGCGAGCTCGCCATCGGGGCGCTGGCCGAGGCCGAACGCCTGCCGTCCTCGGCGGCGACCCGCCTCGCCGACCGGCTCGAAGACGCGGGTCTGGTCGAGCGACGCCGTCACCCGACCGACCGGCGGGGGGTGAACCTGGCGATCACCCCCCACGGCCGGGAGGTCCTCGACCAGCACCGCCAGAAGGGCAACGCCTGGCTGGCCTCCAGGTTGGCGCGCCTCGACCGGGCAGAGCGCGCCACGTTGGCGGCGGCGCTCGGTCTGCTCGAAGCCCTCGTGGACGACGACGAGTCCGGCCATTCCTCGTCCCAGCTGACCGCCCACCCGGCGCGGCAAACCGAGGCGCGATGACGGTTGCATTCGCCCTGTCGGAGGGCGGCAACCTGGGGGCGATGCAGGCAGGGGCGATACGAGCGCTGCTCGAGGCCGGGGTCGAGCCCGACCTGTTGGTGGGCACCTCGGTTGGCGCGCTCAACGCCGCCTTCTGCGCTACGCATCCCGGTGTTGATGGCGCCCGCGAACTGCAAGCCGCCTGGGGTGCGCTGTCGCGCCGCGAGGCGTTTCGTTTCAACGTCGCTGGCGCCTTCGCCGGGCTCCTCGGCATGCGCGACCACCTCGTGTCGACCACTCGGCTGCGCCACCTGATCCGCCGGTGGCTCCCCATCGAGCGCATCGAGGACGCCCCGGTCCCCTTCGCCGCGGTGGCCACCGACGCACTGAGCGGAGAGGTGGTGGTGCTGCGCCACGGCGACGTCGTCGATGCG
Organism: Actinomycetes bacterium; assembly: GCA_021801525.1. Classification (GTDB taxonomy): domain Bacteria; phylum Actinomycetota; class Acidimicrobiia; order Acidimicrobiales; family JAJYXR01; genus JAJYXW01. The sequence continues at coordinate 2,144 of JAJYXW010000166.1, forward strand.
CTGACGGCTAGCAGCGCCATCCCTGGACTGTTCCCCCCGGTGCGCGTCGGCGGGCGGTGGCTGGTAGACGGCGGCCTGGCCGCCGGTTGGCCGGTCACCGAGGCCCTGGACCTGGGGGCAGACACCGTCTACCTGTTCACGACCGCCACGGCACCCGCCCGCCGGCCTCCCCGTGGTGTGGTGGCGATGACCATGAACAGCGTGGCGCTCGTCACAGCGAAACTGCAGCAGGAACGTCTGGTGGCGGCAAAACGCCAGGCGGCTGCCAGAGGCGGCCTGGTCGTGCTCGTGCCGTCACCGGCCCCCGAGGCACCCTCGCCTTTCGACTTCGCTCGCGGCGACCTGCTGGCCAGTGCCGCCTACCAGCACGTCCAGCAGTGGCTCGACGACAACGGCGGGCCCGACCGGCTCGGCGGTGGTTCCGAACCCATCACCCTGGCCCGAGGGGTCGCCGATTCGCTCGTTGGCGAAGCACCTGAGCCCGCGTGAGGACAGTCCCCGTGCAGATGGGCGCAGGCACCGTGCCCCGAGCGGGGTCGGCATCGGCGTCGGGGCGGCGAGGGTCGGGATCGTGAATAGGGAGAGGTCGAGCATCGGCTCGCGCTGGTTTGCCTCGACGACGACAAAGACACCGATGAGCACCACCCCGCCGACGAGGTAGCCGAGGACGGTGGCATCCAAGGAGGAGGTGGCGAGCAGAGAGCGCCGCCTCGTGTCGACGTCCGAGCGCGCCGAGAAGCGCCTCTCCGTCGAAAACTGTCGCGGAGCCGGCGGCTACCTTCTGCAGCCGTCGCTCGGCACGATCCCTGTCGCGGTCGCGTCGTGGCAGACATCACTCCGAGGAGCGGCGCTCTTTTTATTCCTCGCGTTGGCCATCACACAGGACTTTCGCCACGGCGCGAAAGGAGGGGCCCCGAAGGACCCCTCCTTTCCCTTTGGCCTACCGCTGGTCAGCGCAGTGAGCCCCGCTGGTCAGCGCAATGGCGGCTAGCTCACGGAAGCGACACTGGCAGCGACGGAGCGCTAGGAAGTGACGGAGCGCCAGGAAGTGACGGAACGCCAGGAAGTGACGGAGCCCCAGTGCCGCAGAGCGTCGTGCTCGGGGGAGCAGGGGCGCTCGGGTTCAAGATCACGTTGTCACCTGAGCCCTGGAAGTCACCGCTCGTGCAGCCCACCAGGCCCTCGGTGGTCGACAGCCCGATGTAGCCGGCAAGCGGGCCGGGGTTCGAGTCGCCGCCTTGGGCGATGACGTAGCCAGACTGCGTGGTCGCGTTGCCTGACACGGTCACCGAGCCCGTGATCGGCAGGGGTGAGCCGAGACACACCTGGACCATGTTGGTGCCGGTCGGGTTCGGGGGCGTGGGGGAAACGTTCACGCCGATGGGCGCGCCGGCCGCAGTCGAGCAGTTGTCGAGGTTCGGTCCGGTTTCGCTGGCGAAAGCAGGCGCTGCGAAAGCAACAGCCATCCCGCCAGCCAGCGTGGCTGCCGCCACGCTGCTGAGTATGAGTTTCCGCATGATCGTGGTTCTCCTTTGTAGTGGGTTGCTCCGATGCGCCGCGTCCGTGCAATGACTCGCCGCTTGGCGCGTCCTCGCGAGCGGATTTGTCGGCACGGACGAAACGTGGGACACCCGGGGATGTCGCGCCAGAGGAAAAGATCGTGCCGGATCTCCCACTTGCAACCTCCCTGCGCGCGTATGACATCACTATTGCGCTATACAATCGCCTGCCCACCCCGGCTGGCGGAGGCGGCCGGGCGTCGGAGTCCTGGACGCGTCCGCGGACGCGTCAGCGGACGCTCCTGGAAGGACTTGGCGCCCTGCTCCCTGCGCCCTGCGCCCTGCTCCCTGCTCCCCGCGCTACCAGCGCTTTTGGCGACCTGAGGCGTTCAGCTCGGCCAGATAGCGGTTGTAAGCCGCCAGCTGCTCGTCTTCAGTCTCCTCGTCGCCCGGCGTATCTCTGCCGTGGCTCTCGTCGCCTGAGGCAGACCCTGCGTCCCAAGAGGCCTGGGCTTCGCCGGGAGCATCACCACCGCCGGCTTCACCCGGCGCGCCCTCCGCCACGATCTCCCGTACAAGCTTGCGCCACACGTAGATGCCGTACGCGGCGAAGAACGGCCACTCGAACGTGTAGACCCAGCTCAGCGTGTTGCCCGAAAGGGCGCGCTCGAGCTGCCACCACCCGAGCGCCAGACACCCCGGTACGACCACCACGAGAGCCACGTGCAGCCTGACCGCGCGAGCGGAAAGCCATCGCCTTCCCACGAGACAACTCTACGACCGCTTGCCGCTCTCGACAGTGCGTAGCGCGCTCGGCAGGGCACACGGTCAGCGCAACGGCAGACGAACCTCCAGGTATCGCGGCCGGTACGTGCGGACGTTGCTGAAGAGAACAGCCGTGTTCGCAGGGTCGACCGAGTAGCCGATCACTATGCGGTCGCCGGACCCGAGTCCCGGCTGGGCGACTGCGTCGTACACGAACGCACCAACCAGTGCCTGGGGAGCCCTGTAGAGGACGACGCGGTCCACGAACGGCCCCACCGGCGAGCACGAGAAGTATGCGTCTATCGCATCCGAGAACGCCGACGGCGTGGTGCTCCGGGTTACGAGCACGTAAACGCCGTCGACCCGGACGACGCTGTACCCGGTGTCAACGCCGCTCATGACGCGCACGGACCGGGCTGGATCCGGGCTCCACCCGCTTCCGTCGAAGTAGCTCCACGGAGACGACAAGTCGGTGCCCGCGACCCGCGCCACGTGCATGTAGCGGACCGTGTGATGGTCCTCGACGCCGTAGATGTAGGTGTAGGCGCCCGACCTCAGCACCCAAGAGCTCCACGCCACATCGCCCGAGAACGGCAGGTGCGCCATTCCCAAGACGGCCATGCTCGGATATGCGAGGCGCACGAGCGCGCTTCCCACCGGGTGGTCGGTAGCCAGACTGCTTCCCTCCTGGTGGTACTCGGGCAGGAGGAGCTGGAGCACCGGCCCGTCGAAGAGCGCCGGGCCCGCATAGAACAGGTAGCCGGAGGTGGCCCTTCGTGGGCGAAGCAGCGAGTGGGGCGAGCGCGGCGTGCCTCCGGCAATGGTCGTGAACGTTGCGCCACGCTGGACGACGACCGTGTTGTGGACCATGGGAGCCCCGGGCGGTCGCCGGTTGCCCGGGAGCACTCCGCCGAGAAAGGTGTCGCCGAAGATCCACAGACGCGCACCTCCCGGAGCGAGCACGGAATAGCCCCCATCGCCTCCGGTCCATCCACTGGCGCTGTCGCCGTATCGTGCCCACTGACGCTCGAGAGCCACGTCTGGCTGGGCATCGGTCAACGCGCCCGAGCGCAGCGCCGACATACATGTCCCGGGCGAGCCGGCAGCAACTCCTCGCGTCGCGAGAGGCGATCGGGCGACGGGCACGCGCTCACGCGTGCCAGATCCGCCAATCAGGCAACCTGCGAGGCCTCCCCCCAAGCCGAGGGCAAGCAGGCCGCACAAGGCCGCGACGCCGAGCGACCGAGACGGCCAAAAGGTGTCCAATGCCACTTAACGCTCCCCGGGTCACCGCGCCAGCTCCTCGTGGCAGCGGGCCTCACCCAAGGCTACCCAGGGAGTGCAGCCGGCAGGCGGCGGGCGGCGGGGGCGGAGCAGGGCGGCGGGGGCGGGGTGACAGGGCTGCCGAATGGGCGTGGGGCGGCCTCTGGAGCATAGAATCGCCCGCACTTCCAACAGGCAGGCGCGGCGGCCGACCTCGGCGAGATCCGGCACGCCAGAAAGGCAGGCAGCGATGCGCTGGAACCTTCCGACCAACAAGGTCCCCGAGGCGTGGTTCAACGTAGCCCCGCGTCTGCCCGAACCACTGGAGCCGCCGCTGCACCCTGCCACCAGGGAGCCCGTAGGCCCCGACGACCTGGCACCGCTGTTCCCGATGGCGCTCATCGGGCAAGAGGTGAGCCGGGATCCCTGGATCGACATCCCCGGCGAGGTTCTCGACGTCCTCCGCCTCTGGCGGCCGACGCCGCTCGTGCGCGCAAGGCGGCTCGAGGAGCACCTCGGCACGCCCGCTCGGATCTACTACAAGGACGAGTCGGTGTCGCCTGCCGGGTCGCACAAGCCCAACACCGCAGTCCCACAGGCCTTCTACAACCGTGCCGAGGGAACTCGCCGTCTCGCCACCGAAACGGGGGCCGGGCAGTGGGGCAGCGCGCTCGCGTACGCGTGCGCCCTCTTTGGCCTGGAGTGCAAGGTGTACATGGTGAGGGCCTCTTACGAGCAAAAGCCCTACCGGCGGATCATGATGGAGGTCTGGGGAGGCTCGGTGGAGCCCTCTCCGGTGGACGAGCCGGGCCACCCCGGCTCCCTCGGCTCTGCAATAAGTGACGCCGTGCGAGACGCCGCCGGCCGCGAGGACTCCCACTACTCGCTCGGCTCGGTCCTGAACCACGTGCTCTTGCACCAGACGGTGATCGGGCTCGAAGCCAAGGAGCAGCTGGCCGCCGCCGGCGAGCAGCTGCCCGACCTGGTGGTCGGATCGTGCGGCGGCGGGTCCAACCTTGGCGGCATATGCCTGCCGTTCGTCCCGGAGGAAGAAGTGGGCCTCCTGGCCGTCGAGCCGTCCGCGTGCCCGACCCTCACTGCAGGCGCCTTCAACTACGACTTCGGCGACACTGCCGGGCTCACACCGCTACTGCCCATGTACACCCTCGGCCACGACTTCATTCCTCCGTCGATCCACGCAGGCGGGCTGCGCTACCACGGGGACGCGCCGATCATCTCCAACCTCGTGAAGGCCGGGCGGATGAAGGCGGTGGCGTACCCTCAGGAAAAGGTGTTCGAAGCTGCCGTGACGTTCGCCCGCACCCAGGGAACTATTCCCGCACCGGAGACGAGCCACGCGATCCGGGCAGTGATCGACGAGGCGCTTGGCGCCAAGGAGGAGGGCGTGGAGAAGGTCATCCTCTTCTCGTACTCTGGGCACGGCCTGCTCGACCTGGGCGCCTACGACGACTACCTCGCCGGGCGTCTCGAGTCGGTCTGAGGCACCAGCGCTCAGGCAAGTACGTTACGCGGGCCGAGCACTATCACGGGCACGACGCACTCTTCGAGGCTCAGCCCGCCATGCGCGTAGCGGCCTTCCGGGCCATGCCCCCACGAATGGCTCTCCCTGAAGCCGTGATCGGCCACGACGACGACCGGCACGCCCGGAGGCACCGCCGCCAGTGACGGCAGCACGCGGCGGCGAAGCGAGGCCATCGCGTCGTCGAGGAGCGCAGCCAGCTCCGCCGAAGTCCGGTGAAGGCGCTCGTCCACTGTCGTTGACACAGCGATCGAGAGCGGAGGCCCCGCAGCCCACAGCTCGTGCAGGCGCGAGTGCCTGTCCTCGCGGTCGGCCCGCTCCACGACGGCGGCCTCGTAGCCGAGATGCGAGAACGGCGGCGGGTACTCGACTTCGCCGCTGGCACCTGTCATGGCCCCGGCTGCCCCGGCAGCTCCGGCAGCTCCGGCAGCTCCGGCAGCTCCGGCCGGGACGGGCGCGCCCCGAGCTAGCGACGCCATCGACTCTGCAGTGCGGGTCGGCGCGGGCACGACCGCCACCTTGTGACGAACGTCCCTTCCGGGAAGCAGCCGGGCAAGGTCCTCTGCCACGTGCTTGCCCAGGTCCACCCTCATCGCGTCCACGAGAAGGACCGCGACCCGGCCGTGGCTCTCGAGAAGCGGGGCGACGACTTGCCTCCCCACGTCCCAGATCATCAGGCAGCCCGGAAAACCCGTGTCCGCGTGGAGGGCAAGCTCACTATCGAGTCCTGCGAGGAGGCGCCGCGCGGGAACCCAGAGCGAAGAGACGGCCTCGGGAGATAGAACGCTCGTGCCGGCAGCAGCGAGATCCGCTCTGCTCAGCAGCTCGGGCACCATCGCGGCATGCTGCGGGTACAGGTCTTCGACCAGCTCTCTCGCGTCGCCGGTGCCGAGGCTCCTCTCGACGAAGGCCAGGTGCCGGGCCGCCGCCAAGACGAAGCCGAGCGCTACAAGCTCCTCATCGGTCACAAGAGCGTGACCTGAAGCTATCGAGGCCAGGTCGACATCCCCGATCCGCTCGGCCATCTGCAGAGCCCCCGACAGGCGGGACACCAGCTCACGAGCAGCGAGACGAAGTGGAAGCCTTAGCAGCCTCTCGCTCCGGAGCACTTCCAGGGCTAAGTCTGCCGGCTGCTCGGACATCGACAGCGTGCGCTCCACCTCGTCCCCGATGACCGTCCCCGGCGCGATCTTCGCATCGAACGCTGCCAGCTCGGCGTGCACCGCTCCGTCGGATACTGCCGCCTCCGCCGCATGCAGGAGAGACGTGCTGTGCGCAAGAAGGCTCGCAGGAACCCAGGACGGGGGCTCCGAGCGCCCCTGCAGCGCGGCAGCATGGCTAGCCGAACCCTGGCCGGCTGAATCCCGTCCGGCTGAGACCTGGCTGGCCCAACCCTGGCCTGCGCCGCTCGCAATGCCACCGAGACCCGCCCACCATGCCGCCAGCCAGAACGCCTCGCCCGGCTGCTCGGATGGAAGTGCCTGCGCTATGCCCGGAAAGCGCTGCCGGAGGAACGCAAGGGTGGCGCTCCCCGCCGACGCGGCCCCTGCCGACGCGGCCCCTGCCAACGGGCGAGCTTCAGGGGGCGCACCTCCAGCGGAGCTCTGTGGACCGGCACTGTCGAGCACCTCGACGAATCCCGCTGGAGGCAGGTTGCCATCGGGGTCGACCCATCGAGCCAACAGCTCGACCAGGCGCCGCTTGGGGTAACGGCGCCCCACGAGGTCGTCGCGCAGCGACGCGAGATCCCTGCTCACGACCAGCTGGTTCCCGGTCAGGACGTCGCCTACTACGGCGACCAGCTCGGGGGACAGAACCTCGCCCGCAAGAACCGTGCAGGCGCCTTCCGGAAGCTTTCCACCGGTTGCCGCGTCGAGGGCCATTGCCTGCAAGCGGCGAAGTGCCGCGGCTAGCTCCTCTCGACCCAGCGAAACGAGATCTTCCGCAGCCGAGCTGAGCCGCTCACGCTGCTCGGGACGAGCGAGCTCCACGAGGTACTGCAACACGCCGTTCGCCGCCTGGGCCACCAGAGCATCGCCGTCGAGAGAAGGAAGCGGGGTGCCTATCTCGAAGCCGCAGGTGCAGCGAGGCTTCCATGCGAGCTCCAGCTCCAGGCGCCTCGTGCAAGGTCGCGGCGCCGAGGACGACAAGGTGCGCTCTATTCGCACCTGGTCGTCTGTGACCGCCAAGGCGCGCACGCCGGCCAAGGCGGCCAGTGCCCTATAGGGAGGGCTTGCCCGCAGTGCGTCTACCTCGCGTGGCCCGACTGCTGAGTAATAGGCGTCGTGAGCCTCCTGGTACGCGGCCACGTAGGCCGAGCGCACTTCACGCACTGCGGCAAAGAGCTCCCCCGTGCGCTCCTCCAACGCGATCCTGAAGACGTCGCGAAGCAAGGCCATGGCGCCCTCGTAGAGAGCCTGGAGCCGGACGTCCCCTGGGGGGAGCGTGAAGTCCGGGTGCGAGAGGTACGCGGCCGCCTCCTCCACCCTCCTCGAGTCGTCGCGCAAGAAGCGTGCGAGCGCCTCGACCCGGCGTGCTGCCCCGAGCGTCACTGCGGGTTCACGTACCGCGGCAACCAGTTGCCTCAGCCCCACGCTGCTCGACGAGCGCTCCCCGCACGACTCCACGAGCGCGGACAAGAGCTCTACATCAGTGGTGATCGCTGCGGTCGAGGCACCGGCAAGGATCGCCACGTCCTTTGCGGAAGCCATGCCGGAGCGCACCTGAGCCAGGGCCTCCACCCTCGCGTCCAGCCAGGTGCGAGCGTAGGTCCATGCGCTCCGCTGGACGGCGGCGTTCCACGGGTCGAAGGGGCCAGGCCCGGCAATGGGAGCCAGCTCGGCAACGCGAGCTCGCACCTCCGGCTCCACGAGCTCACCCGCGCCCAGGCGGTCGGTGGAGGTCACGGTGACGAATGGCTCGGCAAAGCGCCTGCGGCCGCGCCACATCTCGAGCAGGCCGGCCTGCACGCAGGCGTTCAGCACTAGCACCGCCTCCGGCTCGCTCAAGCCGATCCATCCTTCGGCCAGCTCGCTGACTACGGTGCCGGCGACGGCGGGCTCGCCGTCTCCCACCAGCCTGAGAGCCTCCGCAACGGCAGGACTGCGCGAAGGGTCGGGGGACACAACCGCACCGTCGGCTCTGAGGCGCGCCAGCCCGAGCGGCACGAGGTAGCCCTCGACGAGCGGGCGGAGCCGCTCCCTCGCCAGGGCGGCAGAGCTGAGCCGCCCCGCTGCAATGACGTCGTTCACGAGCTGGCGCAGCAGCCGGTCTCCAACCAGCTCCCCGCGGGGAGCCACGAGCCTGTGGCCCGGGTGCAGCGCCGACAGGAGTGGCTCGGCCAGGGCTGGCAGGTGCCTCTCGAAGGGCATGCCGGCAAGGGAGGGCAGGTCGGGCGAGGGCGGTGGGTGACCCGCCCTGTAGGAGGCGGTGAGAGCTTGGGGGGTGTCGGAGCCCAGAGGCATTTCCCCCTGGAGATCCCTACCACGCTGATCGGGACGCTCGCGAACTGCGGGGTAGGCCACCTCTCCCTCGAAGTAGGCGCGCCTCAGTATCTCCCTCGCTCGAGCTGCTCCGCTCTCCAGCGCGCGAGCGAGGATCTCGGTTTGGTCCAGGGAGCCTTCGGACTGGGCCACCAGCATTACCTGGCGAGACCCGTGCATCTCGATCGCAGCGCTCAGCTCCTCGGAGCGCAGCGGTGCAGGGAGCCATATGGCTAGGCGGCCCGATCCGGAGCTGAGCTCACGTGCCCGGGCAAGCGCCGCGGCGTGCTCGGCCACCTCCAGTTCCGCTACCACGAGGCAGCCTTCGGCACCCGCCGCGACGGCTCTCGCGACTAGCTCGGAGGCATCCTCCGCCGTGAGCTCGAGCACCCTCGCGCGGCACACGTAGAGCGCACGCCTCGTGTTCTGCCAGAGAAGCTCCCGTAGCGTCGGCCCGAGCTCGCCCATCATCGCGAGCGGCAGCGACGGGGAAGACCCCAGCTCTTCGAGTGTCGCCACTACCCGGCGATCTGCGGGGCTCACCTCTGCGACGACCTGCTCGACTCGCCTGCGGACCACCAAGGCGGCGTCGGCCCCAACCTCCACCATGTAGGTCCGCGGCGGGCCGGCCTCGCTCACGACGTAGGCGCCGTGCTCGAGCAGCGGGCCCAATATGGCCTGCTCGAGGTACGCAGTGTTGGCCGTGGGGTCGAGGTCGCTCGCTCTCACCATCAGCATCCCCGCAAGCTCGGCCGCGCTGCGCGGCCGCTCCAGGGGGGACGATGCGAGAAGTGCGAGCAGCTTTACGGTACGCAGCGCCAGAGGCCTGTCCTCGGCGTCGAGGAAGCCTTCGAGCGCTCGCTCGTAGTAGGGGACGACCGCCTCGGCTATCCGCGACGTCTCGTGGCGCTCGCGAAGGCGGTCCTCGAAACGGTCGTAGATCCGCTCCGGCGTGACCAGCTCGGTGTAGGGCCGATCGAGCGCGCTGCTCAGCTCGCCGTACACGAACGCGACCACCCCGCGCTGCTGGGAGAGGAGGAAGCGCAGGCCCTCGAGCACGCTCAAGGTGTCGGGGTGCAGCGGGTATGTCTGCGCAAGGCGCTCGGCGGTGACTCCTGGTGCGAGGTTGGCTGCCTGCAAGTCGCGGTGCAGCTTCCCGATCCACTCGGACGATCCCTCTCGGAGCTTCACCAGCCTTCCGCGCACCAGGTCCTCGACGTGGCGCATGGAGAGCGAGAGGGTGGTCGGGTAACGGTCGCGGATGCGCGCGAGCTCGCGCTGGCTCACGTTCGCGACTTCCTCGATGCTCTCTTGGAGGGCTCCCACCACGACGACCGGACGGCGCGCCGCCCACTCGCCCAGGAACTGGAGGAACCTGAGGTCCTCCGTGAGCGCATCGGCACGCTTCGCCCGCAGGAACTCGCTCAACTCGTCCACGAGCACGACCACCCCGCGCCAGCCGCCTGCCTCGGCCGCTTGGCCGATCGCGTCCCAGGCCTCGGAGCGATCCGCGCCGGACGTGGGCTCCTCACGGCCGAGCGCCCGCCACGCCCTCGCAGCGACCACGTCCTCCAGAGTCGCCTTGGCACGGTACTCGACGAGCGGGACCCGCACGGCGAGCATGGGGCCGCTTTGCTTCGCCAGGTCCTGCAACCCGGGCTCCCACCCGGAGAGGTCCGATCCGGCGGGATCCGAGAGCAGCTCCCCGAGGGCAGCGAGGAAATGCGACTTGCCCGACCCGAAGGGGCCGACTACGAAGAACGCCCCGCCCACACCGCCTCGCGCCTCGGACGAGGTCGATCCTGCTGCAGGTAGCTGCGTGGGTGGCGCTGCAGATGCCGCCCGGGATGCCGCCGACAGCACCGCCGAGAGGCTCCCGACGACGTCTCCGGTCAGCACCAGCTCTGGCAGGCAGCCTTGGTCCGAGTCGAGGCGCACCACCGTCTCCACGCGGGAGATCTCGACCAGCTCTCCTATCGTCCGCACGTGCGCGGCCTTGCCAGCCGCCTCCCCTCTACCTCCTCGAGCAGGTGCGTCAGGCACAGATCCGCCCCGCTCCCGTGCCGTCATCTGGCGCCACGGAGCATCACGTGGGGTCATCCGAAGGACGCGCAGTGCCGGTTGCTTCGGTGCCAGCTACTTCTTCTGTGCCAGCTACTTCTTCTGTGCCGGCTACTCCGGCGCCTTCCGCCGCCGAATCGCCTGCTTGCGGGGTGCCCGTAACTGCCACCCCCGGTGCCGGCAGCTTTCGGAGCGCCCCGTAGAACGCTCCGCGCCTGTGCCCGGCGCGTGGCAGAGCCTCCTCGAGCACCTGGCGCAGCTCGTCCAGCGCGCCGCGCTCTTGCTGCATACGCACGTAGGTGCGAAAGAGGATCACGTCGTGAGGATCCTCCACCAGGCACCGGCCGAGCACTGCCGCAGCATCGTCGAGCTTGCCCGCCCTACGTAGGGCGAAGCCCTGCATCTTGCGGGCGTACGCGTCGCCATGCTCCGCGGCTCGCCTACCCCAGGTGTCGGCAGCGCTGGCCGCGTCTCCACGCCCGGCTCGCATCTTCGCGAGCACTCCGAGCAAGTGGCGGTTCCCCCTACCGCTGCTCTTCAGCAGAACCTCGATCTCACGATCACGCTGTTCGGCCGGGAGCCCGAGCAGGCGAGCCTCGACGAGCTTCGCGTACGCCCACTCGTCCTCGGGATCGTGCTCGTGAGCACGGGCATACATCACCTCGGCCTCGTCGAGGTGCTTCTCGCGCATCGCCAGGTCACCCAGCAGAACCCACGGAGCGCCGGAGGAGTCGTCGCGCTCGGCCGCCCGAGATGCCGCTCCCCTTGCCGCCTCCAAGTCTCCGAGCTGGAGCCTGGCGCGTGCCAGCTGCACTAGGGCCCACGTGCCCTTCGCGCCGAGCGCATCTGCCTGCTGGTAGGCGCGAGCCGCGTCTTCGAATCGGCGCATCCGATAGCACAGGTCGCCACGCAGCTGCGCGGTGAACGCCGTGGTGCCGGCTGCGGCTTCCGCGCGGTCGATTGCATCTTCGGCCTCGTCGAGCCGGTTCCTCCGAAGCTGCACCCGAGCCAGACGGGCGAGCGCGAAAGCGTGGCCTGGCGCCTTTCCAAGCACCTCCTCGAGCGCGATCACCGCCCCGTCGAGATCGCCCGAGCGTTCGAGACGCCCCGCCTCCTCGAGCTGCTCATCAGTCATGGCGACGAGCCTACGACGCCCCAGGCACCATCCCGCCGCCATCTGACAATCCGGCCGCCATCCGACTATCCTGCCGCCCCGCCAGCATCCCGCCGCCATCCGACAATCGGGCCGCCCCGCCGGCGAGACGCCTCCGTAGCGCCGCCCTACGCCGCCGCCGGTAGATTGTCCTGGTGACCGGACGCTACTGGCTCGAGACCCTGGGTTGCCCCAAGAACCAGGTCGACTCGGACAAGCTCGAGGGCACGCTACTGGCCGGCGGATACGTGCCTGCTGCGGATCCCGCTGCCGCGGACCTCGTCGTGGTCAACACCTGCGCATTCGTCGAAGCGGCGCGCGAGGAGTCGGTCGAGGTGATCCTCGACATGGCGGCGAGACGCCAGGCGGGTTCCCGTGTAGTCGTAACGGGCTGCCTCGCCGAGCGCTATGGCGAGGAGCTCAGATCTGCTCTGCCCGAGGTGGACCTGGTAGCCGGCTTCGGGATGCCTCTCATTCCTCCCGTGGACAGCGCCGGCAGCCTCGGGAATGGCACCGCTCAGAGCATAGGGCGGGCTCCTGCAGTTCCTACGCCGGTAGAGCTCAGGCGACCACCGGCATTCGACCTGCTCAACATGCCCCGACCGCGACCAGCCGCGCCTTGGGCCTACCTGAAGGTCGCCGAGGGATGTGACCGGCACTGCGGCTTCTGCGCGATCCCGTCGTTTCGCGGGCTCCAGCGGTCACGCAGCAAGGACGCGATCATGGAAGAGGTGGATGCCCTGGGCGAGCAGGTGCGCGAGATCGTCCTCGTCGCGCAAGACCTGGCCTCGTGGGGCCTCGATCGCTCGGAACCTGACCCAGACCGCCCACGGGGCCGCTTAGCGACCGCCGGAGGGCCAAGCCAACCCGGAGGGGTGTCGCGCGGGGTGCTCGGAGGGGTGCTCGGAGGGGTGCCGAACGGGGTGCCGAACGGGGTGCCGGGCGGGGTGCCAGAGGCAGTGCACCTGGCCTCGCGACCAACAAGATCATCGGGTCGCGAGCGGCCGCTGGTCGGACTGCTCCGCACGCTCTGCGAGCGCATCGAGCGCGTGCGGCTCCTCTACCTCTACCCCTCCTCGCTCGACGACGACCTCATCGACGCGATCATCGCGAGCGGCGTCCCGTACTTCGACCTGTCGCTCCAGCACGTGTCGCGCCCGCTGCTCGCGAGGATGCGCCGTTTCGGCGAGGGGAGGCTGTTCCTCGATCGGATTGCCCGGATTCGAGACGCCGAGCCCGAAGCCACGTTCCGCTCGTCGTTCATCCTCGGTTACCCGGGTGAGACCGAAGAGGACCACGACCTTCTTCTCGACTTCATAGAGAAGGCCGAGCTCGACTGGGCAGGGTTCTTCCCCTTCTCCGAGGAGCCCGGCACCTATGCGGCAGAGCTGGGAGAAAAGGTTCACGCGGATGTCGCGATGGAGAGGCTTCGCGAGTGTGCCGAGCTCCAGGACGCCATCACCGCGCGAAAGCGCGATGCCCTCGTAGGCCAGACGATCAGGGTGCTCGTGGACGCCCCGGGAGTTGCCCGCTCGCACCGTGAAGCCCCCGAGATAGACGGAGTAGTGAGCATTCCTCCGGAGATCGCCGCCGGCGAGATGATCGACGTGGTAGTCACTGGAGCCATGGGCCCCGACCTCGAGGCGCAACCTGCCGGCTCAGGCCGGGCGTATGGGCAGTGAGTTCGCGATGAACCGTCCGGAGGTGAAGCGCCAGTCCGCTCCCGGGACATCTCCTCAGGGATCGAGCTTCGGACCATCGGCGCTCGCCACACCCGCCAACGCCGTGACGGGGCTCCGCCTGCTCGCCACTCCCGTAGTCATCGCCATGGTCGTTCTTCGTGGACCTGGATGGACCCAGTTCGCCGTAGCGTTCGCAGTCGCTGCGACCGACGGCCTCGACGGGTGGATAGCGCGGCGGCAGGGAGCCACCCGATCGGGCGCGTTCTTGGATCCGCTCGCCGACAAGGCGATCGTCATAGGTCTGCTCGCCGTAGTGGCTGCCCGCGGTGAGGTGACATGGCTCCCCGTTGCGTTGATAGCCGCGAGGGAAGTGGCGATGAGCGTCTACCGGTACGTGATGGCACGCCGGGGCATCTCCATACCCGCGCGCTTGTCGGCCAAGGTGAAGACGATCGTGCAGGACCTGGCGGTAGGCATGTGCATCATCCCCGAGATCTCCGGCCATCGCAGTATCCTCGCTGCCGGCTTGTGGGTGGCGGTCGCACTCACGCTCTACACGGGCGCCGAGTACATGCGCGACGGAGGCCGTGCCGCAAGGCGAGGACGCGTGCAGCAGGCCGCGGATCCTTCCAATACCCCCGGCATGGGACCGAAGCCATGATCCCCACGAGAGTGACGGAGAAGCAGGCATGAGGGTCGACGTCCTGGCCGTAGGCACCGAGCTGCTCCTCGGTCAGATCCCCGACACCAACTCCGCCTGGCTCGGCCGCGAGCTTGCGGCTGCGGGCGTCGACTCCCACTTCCACCAGGCAGTCGGTGACAACCAGCCCCGCATCGTCCTTGCACTGCGCACCGCGCTTGCCCGGAGCGACGGCGTCATCGTCTGCGGCGGGCTCGGTCCCACCCACGACGACATCACGCGCGAGGCAATAGCCGAGGTGATGAACGTGCCGCTGGTGCGCGACGACTCGCTCGTCGAGGGCATCCGTGCCCTCTTCGCTTCACGAGGCCGCACAATGCCCGAGAGCAATGCCCGCCAAGGTGACGTGCCCGTTGGAGCGGAGGTGATCCCCCAGACGCTCGGCACGGCCCCTGGGCTCGTCTGCCCGGTAGGCAACAAGGTCGTCTACGCACTTCCTGGCGTCCCCTATGAGATGTACGACATGTTCACCCGGGCTGTGCTCCCGGACCTGCGGGCGCGCATGGCGAGCGCGGGCGGGCCGTCCACGATAGCGAGCCGGGTTCTAAAGACGTGGGGGCTCAGCGAGTCCGGCCTTTCGGAGTTGCTGGCTCCCCGGGTGGCAGCTCTCGACGCGTCGGGAGGAAACCCTACGATCGCATTCCTCGCAAGCGGGGTCGAAGGCATCAAGGTTCGCGTGACGGCGAAGGGGGACAGCCACTCCCGCGTCGCCGCCATGCTCGACGCAGAAGAGAAGGAGCTCCGCGCGCTTGCCGGGGACCGCGTCTTCGGAGTGGACGGCGACACGATGGAGTCGGTCGTCGGGGGGATGCTCGAAGCGCGAGGGCTCACGCTCGCTACAGCGGAATCCCTCACCGGAGGAATGGTCTCCTCCCGGCTGGTCGGGGTGCCCGGCGCGAGCCGCTGGTTCCGCGGATCGCTCGTCGCGTACGATTCATCGGTGAAGTACGGCCTCCTAGGGTTGGAAGAGGGCCCTGTGGTGACTGCCGAAGCCGCCATGTCCATGGCCGCCGCGGTGAAGCGCTTGCTCGGAGCCGACGTGGGCCTTGCCCTGACGGGCGTCGCTGGCCCCGACCCACAAGAAGGCCAGCCTCCCGGCACGGTAATGGTGGGTCTAGCCATGCCAGCCGGAGCCGTGCCAGCCGGAGCCATGCCGGCCGGCGCGGGTTTCGACCAACCGATCGAATCAGTCGAGCTGACCCTTCCCGGCGACCGGGAACGTGTACGCCAGTACGCCACCATCTCCGCTCTCGACCTGCTGCGCCGGCGCTTGCTCGGCACCCAGCCTGGCTGCACGGCCTGAGAATGCCGCTCCTCGCAAAATCCTGTGCCGATCCTGTGCAGGGCGCGCACAGCGAAGCCAAGGCCGGGCATATCCTCGCCCGCGAAGAGGAGCCCAGGAGATGGGCGGGTTGTGCCGGGAGGATCCCCTTGTGCTCGAAGGTGTAGCCGAGTCCATAGACGAGCTCCGCCACGAGGTGGCGCGTCTCGAAGGTGAGCTCACTGCCACGCGGGCGCAAGTGGCCACGCTCGAGTCTGCGGAGCAGCAGCTGCGCGCAGAGATCGAGGCGTGCAAGGTCGGGGAGGCGACGGCGCGTGCCGAGCTCGCTCAGCTCCAGCGCCGCGCCGACGAGCACGACGAAGTCGCTCGCAAGCAGATTGCCGCCCTGGAAGAGCAGCTTGCCCAGGCTCGCCGCCTCGAGGAGCAGGCCGAGAGCGAGCGCGCGGCCGTGATCGCCGCCCTCGGGCGCCGCGCGCGGCGCCAGCTCGAAGCTCGAGGCGAGCCGGAAGATCCAACGGTGCCGTGACTCGCCGCTCCGAGTAGACAGTCGCGCATGCGCCTGTTCATCGCCGCCTGGCCGCCACCCGAGGTGCTCGACCGCATCGAGGCACTCGAGCGACCCGACGTGGCAGGTCTCAGGTGGTCGACGCGTGACCAATGGCACGTGACGCTCCGCTTCCTCGGAGAGCTGACGGGCGCCGCCAGCCTGACGGAGAGCCTGGAGGCATGGAGCGCGAAAGAACAGCCCATTCCAGCTGTAAATCATCCTGTCGAGGCAACCTTGGGACCCGCGACGGCATGGTTCCCCGGCTCGCGCATCCTGCAGGTTCCTGTCCGTGGCCTCGACGAGTTGGCCCTCGAAGTGAGCGAAGTGACTCGCTCCATCGGCCGGGCACCAGAGCGCTTCTCCGGTCACCTGACCTTGGCGAGGGCAAGGGGGAGGGGCGTGCCCGGCTCGCGGGCACGGATCCTGGCCGGCGTCCCGATCGAAGCCAGGTGGGTAGTGGACGAGCTGGCGGTTGTGGCATCCACTCCCACGCCTAGTGGCTCGCGCTACGAAGTGGTGAGTCGCGTGGCGCTGCACCGATCCTGAGGTGCATCCACCATCGCACAGACGTTCGTAACTACACTGGTGGGATGCGTGGGTGCCAGCCGGGACCGAAGACCGGGACCGAGGGCCGTCCCCCACCTCGGCCCGCCGGCCGCCGTTGCGTCCGGGGCCACTGTTACACCCCACCCGTATGGTCATGAGGTCGGAGCAACCGAGGCAGAGCAAGCTAGGAGAGCAGGCAATGGAACGTGACAAAGCAATAGAGGCTGCTGTAGGCCAGATAGAGAAGCAGTTCGGCAAGGGGTCGATCATGCGGATGGGCGAGAACGCCAGCATGTCCATCGAGTCGATACCAACCGGGGCGATGGCGCTCGACCTGGCATTGGGAATAGGCGGCCTACCGCGTGGCCGCATAGTCGAAGTCTACGGACCCGAGTCCTCCGGCAAGTCCACCCTCGCGATGCACGTGGTGGCAGAGGCCCAGCGCAACGGGGGAATCTGCGCCTACATAGACGCGGAGCACGCGATGGACCCCGTGTACGCGAAGGCGATCGGAGTCGACATCGACGACCTGCTCATCTCCCAGCCCGACACCGGCGAGCAAGCGCTGGAGATCGCCGACATGCTGATCCGCTCGGGAGCGCTCGACGTCCTGGTGATCGACTCCGTCGCCGCCCTCACCCCCCGCGCTGAGATAGAGGGCGACATGGGGGACGCCCACGTGGGATTGCAGGCACGTCTCATGTCCCAGGCGCTCCGCAAGCTGACCGCCACCTTGTCGAAGTCCCGCACCATAGCCGTGTTCATCAATCAGTTGAGGGAGAAGATCGGCGTCGTCTACGGATCCCCCGAAGTCACTCCCGGGGGGCGGGCGCTCAAGTTCTACGCCTCCGTGCGCCTCGACATACGCAGGGTGGAGGCGATCAAGGACGGCCCGGACGTGGTGGGCAGCCGGACCCGCGTGAAGGTGGTGAAGAACAAGTGCGCCCCACCCTTCAAGCAGGCGGAGTTCGACATCATGTACGGCAAGGGCATAAGCCGCGAGGGCTCCCTCCTCGACGTCGGGGTGGAGCTGGGCTTTGTGAAGAAGTCCGGTGCATGGTTCACCTACGAGGGCGAGCAGCTCGGCCAGGGTAGGGAGAACGTGAAGCAGTTCCTGGCGGAGACCCCGGAGCTGATGGTGGAGATCAACGAGCGCATACGCGCGCAGCTCGGCATGGGTGACGCCGCAGGCGATGCCGAGGAGGACTCCATCGCCGCAGCAGGTGAGATCACCTCGGAGGACTCGGCCCGGCCAGCCACTGACAAGACCGGCGCGCTCGAGAAGGCCGTCCTCGACTGAGCCAGCTGCCCATCCGCTGGGGCGACCGGAGAGGTCGGAGCAGGCTGACCCTCCGGCTGCCTGCTCTCACCCGGCTGGCGGGGAGCCCGTCGCGCTGACGACGATATTGGATGGGACCAGTTCCACCCACGTCCTGCCAGGGGCCAGCGGTATCGTCGCACCGTCAGAAGCTACGAGGCGGGTGCGGTTCATGAGAGTTGCCCGCTGCCAGGTGCCAGCCACCCCGACGCCGTTGCGGAACACCTCGAGAGGCCCGCTGCCGGTGAGGGTCGCCTCCACCTCGTAGCCGCCCAGGTTGTTCTCGAGCCAGGGACCGAGGTGGATTTGCACCTTCTGGACGACGATGTTGGTGGTGGATATCTGCCGGCCGCTCGTCAGCATGGCCGGCGATGACCCGTAGTCGAGCAGGTACTGCCCGGTAGATGCGTCGTAGTGCCAGTACGCGGGCGAGTAGACGGAGAAGGGTATGTGGACGGTGGTGGCCGGGGAGCCTGAAGGCACCGCCGTGGAGTAGGTGAACAAGGGCTTCGGCGGTGTGGTATCCGACGGGGTGATCCCCCATCCTGATGCTGTCGTTATGTAGGTCGAGTACGGAGCCACCCGGCCGAAGTCGTGCTGGATTATGCCTCCGTAGGAGAACAGGTCGTCATCCACGATCGCGGCCGAGCGCAGCGCGGCAAGCACGGGGTTTATGCCGCCCATGTGGATGAACAACGGCTTGCTCAGTTGCTCGAGGATCCCGACGTCGACCAGCCGCGCCGAGCGTATGGGACCGACGAGCGGCGCCTGGCTGCACTGGTACACCGCGACAAAGCGCGTAACACCGCCTTCGACCGGCTCATCGAAGACGATGTCGGCATGGTCGAGGCCGCTCTGCGGCCGTGCGGCGGGGTAGTTGTCCACTTTGATCGCCAGTGCGGGCCGGCTCGGCACATGACCACCCGGAGCAGGCAGACCCGTGAGGGGGCACACCGGGCCATCCGGCTCGATCGTGGCCGAAGTCCGCGCAACGCGCGGAGCTCGCACCTTCTTGGGCGTGACGTGCTTGCTACCGGCTGTGACCACCAACGCCACCGTTGCGACACCGAGGAGCACGGCAAGCGCGATGAAGCCTGCCGTCCATATCCAAGAGCTTCCCCTGGGTTCCTGCTTGCCGGGCCTCCGCTTGACGTGGCGCCCCCTGGCGCTCACGGCTGGAGATTCCCGAGCGGTTCCGTGGCTCCCCGAGCGCGCATGGCGACAACCATACCGGCATTCCGACCGCGCTCGGTGGCATTCGCTGCCGGCACCGGAGGCAAGATCGGCATGGGCCGCATCAGAGGCGGCATGGGCCGCATCAGAGGCGGCATGGGCCGCATGGGCCGCAGGGGCCGCAGGGGCGGCATGGGCCGCATCAGAGGCGGCATGGGCCGCATCAGAGGCAACGTCGGCACCAGAGGCAACGTCGGCACCGGCGGCAGGTGCACTGAGCCTCTTGCACGAGCGCGACCTGGAAGGCGCCGGTTAGGGTCTTCTCGTGCAGAGCCGATCTCCGATGCCGCGACGTCGCGGCGAGCCCCCGCAACTCCACCCTTCACCTCACCCCAGAGCGATCCGGAACCTCCGGCCGTGGCTCCGCCACTACGCCACCTCTGCCCTCCATGCAGCCTGGGAGGGCGTGGGCAGGATCGGTGCCCTCGGTCCCGATCACCCCCGTGCCAGGCGGTTCGGCGCCTTCGGAGAGGGGAGCATGCTCGCGTTCCCCCCGGGTGCGGTGTACAACGAAGCCTGGATCAAGGTGGGTAGCCACACGATGATCGGTCCGCACGTGTCGATCAGCGCGGGCATGCTTCCTGGTCAGGAGATGATCATCGACACTGTGGTGTCAATAGGTGACCGCTGCCTCATCGGGAGGGGCAGCCATATCGTCGGGCATTTCTGCATCGACATCGGCGACGACGTCCACACCGGTCCCTACGTCTACGTCACCGACCAGAACCACGGCTACGAGGACATCGACCTGCCCATAGGCGTCCAGTGGCCGCTCGACGCAGCCGTGTCTATCGGCGCCGGCAGCTGGCTGGGGGCGGGTGCGGTCGTGCTGCCCGGTGCACAGGTGGGGAAGCACGTCGTGATCGGTGCGGGCTCGGTGGTGACCGGCAACATCCCCGACTACTGCGTGGCCGTCGGAGCCCCCGCGCGGGTGGTACGCCGGTACGTGCCCGGCCAAGGATGGACGAGAGTCGGACCGGATGCGACAGATCTGTCGGATGCGTCGGATGCCACAGATGTGACGGATATGACGCATGTGCCGGATCTGGCCGATCTGACGGATCTGACGTTCAGGGGACGGTCGCCCGGACGTTCCGCCGGTCAGCCTTTCGCTTAAGCCAGCGCGGGGCGCCTCCGGACCATGGCGACCACCGCGGAGTAGTCGAGGTCACCAAAGCCGGCGGCCAGGGCATCGTCGAGCCATGCCGCAGCATCGGGCGTGAGGCGCAGCCCCACCCTGTGCTCACCTGCTGCCCGGAGAGCCAGGCGGGCGTCCTTTGCAGCCAGAGCGAGCCGGAAGCGTGCAGGATAGTGGCCCGACTCCAGGTGCGCACGCTTCGACGCGACCGTAACTCCTATAGGAGAACCCTCGAGCACGTCGAGCACCGCCTTCTCGGGGAGGCCGAGCCCGTCAGCCACGGCCAGCACCTCTCCCAGGGTAGCCATCAGGTCGACGAGAGCGGTGTTCACGACAACTTTCATCGCCGCCCCGGAGCCAAGCTCTCCTACCCTCAGCGGGGTACCTAGCACCTGGAGCACTCCCTCCCAGCGCTCGTAGTCCCCGGAAGCACCTCCGGCGAATATCTTCAGCTCGCCTGCGGCCGCCTGAGGCACGCTGCCGAGCACCGGGGCGTCGAGCATTGGATTGGAGCTGGGCAGCTTCGCGCGTATCGCCCGTACGGCACTCGGACCTATGGTCGACATGTCCACGTAGGTGGCTCCGGCGTCCAGGGAATGGATCACTCCATCGGGTCCCGACAGGCACTCCATAACGGCGTCCGGGTCGGCGAGCATGGTGACCACCAGCTCTGCGCCGCTCGTCGCCTTGGCGGGCGTGGACGCAAGGCGCGCTCCGGCCGCGGCGAGCGGCTCTGCACGCCCTGGCGTGCGGTTCCAGACCGCAACGTCGTGGCCGGACTCGAGCAGCCGTCTCGCCATCGGCAAGCCCATGTTTCCCGTCCCGAGCCATGCGATACGAACCATAAAATCCGTGTCTAGCGCGCTCTGCGCCCGGCTGCGAGTCCGGCCACGCAACGAGCATGTAGCCCTGCGTAGCGTAATAAGGCTGGTCAGAGCCTGCGTCCAGTGCGGCTGGGCGACGCTCCGGGCAGCCTGGTAAATTCGTTGGATCACGAAGCAGCCTCCCCCTATCCCCGCCAGGCAGGCCCCTCGCATTGCCGGGGAGGTGATCGCCGATCAACCCGCCAGCTCCCGTGGCGAGGGTACGTCGCAGCGCGCGGGCGGAGGTGCTCCGGATCAGCCCCACGCGTTGCACCTCCCTTCCCCCGGAGCCTTCCTCCGCCACGCAGTGATGCCCCTCTGCGAGGGGGTGGTAGGACCGGCAGTGCTCTTCTACGTGGTGCTCGTGCTGGCAGGCTTCGACGGAGCGCTCTTTGCCGCCCTCGGCTGGTCGCTTGCGGCCATCGCGCGACGGCTCTGCCTTCGCCAGCGAGTCCCGGCGACGGTCGTC
This sequence comes from Actinomycetes bacterium, assembly GCA_021801525.1. Classification (GTDB taxonomy): domain Bacteria; phylum Actinomycetota; class Acidimicrobiia; order Acidimicrobiales; family JAJYXR01; genus JAJYXW01. The sequence goes on from JAJYXW010000166.1 coordinate 23,685, forward strand.
CTCGGCACGGTTCTCCTCGGCGGCCGTACCGCACTCGCTCTCGGCACCCACAGTGCGTTCTTGTACTTCGTGCAGCCCACCGCGACCACTGTCTTGGTAGCGCTCACTTTCCTCGGATCTGCACTCGTCGGGCGGCCGGTGATCCGAAAGCTGGCGATCGACTTCTGCCCCTTCGACCCCGACCTGCTGACCAGCCCGCACATGCGCCGATTCTTCACGCGCGTCTCGCTACTGTGGGCACTGGTTCTGCTCACCAACGCCGGGACCGTTCTCTGGCTGCTGCTCGTGTCATCCTTGAAGGTTTTCGTGGTGGAGCGGACGGTCATCTCCGTGGGGCTTCCCGCGCTCGGGGTCGTCGTGTCCATCTGGTGGTTCGTGCGGGCCATGCGCCGGGCAGGCATCACAGTGCACTTCGGCTTGCCTGCCGTCCTCCCCGCTCCGGTCCTCGGATCTGGGCCGGTCTTAGGATCTGGGCCGGTCTTAGGATCTGGGCCGCTCCTCGAGCGTCGGCGCGTTCCAAGGACGAGCGCCTAGCTTCGTAAGAGGCCCAGCGGATAGGCGGGGTGGACCAGAGAGTCGTTCATCCAGGCAAGCAGCGCAAGGCGGAGGAGGAAGTGCAGGCTGGACCGCCTGCACGACGACAACAACGCCGCGATGCGCTGCCTGGGGGACGACGAGCCCGCCGTGCCTATCCGCTGGGCCTCTACGATCAGCCGCCGTTTCCGGCGGGTACGTAGCGCCTGCAGGGCTCCCCGCGCAACGAGGGGCATGCAGGGCGCGCCGGTGCAGGGGTGATCCCGGGCACCAAGGGCAGCACGAGCGTGGAGGGAAGCACACCGCCCAGGGACAGCGTGTCGACCACCTTGCCGCCCGTCTGGAAGGTGTCGAAGGCCCACACGGGCCGGTCCCCACCCGGGGCGCTGATCGTTATGCGAATGCGAGACCCTGCACGGAACGCATGAGCGATCGGGTCTATCGGCACCCGCACCTCGGTGAACCTCCCGTGAGGGAGGGGTCTCGCTTCCGATGCCAGGAAGCTCTGCACAGGCTGGAGCACGCTAGAGGCGCGCGAGTCGAGCGCGCGGTCACTGGCGCGGAGGAACCCGGATGTCACGTACATCTCCTCCCCGTCGGGCTGCACGTCGGACACCGTCACCTGGATGTCTGTGTTCGCCGCCGAGGAGCGCAGCATGAGGTCCAAGCTCGCCGGACCAACCAGGACAACGTCGCGAGCGAGCGGCGGCGTGATGAAGCCCAATCCTTCGCTGCCCGTGACCGGAGCCCAGTCGTAGGGAGGCAGCGCAGCCCAGGGGTTCCCGCCGTTAGGCATGCTGGTTGCCGGACGCAACGCGGGGTTGGGGCGATAGGACGCCGTGCCCGGCGCGGGCTTCGTCCTCTGGAGGCTGCCGTTCTCGCCCAGGTAATAGGTGGTCGCCACCGTACGGCGAGGCGGCCAGGAGGAGAAGCCCTCGGACCACACTGGCTGCATGGCCCCCGGTCCGAGGCTCCCGCCGCCGTTTCCGAAGAAGACGGTGACCCTGGGGTAGGTGCGCACGAAGTCGGCCCGCGCCGCTGCGTAGGTCCCGGCGTGAGTGAAGCGCATCGGCGGCGGAGTCGCCGAAGGCGCTCCGGTGGCCTGGCTGTAGACCTCCTTCATCAGCGCGTCGAAGATCGGGGGCTGCGCCGGGACGTGATGAGCTACGAAGATGTCCAAGAACGCGAGCCAGCGCGAGATGGTGGCGGGTCCGAGCGAGTCGAAGTGGGTGCCGTTGATCATCGACACCCAGACGTTCTTGTCCCGCGACAATGCGGAGATCATCGCAGGCCACTGGGGCCCGGTCTCCTCGTCCTGCAGGGCGCCAACCAGGAAGACCGGTACCTGTATCTTCTTCGCCCAGGTGGTCGGCGAGCGAACGTCGTACAGGCCGGGCGACCGGTATGCCCCGCCCTTGAACAGGCCGTAGACGTTCCGCGTCTCGAGATGCAGGGCCTGGTTCGCGAGGCACTGGCGGTTTCCCTCCGCTATCAGTGCCTTGGCATAGGCTGCACCACCCTCAGGAGCCGGCAGCGCGTCCTTCACGCGAGCGGCAATCCAGCTCGCGGCGAACCCGCTGTTCAGGATGCCACCGGGAAAGCCGGTCGAGTAGAGGTCGTTCGTCGTGCTCATCGGGGCTATGGCAGCCAAGCCAGGGGGTCGCGCACCGGCGACGAAGAACTGCGAGATGCCCGAGAACGAGATCCCGACCATGCCCACGCGATGGCCGAGAACCCACGGCTGGGCAGCCACCGTCTGCACCGCGTCGTAGCCGTCGTACGTGGTGTTAATGCCGAACAGGTCGAATGCTCCGCCCGAGCATCCTGTACCGGGCATCTGGAGGCTCACCGCCGCGAAGCCGAGCATCGGCATCATGAGCGAGCCGATTATGGTCGCCGTGCTCGGCAGCAACGGGCTCGACCGGTTGGCCCCTGGCGTCGTGTAGGCCTGGATAAGGCTGCCAGGCGCTGCAATCGAGTACCCCGAGTACTCGATCACCGTGGGAAACGGGCCGTCGGCCAGAGTCTTGCCCGGCGGCAGGCGCACTGTGGCGGCGAGCTGCACGCCACTGCGGGTGGTGATGTAGTTCAAGCCGGCGTGAAGGTGCTGGGAAGCGTAGAAGCTCGCCGGCGGGGTGTCGCCAGGGGAGAGCACGCTGAAGGGGCTGGTGCCGAGCACCTCACGACCTTCGACACTCCTGAAGGTGTACCCCGGACCCGGAGAGAGGTTCCGGACTATGAGGCTGCCGAGGCGGTCTGCCACTCCCCGGCCTACCACCCGGCCGGCCGAGTTCGCCACGAGCAGCTTCTCGCCGGGCTTGGCTCCGGTCTCGTAAGCCTGGTAGATCGCGCCGCGCCCGCTGAAAGGAGCCCTGGCTGTTATCGCGGGCGCAAGAGCCTCATGCGTGGGGGCTGACGTCGCTCCCGACGAGCAGGCCGTCAGGAGACCCCCTGACATCCCCAGCGCGCCGAGCACGGCAGCCGAGCGCTTTGCAAGGGCGTGACGACGGGAGGTCCCCGTAGGCCGGCTGGCACCTGCCCCCTTTGCGTATGGCTTTGCGTATGGCCGCATTACCCCACGTTCCCCCATCTCGAAGCCTCCCCGATCCCCCCGCATGCCCGCACGCGCACACCCACGCGTGACTTTGCCAAGCTGCAGTCCCGCTGGTCAGCATCAGCCTGGCCTGGCTGGGACAGAGGAAGGTTACCAGCGCGTCACAACGCTGTCACGCCGCGTGTTCAGCTCAGCGTGGCCGGCAGGGCGCCGCAGGGCGCTGGCACGATCCGGAGTGTGACCAGGCTCGAGGCACGGCCTGCCACTAGCGTCAGATGCGTCGACCCCGGAGCCGAGGTTACCCGCGCCCCTTCGGCGAGGGCGCAGTAGCCCCTGGGATAGTGGCGGTAGGTCGGCACGAACACGACGGTCGGCTGAGTGATCCGGTGGTTCGGCTGGTACGAGTAGCTGAAAATGTCCGTGGAAGGGTCGTAGCTCATTGCCAGCGGAGTGCCGGCGGTGGCCTGAGCGTACGGCTCGGAGAGCATTGCCGCGCGCCCTTGGTGCACGATCGGGGCACCATTCGCGCCCGTGGACGCAAGGCCTTCAGATGGCCCACCCGTCGGGTCGTTGTAGTACTTCCACTGCCAGTACGCCCATCCCACCAGGTGCTCGTTGGCGAAGGCCACCATGTCTGCCAGGTCCGTGTTGGCCGGCTCCGCGCCGAACTCGCTCATGAACCACGCCGGCCCGCCCGGGTTCTGCTTGTCAGCCGCGTTCGTGCGGGCTGTCGCCTGCGAGGAGAAAGCCTGCTGCTCCTGCGTGGGGCAGACCGGGGAGCTGGATCGGAACCCGGTGTAGAACGACGCCGCCAGGCAGTAGTCGTGGAAGTTCAAGACAAGGTGCTTGTAGGGCATCGGACCGATCCAGTCGGCGTTGCCGAAGTCGCTCGAGACATCTGGCTCGTAGAAGATGGGATGGGTCGGGTCGACCGATCGGATCGTCGGGATGGCACCTTCGGCCGGGTCGGTCGGCGGGCAGGTGAGAGGCACCGGGCTCCCCGAGAGAGAGCCGGGATGCGCACTCCCGGTGTAAAAGCACTCCAGGCGGGCGTCGAACTCGGCAGCACCGCCGACGCTGAACACCTCCGTCGAGAACGGCTCGTTGAACAGGTCGTAGCCGAGCACGTAGCGGTTCCCCGCAAAGCTCTTCGCCACCATGCGCCACGCGCGGTCATAGTTCCCCTGCAGGTTGCCGATCACGTCGTTGTTCCAGAAGTGGTTGTAGGCGACGCCGACAGCGGGCTCTGCGTAGTTGGCGCTCCAGTTGCCCGTGTTGGTGGCCGGCAGACCGTCGGTGCACACTGCCCAGTTGGGAGCTCCCTCGCCGGCGAACATCTCGTTGTAGACGTCCTGGTGCATGTCTACGAGGCTGAAGATCCCGTACTTGCCGAGCAGGTCGACCGTCTCCTTCACCTTCGAGATGTAGGACTTCGCGATGCTCGCGTTCCACTGGTTGGCGTGGCCCGGCAACCCCGGAGTGCAGATCTGCGGGCTGTTGGGTGCCAGGGTGCCCGGCTCGATTCCCTTCCAGAGGATCCCGAGGCGAACCATGTCGAAGCCGAGGCTCGCTATGGCCTTCGCGTCGGCGGCGGTGAAGTTCCAAGGCTTTCCGGGGTCTACGTAGAGCTCGTACGGCGCGTGCTTGTAGACGGCGTCGACACCGTGGAGTATCAGGTCCCTGCCGTAGCTGTCCTTCAGGAACGCACCGCCCGTGGAGGCGATAGGGCCGACCGGACCGCACGCTGCGACGCCCGCGCTGTGCCCAGCTGGGCAAGACGCACCCGTAGTGCTCGCCCCAGCCATCATGCTCGCACCTGGACCGCCCGGGACCACGACGGCGAGGAGCGACGACGCCGAGCAAGCTGCTAGCCAAGCCGCAGCCGATCGCCACGATCTCACCCGTTGGTAACGAGCTCCGGTTCCCCGGCTTGCGAAATGCGGCCGTGAGCCCTTGGCAGCGTAGTGACCTACGCTCGGGGAGCAGGCGGGTCACATGGTATTCACATCATCCGTCTCGTACCCTGCCATTGTGCGCGTGCTAGTGGTCGAGGACGAGGTACGCATGGCGGCGCTCCTTGCCGAGGCCGGTCGCCAGGCCACTCGGCCCGAGTGCTCGAAACGGTATAGATCTGCGGAGCTATCCGCCAGGGCCAAAGCTGCCGTCCTGCAACGTAGACTTCAGCCCAGACTAGCGCTATCACCCACATTCATGCCTGAAGGCCCCGGAATCGCATGATATATTGAGGCCCTCGTGGTATCAATCCACTTACTTCACGGACCATCGAAGCGGCACATCTGCTTGGCGCGGGCTGGCTCATGGCTTGCGCTCGGAGTCTTACTCTCCTTGGGACCCATCGTCTCTTCCTGTGGAAGCGCTCATGCTGGTTCCAACTCCCTGGCAGGTACGTGGAACGGAGAATGGTACAACTCCACAGCTGGTGTTCCTTACACGTTATCGCTACACGAAGGCTCCAGAGATAGGCTAGAAGGAACCATGTATGTCGACGGCCGTCGTCCCAGCTATTCCGTTCACGGTAGTATCATACATGACCGCATAACGCTCGCGCTCCCCAATGGCAGTGTTATGAATGGACCTTACCACCGAGGGCAATGGACCGGATCATTTTCTGATGGGGGTATCCGTTGGCATTTTCGTTTCGTGAGGCGATCTCGAGCATGAACTAATAGAGAAGTATCTGGCGATGGCATTCCATGTCGTGGTCGATTGCAGTGATCCGAAATCTCTCGCAGTTTTCTGGGCCAGGGCGCTCTATTATGAACACATATTGTACCTTGATAACTACAGCGTTATCGTCGATGGTAAGCGCGTAGAAGGTGGTAAAGAGGCTTCTAGTCCAGACAACGAGGTTCACACCTACCAGATCGGGCCGTGGCGCGATCATCGGACGGTGACGACCTCGGCGACGTAGCCGCCGACGGCGACGAGAAACCCGACGGCCATGAGATACGAGGCAGCATTGCTCTGGCCACCCATGAGGAAGGCCAGGCCGCCGATCCCGGCGACGAGAATGCCGCCGAGGGCAACAACTGCGCAGGCGGTCGCCCACCGGCCGTTGGGGAGCGCAGTGGCGACGCCCAGCACGGCCCCGGCGGCGAGGATCATCCCGAGCATCATGTGGAGGCCAACCAGCGGACCGTTGCCCATCATCTCTGCCATCCCGGCGCCGGCAGTCGGGAGGTGGACGAAAAGGTTGACGGCCATGCCCAAGAGGAACTGGACACCGAGCAGCCCGAGCAGCCCGAGCGGCACGGCGACGTCTGCCAGCCGACCCTTCGGCCGGTCCGGGCGGGCTCGGCGGCTCGTCTCGCCGCCGGCCTCACTCCCTGCCATCGAAGCCCGGGCTGTCATCGGTGTGCTCCGGAGTCGCCTCGGTGCCCGGTGGTGGCCGCAGCCATCGCAAGGACTCAGAGGCACCCGACAGCTCGAGGCGTCGCCACAGCACGGGGTTGTCGGTGGACTGGCTGGCGTGGCAAGCGATCGCCTGTCGCTGCCGGTACCGGTCGACGGCGATGACGAGGTCCACCTCGGCGTCGCGACGTCCGAGAAAGCTGGTGCCGTGCTCGGCGTTGAGAGTGCTGGCGACAGTATCGGGCACCGCCCAGGCGAGCACGGGAAGCCGACAGCGTCTGGCCGCGAGAAGCGCTGCAGCGGTCGCTGCGCAGTGGTCAGGGTGGCCAGTGATACCGCCCTCGTCGAATACGAGAAGGATCTCGGCCTGTCCGCTCGCCTCGTCCACCTGGCGGGCCAGTTCATCGAGGGGGATCTCGCCAAGATGACCATCGGCGTAACCGAGGAGCGCCACCTCCTCGACTCCGATGACGGCCGCAGCAGCAGCGAGCTCGCCGGCGCGGAGCTCGCCCAACGAGCGGCGGGTCTCGCCGAGGGTGGAAGCCTCCCCGTGAGTGAAGCACAAGACCCGCGCCGTGGTCCCCTGGTCGCTCAGCGCACCGAGCACGGCGCCGAGCCCGAAGGACTCGTCGTCGGGATGGGCGCAGACCGCCAGCACCTCGCCCACCTGGGGCAGGTGATCAGCTGATCGGCTCGCAGTGCCCTCCCCGGGTTGGGCGGCACCGTGAGCGACGCGCTCGGGCACCGGGTCACCAGCCGAGCGCGGTCGGCATCTTCTGCCCTCGGCGCGCGGAGAAGAGATAGGCGCGCTCGAAGGCCTGCTTGGCGTAAAGCCACCTGCGCCCCTCGGAGACCGTCGGGATCTGGTCGCGTGGTGGGCGGACCGGGTCGACGGCCATGTAGGCGCCGCGGTCGCCCATGTCGAGCACGCAGCGGGCCGACAGCTCGGCGGTCGTCCCTTCGCGTCCTTCGACGCGGGCTGCGAGGTCTCGGGCGGCGATGCCGGCCATCTGCTCGGTCATGTGGCCCGTCTTCGGGAAGTTGACCGGGACGGGGGTGTCCCCGACCGGGGGGAGGGCGACGGCGACCCCGACGGCGTAAACCCCGTCGGCTGTCTGGTGGCGGTAGTGGTCGTCGACGGGGATAAACCCCTTCGGGTTCGCGAGGCCGGGGCTCTTGGCGACTGCGTCCACACCAGCGAGGGGCGGGATCACGATCGAGAGCAGCGACGGGGTAGGGCTCGCCCCCTCGGTCTCCACGGTCTCGGCGGTGATCTTCGTGATCGCCACCGAGGTGCGATACACGACATCACGCTCTTCGAGGGCGCCCTCGAGGAGCTGGCGGATCTTGCCCGCCCCGCCCATGCCCATGTGCCCGAGGAACGGCTCGGGGGTGAGCACGGTCATCGGGACCCGATGGCGTAGCTTGCGGCGCCGCAGCAGGTGGTCGAGCTCGAAGGCGAGCTCGTAGACCGGTCCGATGCAGCTCGCTCCCGGCGCGGCCCCGACGACAACAGGGCCGGGGTCTGTGAGCAATGCCCGGATCGCCTTGGCGAGCTCGGTGGTCTCTCCGGCAGACATCGGCGAGTGGCCGGGGCCGTCGAAGGGGCCGAGTCCCTCGACGGCTTCGTTCGCGCTGCGGTGCCCGGTAGCGACGACGAGGAAGTCGTAAGGGTGCTCGGTACCGCTCGTCGCGACGACCTTGTTCTCGGTGTCGACGCCGGTGACCGTCTCATGAGCGAAGGCCACGTGCTTGTTGGCGAGAGGTCCGGCGAGGGAAAAGGAGATCTGCTCGAGGCTGCGCCGTCCCATCGCCACCCATGGGAAGGAGGGAACGAAGCGGAACTGGTCGTCCTTGGCGACAAGGGTGATCTCAGCGCGCTCGGGGCCGAGGTGCCGGCGCAGCTCGTAGGCAGTGGCGAGCCCGCCGAAGGAGCCCCCGACGATGACGATCCGTACCCGCCCGGTCACTGCCGGCCTCCCGCCCACGTGCATCGCCGGGTGAGCAGTCGTCGAAGCGCGCCACGTCTGCCGGAGCGGGCCGCGGTGCTCATCAGAACGTCACCACCTTGTCGGCCCAGATCGTCCAGTCGGTCGCCTCCTCCAAGGTCGAGCGCCGCGCACCGTCGACGAGCATCTCGTCGGTAAAGGCCCGGGCGTCCATGCACGTGCCACAGCAGCCAATCTCGCCGCCATGGCGCACGACTGCGGTCACCATGCGGTCGAGGTGGTAGTAGCCGTCGGGGACCTTCTGGTTCCCGAGTGCGCAGCCAACGGCGTCGCCGAAGAGGAAGACGCGTACCTCGACTCCCTCACGACGCGCCAGGGAGCCGGCGAGGCGGAGGCCGTTGTAGGAGCGTTCGGTGCCATAGGGCGGGTCGTTCAAGACGACGAGGATCTTCATCGGGGCGTTCCTTTGCTCGTGTTGGGATTTGGCGGTGACGGGGTGGTGATCATTGCCGCTGAGCACCTCCTGCCCCGAGCCCGGCGGTATGCGCCGTGACGGCCGGGCGGCGGCTCGCCGGAATGTCCGCCTCGTAGGTGAGCGAAGCGGCGGTGGTACCAGTGGCGACAGGGAGACCAGCCTGGCGCCACTCGGGGAGGCCGGCCTCCAAGCAGCGCGCCTTCAGTCCTCGTGCCCGAAGCGTCGCGACGGCCTCTGGCGCGAGCAGGCACAGTGGGCCCCGGCAGTAGGCGACGACCTCGAGGGCGGGGTCCAGCTCGTCGAGGCGGGCTTCGAGGTGCTCCAAAGGGAGCGAGAGCGCCCCGGGGATGTGGCCGGCCGCGTACTCCTCGGCGGGGCGCACGTCGAGGACGACGACCGAACCGGTGCGGACCCGCTCTAGCAGCTCGGCGCGCGTCACCCGTTCGGTACCCTCGCCGTCCGCGCCTATGGCTCGCAGGATCTGGTCCACCTCGGCCAGGCGTGCCCGGCCGAGGTCGCCGAGCGCGGCGACGAACCGGCACTCCTCCTCTCCCGCCGCTCGGTAGTAGACGCGGGTGCCCTCCCGGCGGGTCTCGACGAGCCGGGCCTGGCGCATCACCTGCAGGTGCGCAGATGCCGTCGAGAGCTTGAGTCCGGTAGCCAAGGCCAGGGCCTCGACGCTGCGCTCGGCCTGGCAGAGCAGCTCGAGCAGCTCGATGCGCTTGGGGTGCACGACAACCTTGCCGATCCGGGCGAGCTGCTCGTAGAGGTCGGCTCGGCTACTCCTCTGATATTCCACGAATCTATAGATAACATGGTGCGGAGTTTGGCGCAACTGAGAGGGTGCGGGTCATGTGACTTACACCGGCGCCCCTGACCTGGGAAGGCTCTCGTGGTGTCCATCGAATTGCTACACGCTAGGAGGCCGCTAGACAGTGAGCGGCGGACCCGCGGTGTCAAGGGACAGGAGGATCTTCACGCGGCTGGGGGCGATCTTCAGAGTCGCCGGGCGTCATGTGTGCCATGTCGGCAATCTGGCTGGGCGCCCTCCGCACCCTCGGCCCCGCCTCGCCGCAGCGGGCGTCGGAGTTAACGAGGTGACTGCAAGCTGGCTCCAATACTGGTGACAGCGACTGGCAAATAGTGGCAACCAACGGCAAACGTCGGCAACTCTTCTCGCCGACGTTTTACCTGTTCAGACCCCCTAGAGCGGAGAGGCAGGGATTTGAACCCTGGGAGCCAGTTTCCCAGCTCAACTCATTAGCAGTGAGTCCGATTCGGCCGCTCTCGCACCTCTCCTCGCTCAACAGTGTAGCCGCTCGGGGCTCCCGGAACAACACGAGGAAATATAGGCTGACAAGGTAGTTCTTTGGCTGCGGCGCTGTCGCTGACGACTCGCCAGTGACCCGGAGCACTCCAAGTCGCGCATGTTACAGTGCTCTTGCTTGGCGCGCGATCACACGCTGTTCACACTCCTGCTAGTCTGAGAGCATGCCCACGGGCCAGTCGGCAGCGGTCCCCCCGTCGTCTGGGATCTCGATCGATCCGCCGACGATCGAGGCGGTCCGTCGCCTCGAGCGCCAGCGACCAATCGAGCCCTGGATCCCGAAACACTGCAGCGTGTTCCCCGTGAAGCCGGGGAAGAAGACGCGTAGGAATGGCAAGGAGGTGCCATGTTGGGACGTCCGCTGGCGCGTGGACGGCTGGGAGTTCCAGATGCGTTTCACCCGCCCGTCTGGCACGTCGGAGATGGCCACGAAGTGGGCAGAGGGACTCGCGAGGGGCTTCGTCTTGGGATGGGCATTCGACCCGGTTTCCCGCCGGTTCCTCGACCCGGACGAGCGCGGGTCCTTCGCTGGCGTATCGCCCGTAGCGGATGACGGAGAAGAGCCCGCCGACAACCGGCCGACCGTTGCGACCACCGCGGTCGCGTACCTCCGGCGACGGTGGCGCAGGTGGAAGCCGAAGAGCCGGCAGGCGGCGGTGCGCGCTCTCGAGCGAGCGTGCGCCGACCTGTTGCGAGCCGGTGCTCCTGAGGCTCCGGGGAACCTCGGCGCCTACCTCGACTGGCTCCTGCAACCCGATCGCGGCGAACCCGCCTCGGGTGCCGGCGCACTGGCGTCGGTGCCGGAGGTACCCGAGGAATTCCGCGCGGCCGCCGACTACCTGTCCGAGTGGTCATTGCCGCTCGCTGATCTGACGTGGCAGATCCTGGAAGCGTTCCTCGCGCGCTACGAGCACAACCAGCGCTCGCCAGATCGGTCGGTATCGGACGCGACGACGCAGCGCTTCGTCGCCGATGTGCGTCAGTTCGTGAGTGACGCGACGACCCGCAACGAAGTGGTCGATCCCTGGCCGGCCCTCCAGCGCATGACGCGCGCGAGCAAGGCGCAGCCGAGCCGGGTCGATCCCGTCGACGCCGAGCTCGTGCTGTCGCCCGAACAGGTCTGGGCGCTCGCTCGGGCCTGCGCCGAGCACGGATCCTGGGGGGACGTGGTCATCTGTTTCGTGCTCGTCATGGGCTTGTGCGGGCTGCGACCTGGCGAGGCGATCGGGCTCCGTATCGTCGACCTCGATCTGCCTGACACCGGTCCGGGCTGGCTGAGGGCTTGGCGTTCCCCCCTCGACGTCACGAAGCGGTGGCTCGATCGCGACGAAGACCCCGACTGGGGGCCGCTCAAGCGGCGGAGGATCGGGGATTCTCGCCGGCCTCCCGTTCCAGCGAACGTCGCGCAGGAGCTCAAGCGCCACCTCGCCACCTTCTGCGTCGGCGCGAAATCAACCTCCCTCGTCTTTCTGCACAACGGTGAGCGCTTCGACATGGATGCCTTCGTGCGAGAGGTCTGGGAGCCGGCCGTGGCGGCGCTGTTCCCGGCCGACCCGGACCTCGACCCTGACGATCCCGGCCAGCCGAAGCTCTCCAAGCTCGTCCGCCAGGACCTGCGGCACGCCGCCTGCTCACTCTGGCTGAACGCCGGGGTCGCTCCCAAGGTATGCCAGCGCTGGTCCGGACACGCCACGTTGTCGGTATTCCTCGATGTCTACCAGGGCATCATTCCTGGGAGCGAGGATGATGGCGTGACCGCCGTGGAGCGCTTCCTCGCCAACCGCAGGACCGGACCGTCCTCCTAGTTCGAGCTCAGCTGATCCAGCCACGCCCGGAGCCAGTCCTCGCGCACCCGGATCTGTCGGTTCGGTAGCCGCCGGAACTCGGGGAACCAGGGAGCACCTCGCGCGCTCCATTTGCGCACCGTGTGAACCGAAACTTTCAGCATGGTCGCGATCTCAGCAATGGTGAACCACCGGAGATCGACGCCGTCGGGTCGGCCGCGCTCCTCCGATCGCTCGTTTGCCCCGCGTCCCGTCGCACGCCCCACGGGTACCCTGTCTGCGGGTCGATCGTGGCGCTGGGGACGGTCGATCAGCGGCGGACTCACATGGTGAAATTTGGGTGGGCTCTCTCCACGTCGAGGGCGGCGGATATGGCGATGGCGGCCTCAGCGCCGGCTGCACGTCCCGCTACTCGCTCACGTTCGTCGGACTGTCACTGTCTCGTGATCGCCATCGGCTGACTCGTAATGTTCAGGCCGTGGGATCGACCCCCACCCCAGGCTCCGATCAAAGCCCAGTCAGATGGGCGCTTTTGCCGGCGATGACCTGGCTGGCAAGGAGGTCCGTGCAATTTCCGTGCAATAAGGGTCCTTGCTCCCGACCTCGAGGTCCTCACCAAGTCGCGCCGTCAGCTCCTCGTCGACGCCCGGAAGTAGGTGCCCTTAGGTACCAAGGGTGACCGTGATGACAGTTAGCGGACGGATGCTGGTGCGAGCCCGGTTGCGTGCAACCCTCGCACCCACTCGGCTACTTCATCGCGCTCGACGGCGCCAATCCTCTCGTCTCGCCAGCGAGGCTCGATCCAAGTTCTCACCACACCGGCATATCGGCGGCGAGTGCGGGAGGTCGTAGCCTTGGGCTTGGCGGTTGTGGGATTGGCGCGGGCCGCGATGCGAGCTTACGGCGGGAGCAGCCGGTCGGCCTGAGTCGTGTTGGTCATGGTCTGCATCTCACACGAAGCCCTTCGGCGACATCTTGGCTCTCGCAGACTCGGGCCGAACGTGCTGGATGTCACCCGCGTCGGGCCAAAGCCTCGAGCGATGCCTAGGCCTCCTCGGTGCGCAACCGCCGGGTGCAGGCAGAGACCGGCCAGATGCCGATCCCGAAGGCAAGCCTGACCAGTTAGGCCACCCTCTCCGCGCGTGCGGAAACCTTGCCCTCGAGGCAGGCGATCTTGGAACGCAGGTACCTGTTCTTGACCCTGAGCGATTTGTTATCTTCCTTCAGCCGGGCGGCCTCAGCCCGCCACCGCTCTGCTTGTTCCTCCAGGCGCTGCGGCTGGGTCAGGATCCTGGCGGCCACGGCCACCAACAGACATCATGAGCTCGTCTGTGTTCAGCACCCTCCGTGTCCAATACCCTCGCGCTGGCGACGGGTTCGCCGAACAGTTACCGTCCTGCGGGTAGTCGAAGTGCAGCGCGATACGTGGACGGACCGTGACGTTTCCACCTCGCGGGCCGAGCGTTTGCCTCGCTGCAACTACGCCGCGACGCCCTTGCCAGCTCGAGCCGCCGTCGGCACCTTCGTACCCGGTGCAACCGGCTCTGGCCCGGAGCGCCGCAGCGGGGCCTCCTCCGCCTCGGAGTGCTCCTCCTCGAATCCCTCGCTCAGCACGAGGAGCCCGGCACCGAGCACCACGGCGTCGGCTGCCTGCTCGATGTCGCCGCCTTGCGTGCCATCGTCGAAGATCACTGCAGCATCCAGGAAAAGGAATCCGATGGCCTCCGGGGACAGGGATACCTTCTCCTTTGCCTCGTGCTCCTGGTCTCTCGCAACCCGTGGCATCTCGGACTCCTCCAAGCCGGAGACGCCGACGGTGGTGGTGGCATACCACCGGGCGTTCTCCGCGAGGACTCTCCGGCGGGCGACGTCGCTCGCATCGAGGCAGGTGAGCACGAGCTCCATGAAGTCGCACTGGCTATGAGCGCTCGCGGGCTTCGCCAGGGTCGCTGCCGATACCGATCGGGTGGTAGTCATCTTTCTCCTCCTTCGGTTGCTCTCATCGGTCAGGGGGGACCACGCGCTAGGGCCACTTGCCGGCGGGTTCAACGACCACACCAAGCCCGAAGGGTGCATGGGCGCAGGTCGCACCGTCACGGCGGGCCGACGCATGGCGCGCCTCGGTAGAGGAAGGTCCGACCTCTAGGTCGTCGCGAAGAGGCACCATCGATTCGCGACGGCGATCACCTCCAAGCGCGATCCGTCTGAATGACTCGCCAAGATGGCCAACCCTCTGCTCGCCCAGTTGGCCGTCGACCGGCTTCAGTGCGCCGCGTGCGAGCTAGTGATCGAAGCTCTGCACTACCGCCAGAGGCATAGGCCCAGACTCCCACCGTCGTCCCTCCGGCCCCAGGCCGGGGGATGCCGGTGCCGGAATTGACGCCAGCGCCTTGCCACTGGATCATCGTGTGCGGCCGGAAGGGGTGTTGGGCGCCGCTCAGGATGAGAATCCGGGGGGTCGTTGACGACGCTCACGGTGCTGACGGCAGATGGGCCCTGCAGTAGACGGGTGGTCGGCGGGCGGGCCAGGCTGCTGGCGACAGGGACGCGCAAGAGCCCTCCCGCC
>JAJYXW010000057.1 GCA_021801525.1 Actinomycetes bacterium
CCGCCAACAGGGACTTTCTGATGGCCGTTGACATCCATCCTCCAGGCCGAGTTCTCCCTCACCCAGGTTCTCGACCGACCCTTGTCGGGGCGGGTCTTCTTCGAGGAGGTCATCCGCGACAACCTCGACATCGGCCGGCCCGACCAGGTCTCGCTCATCTTCGAACGGCGTGTGAGCAGGCGCACACCGGGCAGGTTCCGCACCCGCGTGATCACCGAGGGCGTGACGCCCTCGCTGCACGTCGACTACAAGCGCTCGAAAATCAAGCAGTACCACAAGGAGGGCCAAGCCCTCCGCACCGAGACCACCATCAACGACGCCAGAGACTTCGGCGTCGGCAAGCGGCTCCATAATCTCCCTGCCCTGCAGGAGATCGGCTTTCGGGCCAACCGGCGTCTACTCGACGTCCAACGAACGAGCTGCGACTGCCGCATCGGAGAGGAGGCGTTCGAGGCGCTGTGCGTCCCGGTGGTGGTGGAGGGGCAACGCGCCTCGGCGCTTCGCTTCGGTGACCCCCGTGTCCAGGCGCTCATGAGTGTGCTGGTCGTCTTCCGTCTCCTGCCCGATGGGTTCTCCAACAAGGACCTCCGGACGCACCTAGCGCCGTTGCTGGGGCTCGACCTCCAGATCATGACCGCGGGCAGGATGACCTACGACCTCCGGCGCCTTCGCCTTCACGGGGTGATCGAGCGCATCCCCCACACCCACCGCTACCAAGTCACCCCGTTCGGTCTGCGGGTGGCGATGCTGTTCACCCGCACCTACGCACGCGTCCTGCGGCCTGGCCTGGCGCTGGTGCTCGACCCCTTGGCCATGGAGACGCCGCTTGGCCGTCAGCTCGAACGCTTGGACACCGCGCTCGACACCTTCATCGCGCAGTCCGGCCTGGCCGCGTGAAACTTGACTCAACTGTGCCGGCTTCGCCGGCTCAAGCCCTCTAGCTCCGGCTCGGCCCGGTGACCAGCTTGCCGGTTGCAGCCCGGACGAGGCCGCCGCAGCCGTGGAGGAGCTCACGAGGCTCCATTGCCCGCGCTGGGGTGACGCCGAGGTTGTCTCAGTCTCCGTGGAATTTCGCAGGTGGTCCTCGATGGTCATGATAGTCGGGGGTATGGCACTCAGCTCGCGTCGGCGAGCTCTCGCCTGCGCTGGATCGCAGTGCTGAGAGCCTGAGCCAGCTTGTCTAGCTGGCGGTGGCCGCGGACCCGGTGGTACTGGGCCTCTGCCGCGAGCATGCCGGCTGCAGCCCAGCGCAAGCGCATGTCGCCTCCCCTCCAGCGCTTCACGTTCCTCGCGTGGACCTTGATGATGTCGATGGTGGACTCAATGGGGTTCGTCGTCGCTAGCGTAGCGGCCAGGGTGCCGGTGACCCCGAGGGCGTTGATCGTCACCGTCTCTTCGAGCCCCTCACGAAGGGATGCTGCGGCATCCGGGTGGGTGCGCTCGAGCTTCGCGGCGAGGCTGCGCAGCGCCTCTTCTGCCCCATCGGGATCCGGCATCCTCCAGGCGCGGTTCATCTGGATCTTCACCCAGGCGTGATCGGACTTCGGGAGCAGGTCGGTCACGTTGCGGTACTTGTGCTGACGGCATCTCTGGATGAGAGCCGTGTCTCCCCACTTGTCCTCGATCGCCCTGGCGATCGCCTTGCCGCCGTCGATGACGAAGAGCACCCCGGCAGAGGCGTCGAAGCCCCGGTCCTCCAAGTCGTCGAGCAGCTTCTTGCAGACGGTCTTGTTCTCGGTGGTGCCATGTACGACCGACAGCGGCACCTTGTTGCCCTTCTCGTCGACGCCCAGGGCTCCGACCAGGGTCTCGTCACCGAAGCCGAAGCCGTCGATGAAGACGATCAACCAGCGGCAGTCGGAGAGCGGGCGGGAGCGGAACTCCTCCAGGCGGGCCTTCGTGCCGGCGATGAAGCGCCTCGACACCGCAGATCGCGACGTCGCAGAGCTGTTCTCCTCGAGCTCGGGGCCGACCGGCTCCAAGACGGTCGCGTAGTTACGCGTGGAGACCCCCGCGAGCATGGAGATGATCGTGTGGCGCTCCATGAGGTCACGACTCGCTACCGCTGCCCAGGTCTCGAGCGGGATCTCGTGGGCACCGTCGACGCTTCTCACCCGGGGCTTCGCGACATCGACCATGCGCCCGCCGAGGGGGACCTTGGCAGACTCGCTGCCATGGCGCCTCGCTCGCCGGTTCGGGTGGTGGGTGCCTCTTGGTCCGGCGATCTCGGTCACCTCGGCCTGGAGCAGCTCGCCGAAGACCTCCAGGCCGACAGAGACCGCAGCGGACAGGAGCCCGTAGCGCATCTGGTAGGCGAAGAGCTCGAGCTCGCCCTCGACCTTGTCGGCGAGACGCTCGGGCAGGCCCGAAGCCGCAAGGTCGACGAAGCCCAGTCCAGGGAGCAGACGCAGGTTCTTCGCCGGAGTGGTTGTACTGCGCGATGCTGACATGGTTGGTGGTCCTCCGTTTCGGTTCGGTTGGTGTTACCCCGAGCCTGCCTCACGGCAGCACCCGGAGCGGAGGACCACCTGCGAAATTCCACGGAGACTGAGACAACCTCTGGCACCTGCTTCGACCCCACCGCAGCGCACAGCTTCGCGAGCTTCAGCGTATATCGCCCACCGTTCTGGCCGGTCGGGATCGACCTCAATGGGAACAACGTGCCATTCTTCTCGACCGCCAGCGGCATCACGATAATGAACATGAGCGACGGGCCCTGCGCTGACATCTCTTTCGAGGTCAACAACGACACGTGGTACCCGAGTCTTGGCACTCCGCCTAACCGGCGAGGCCAGTTTAACATGTACCACAGGACCGACTCAGGTCTTCCGCCGATCCCCTTCGCGAGCGAGCCCGCCGGGATCCCCGGGAACGTAGCGCTCACCGATGGCCCCCCGAGTGGTCCAGCCCCGACGAGCTGCCCGCCGCCGGCCAGCTCATGAGATCCTTGGTCCAAGTCTCAGCGCGCCGTCAGGGATCCAGGGACAACGATGAAGCAATGGAAGCGCACGAGGAGCAGCGACGATGTGGTCCTATGAGGAGCTGAAGGCTCGCCAAGGCAGTCGAAGATCGCGAGCGGCAATGGCAGCCGGGGTGAGCGGGGCAGCAGCGATACTCGGAGTGACTGCCGGCGCACCGGCTGCCGGCGCCCAGACCCCAGCGGCTGGATACTTCATGAAGAACGCCATGCCGTACCAGGGATATCCGAACGGCGCTAACGCTGTGGTAGTAGAAGGTCACGGAGTCTTACCAGGCTGCAGCTTGTCTGGCTACGACGCCCTGTCCAAAGTTGAGGGTGCCACCTACAACTTCGTCCAGACCAACATCCAGGCGGTCACCGAAGTGGCTCCGCAGTCATACTGCGGCTCCATCGGCAAGTACAAGACGCTCATGAAGTCCATTGTCAACTACATGTACACTAATGGCACCCGGTCGAAAGTCAATCGCTACTGGGGCGGGATCATGGTTGACGAGGAGAGGTCTTACGGCTTCACCGCGTCCAAGTGCAAATCGCTCAACAAATGGATCGTCTACTACGAGAACAGCCACAACCGCGCCGGCGCAACGACGCTGTGGGCGGAGAACTCGACTGGCTGGAGCATCCCCACGCAGTACCGGTCGGTGATGACTTCGGCTGCCCCTGCTCCCCAGGTTTACTACTCGGGCGATGCGAGCCGTGTAAACAAGGCATGTACTTCCGGCGTGACCTGCACCAACGCCATCACACTGGCGACTCATGCATATTCCACGAGTTACAGCAAGTATTCGAAGGTAGGCCCGCTCGTTAAAGGATCACCCGTCACGATCAGCACGTGGGGCAGCAAGGGCTGGTACAACAAGTGGAACGTCCGCTCGTGCTATAACAGCCAGGGCACCTCAAGGAGCAAGTGCCCGTGACGCTTGGTGCCCTACGCGACCACCCTCCACCGGCTGACACCTTGGCTGCCACAGGCAGAGCCCACATCGACCGCTTCGTCGAGGAGGTGCTGAACGAGCACCGGTCGGAGGTCGTGCCTGAGATCTTCGCCGGGCACTACGTCGACTACGACCCGCCCGCGGGCTTCCCTCGCGACCGAACAGGTGTGATCTACCTGGCGCGGATGTTGGCCCAGCCGGGAACCGACCTTCGCTTCACGATTGAACGCTGCGTTGAAGTGGGAACCGGCGCCGTGTGGGTAGCACTGTTCGGCGAGGGCACGGTGGTCCGCCGCGCGGTCGTGCGTGACGGGATCGTGCTCCTCCAGCTCTGGCCGATCGAGGATCCCTGGGCACCGGAGCGCAGCGAGCCCCACAGGTTCCATCTCATTGTCTCTACTGCTGCCGTTTTTGAGATCGGCTCCCGCGGGATCGAGAGGCGATGGGGCCCGATGCGCACCGAATGGAGCGACTGGGGGAGGTACGCCGCTCCGTGACGTTCCCGCCAAGTGTCGGAAGCTTTCGCGGCGTGCAGCGGCTGACGGAACGCCGTTCGCCCGTGACCATGGCCCGTTCCGGACGATTCGTCAGCCTGCAGCCGGTGTTGCGTCAGCACTATCCCTTCCTCTACGACCTGGCCACAGCTGAGGGCGCCGGTGCTCGCTGGCGCTTCAGGGGCGCCGTTCCCCGTGAAGAGGTCTTCGAGCGCCTACTGTGGGAGGGCGTGCTCACCCAGCTCGTCGTGGAACGCCGAGCGTCCGGCGACCCAGTTGGCGTTGTCTGCGCCTACGGAGCGAACCTGGTATCGGGCACGGTCAAGGTGGGCGTAGCACTCGTGCCGACCGCTACCGGTCGGGGCCTGGGAATAGAGGCGTTCATACTGTTCGTTCGCTATCTCTTCAACAATTGGCGCGTCCGGAAGCTCTACTTGGAGACACCCGAGTTCAACTGCCGGCAGATCCGAAGCATGATCGGGCGCTACCTGCACGAAGAGGGCCGCTTGCGCGACGACGAGTTCATACGCGGGCGGCTGTGGGACACCGTCATTTTGGCCATGTACCCTGCGGACCTGGACCGGATGCAAGAGCACCTGGGCCCCTTCCTCGCTAAACGAACCCGGTGCTCGGATGCCGACGGCGAGGCATGGCCCATCCCTCAGCTCGCCGGGTCCGAAGATGCCCTCAACGCCCGAGTGCAAGGGGCAATTCGAGCGGAGCGAAGCTAGCGCCGTGCCCGCGTCCCTCGGCAAAGGTGACGAGGTGTACTCCCCGCCATCGCATTCCCGCCAGGGTCGGTTCGTGACCCTTCAGCCTGTGCGGCGCCATCACCAGCCATTCCTGTTCTGGCTGACGATGGGGGACGACAGCGGAGCTCGCTGGCGCTTCCGGGGGGTCGTTCCCCGCGAGGAGGTGTTCGAGCGCCTGCTGTGGGAGGGCGTGCTCACCCAGCTCCTCGTGGAGCGCCGAACCTCGGGTGAGCCCGTAGGCCTCGCGAGTGCATATGCGGCAGACCTGGTGGGGGGCACCGTAAGGGCAGCTGTGGTTCTCACGCCGGCGGCCACGGGGCGAGGACTCGGGGTTGAGGTGCTCATGCTCTTCGCTCGGCACCTCTTCGACACCTGGCGCATTCGCAAGATCTACCTCGAGGCGCCTGGTTTCACATGTGGGCAATTCCACAGCGCGATCGGGCGCTACCTGCATGAGGAAGCCTGCTTGCGCGACGACGAGCTGGCCGACGGCCGGTTCTGGGACACCTCGGTCCTAGCGCTCTATCCCGACGACCTTCGGCACTTCGAGCAGAGGTTCGGCCTCTTCTACGCCCGGCGGCCTCTTCCCACGAATGAGCCAACGGGGAACGGGGGAGGTCGGTCATGAGCGCGGACGCCGTCGCGTCTCCGCCCGGCGAGGAGGTTGCTGCCGAGACACCGACGGGCGAGGGGAGCCCGCCGATGTTCGTGCTCACCTGTCCCCGATCGGGCTCCACGCTGGTCCGCTTCCTCCTCGACACCCATCCTGACATCGTCTGCCCGCCCGAGCTCAACCTGTCGGATCTCTGCTGGCAGATCTTCTCGTGCTGGCAGGCATTTGGTCCGGCCTCCGGCGAGGCCGAGCTGCGGCGTTCGCGGGCACGGGAGCAGGCGCGTGAGGCGATAGAGGCGTTGATGATGTTCCATGTCGACCGGGCCGGGAAGCGCTGCTGGTGTGACAAG
Source organism: Actinomycetes bacterium (assembly GCA_021801525.1). Classification (GTDB taxonomy): domain Bacteria; phylum Actinomycetota; class Acidimicrobiia; order Acidimicrobiales; family JAJYXR01; genus JAJYXW01. The sequence continues at coordinate 6,125 of JAJYXW010000057.1, forward strand.
TCCCTCACGAGCGCCGACCGGGCCGGATTGCTCGCGGAGGTGTTCCCCGAAGCCCGGTTCGTCTGTCTCTATCGCCACCCGATGGATGTCGTCTACTCTGGGATCGAGGCGAGCCCTTGGGGTTTCGGGGCCTTCGGCTACGCGCCCTACGTGGCGCGCAACCCCACGAACCTGGTAGCTGCACTGCTGGAAAGCTGGGCCGACCATGTGGAGCAGATCATGGGCTTTGAGCAGCGTTCCGACGTAGCGACGTTCCGGCTCTACTACGAGGTGCTGGTGGCCGAGCCCCGTGACACGTTGTGCCAACTCTTTCAGTTCCTCGGTCTTTCCTTCGACGAGGCGGTAATCAGCGAGGCCTTTGTGGCCCGACACGCTCCCGGGCCTGCTGATCGCAAGATCCTCTTCGAGCACAAAGTGCATACCGGTTCGGTGGGGCGGGGGTCGAGGGTGCCGGCGGACCTGGTCCCTCCCCCGCTTCGCGAGCGAATCAAGCGGCTGTGCGAGGCGCTCGGGTACCCGAGCGTGGGGGAGGACTGGAACCGCGTCCCTTCCCCGCTTCGGGCTGCACTGCCCCGCGCTCTCGAAGAGCCCGTCAATACCAGGCGTGTTCAGCGCCTACTGCGCCGCGCCCTGACCGATAGGGTTGCCGGGTCGCTGTCCATACAGAGTGACCAGGTTAAGGCTGCGTTTCGGGTTGTGGTCGAATCAGCGAACGGGCCCCTCAGCTGGCTCGTCGAGCCGGAGAAGCGCCGGGTTACCCGGGCCGGGACCAAGGAGGAAACGGTGGTCGTGATGAGCGAGAATGCCCTTGAGCGCCTTGCCTCCGGTGAGCTGCATCCCGCTGTCGCCCTCGATCGGGGCGAGGTGCGAATAGCGACCGCGGATGCTGGCGAGGAGGAGCTCACGCAGGTGCGGAGATTCTTCCAGCTCATCGGCCATGAACGATCCGGGGATGATCCTCCCTCCCCCGGCTTCCCATAGACGTTCTACCTTGTGAAGCCACGGTGCCCGAGGCTCGAACACCTAAAGAAAGTTTGAAGGCGCTGCCGGTCGCTCGCGGTCAGGCCAGCTGCTGGGCGGCTGGCTGTCGTTTCCCAGGGTGGCTAGCTGTCGACATCTTCGGCCCCGGTCCGTTAGCGCCGGGCTGTCACACGCACCAACCCTCGGCTGCGTCGCCCCCTG
>JAJYXW010000021.1 GCA_021801525.1 Actinomycetes bacterium
CTTGAGCGGGGCGCTTGGAGTCGTCCGAGGGCACCGGGCGCTCGTCGCCACAGAGACCACCAGGCTCCCCAGAGCCGGTGGTGACGTTCTTCGAGCCTAAGAGGCCCAGCGGATAGGCGCGTTGGACCAGGGAGTTGTTCATCCAGGCAAGCAGCGCAAGGCGGAGGAGGAAGTGCAGGCTGGACCGCCTGCACGACGACGACAACGCCGCGATGCGCTGACTGGGGGACGACGAGCCCGCCGTGCCTATCCGCTGGGCCTCTAAGAGGCCCAGGCGAGCTTCGCCTTCTCGAACCCTTCAGGGCGTCAGCTTGCTCTGCGCCGCGACGGGTTGGGCTCGGGGGCGATGAGTTGGTGCACCCGTTGGTGGGAGATGCCGAGAATGGCGGCGGCGTCGCGTCACCACGAAGAGAGCTGCCGAGCAGGCCCTGGCAGAGCTTCGTGTGGCCGCCGCAGTCCCGGCCACCATGGAACAGGCCGCACCTACGACCGGCGCCTGGCTCGAGCACTGGCTTAGCGAAGTGCTGCCAAACCTGGAGATAACGCCCAAGACCAAGAGCCTGCACCACGAGATGGCTCGCCACCTAGCCCCCCTGCGCCCTGTGGTCCTACCCGAGCTCCGGTCAGAGCACGTAGAGGCGCTGCTTGCAGGCATGGCTCGAAACGGGCTCTCTCGCAACACCTTCCGCCTCTCGCGCCAGACGCTCTCTCTCGCACTGGGCACGCAGAGCGCAGAGGGATCGTGCAGCAAGACGTGGCGAAGCTTGCCCTGCTCCCGGCCGCGGCCCCGAGGGCGAAGGAGCGCCGGATACTCGCCCCCGAGCAAGTGAAGGCCTTGGAGGAGGTGCTCGCCGGCGAAGACGGCGAGGGGCTTTGGCTCGCCATGGCTCTCCTCGGGCTGCGCCCTGGGGAAGCCGCAGCGCTCACCTGGCAGGACGTGGACTTGGAGGCGGGCGTCTTGCACGTAGTCCAGGCGCGCAAGTGGACCCCTCTGCCTCGTAGCGTTCCTCGGCGGAGGCCACGTCGAATCCTTCTGGAGCCTCGAACATGCCGAGAAACGACAGCGGTCGACCAGAGACGGACGGGACATGAGACGAGATCAGGTCCGCCGCGACCTCTTCGGCCGTCGATCCACGGCTCGCTGCGGCCGCCTGTAGACGTTCGGCGATGTCGCCAGGAACGATGACGTCCAGTTCGGTCACCGCCTCGCAGCCTACCCGCGCCCAACCTCGGCAGCGTCGCCCCAGGATGGCACCAGGACGGCAGGTGCGACCTCCCTTTCCAACCCTCGGCCCGGTTCGCTCGTCGCCGGGCAGCACAAGGGGTGCCCAGAGATCCGCAACGGGGTTCTCGAGAGGGTGATGAGCGAGATGAACCGGCTCACCGATGCCCTTCGTGGCGAGCTTGCCCTGGATGCGGCGGTAGCCCCAGGTCGGGTTCTTCTTCGCCAACCGGAGGACGAACGCGGTGCTGCCCCTCGATACGCCTGGTCGACCGGGCCGGGCGTGCGCGTAGGTCCAGGCGGCAAAGTGCAGTTTCGGCCCACGGATGACATTCTCGGGACCGGCAGGTTCTGGTATCGTGTGACCACGAGGTGACCACAATGCCGAACTTGAAAAACGTGGGGGTCCGGGAGTTTCGGGACCACGCGACCATGTACCTGTCAGGCTCCGACCCGGTGGCCGTGAGCAAGCACGGCCAGGTGATCGGGTTCTACATCCCCGTCGAAGCCGACCGGGAGCAGGCACGGCGTGCCCTCGAGCAGCTCGGTCGTTCGGTCGAAGAGATTCTTGCCGAGACGGGGATGACCGAGGAGGAGCTGTCAGAGCTCTTCGACCTGCGCAGGCCGCTGCCAGGATGATCATCGTCGTCGACGCCAGCGTGCTCGTAGCTGAGCTGTTGCGTCGCCGCGGCCGGGAGCTCCTCGCACGACCAGACCTTCGGTGCCTAGTCGCAGAAGACCAGTGGGACGAAGCGCAGCACGAGCTCGACAAGCGTGTTGCTGCCATCGTCGGTCAAGGCCGGCTGACGAGCGACCAGGGCCAGCAGTTGCTGAGGATCGTGCACGACTTCGTGGAGGGAGATGTGATCGAAGTCGTGCCGCGCAGGTTCTACGGGCATATGGAAAACGCCGCCCGCCGGCGTGTGCCACGCGATCCCGCCGACTGGGCACCGGTCGCGCTGGCCCTCGCCCTCGACGTCGCTATCCTGACTGCCGACAACGACTTTCTTGGCTGCGGCTGTCCGACCTGGACGGTCGAGACCCTCTTGGCGGAGCTGGGTCCACCCTGATCTCCGGTAAGGCGAACAGCCTCGATGATCATCACCACATGCTCCGAACCTGAGCAGGCACCGCCTTGGGGCAGTGCCCTATGCAGAGCCCATGACCAGTGCGTTCGCAGGAACCGAGGCTTGAAGCCGCGCGAATACGTGATGTCACCCCCAAACCCATATTGCTGATCTTCGCGCCTTTCGGGCCAAATCTCCTGAGCTTTCGTGCTGTGTCGTGGCATTCCCACGGGGTTGCCCAAAGGGTCTATCGACGTGATTATCCACCGTTGATCACCACGCCCCACGTAGCCATATGCACGCGATCGTGCCGCCTTACCGTCCGAACGCTAGGCGTTCGCGACGGGCAGCCTCAAAGGCGCGCGCACGGCCCGCGCTGCCGTACTACAGCCGCCGTGCTCCCCCAAGCCCATCGTCCTCCGCCACCTCTTCTGTGTCCTCGCCCAGCACTGGCAAGCCCTTCGCGCCGAGCCCGACGCCGGCAACTCCACCGAGGCGGTCATCGTCACCACGCTTCTCGCGGCGCTGGCGCTCTCCGCGGTCAGCTTCATCGTCGCCAAGGCGGCGACGATCGCCCGCTGGTGATCGTGGGAGAGCCGGTAGGAGTAGTCGGCGAGCGCGGACTTCTTCGGCAACACCACCATCCCGGCGAGCAGCCCGGCAGCGCGATCGGCGAGCAGGTCGTCGACGTGACGCACCCGCCGGGTACGGGTGAACTCGAGCGTGGTCAAGAACACCCTCGCAGATGCCGAACTACGCGTCCGCGTGGCGCCTACGCTGCTCCTGGACCCGTCAATGACGGGTCCCTCTCCAACCAACATGGCTATCACGCTCCGATGATTCCAGCTTCCCCAGATGCATTGCACGAACCCCGGCCACCCCGGCCACGCCCGCACCGAGCACCACCACATCGGTGTGCCCGTCGTTGCGGGTGGCGGTCACTTCCTCCACCTCCCACCAGCTCGGCGGCGAGCCCAGGGCCGACCGAGGCCACGCCCACGTCGATCATCCTTGCCGCCACGTGGTCGGCCCCCACCGAACACGCTTGCCCGATCGACCACAGGGGTCCGGCACGGTGGTCATACGGTGACTATATTCCTCGTACGTGTAGTAGCTGCACGCCGAACCGGGGGTCGCGGTGATCGCAGGGCACAAACCGGAATCGAGCGACACGAGGAGGATGCTGGTGGCCGCACTCTACGGGCTCGGCGTGCGCGGCACTCACCCCGTCTCCGCCGGGGGTGTCGCGGTGTGCCCCGTACGACGAACGTTGCTGTCTGCTACTACTTGCGCGTCGACAACCACCTCACTGCTCACCTCCAACGCGCGCCTTCGAACCCGCTCGGCCCAGACGCGTTCGCAGCGCCGCGGGAAGGAGCGAGACCATGACCGGCGTCCAGTGGAAAGGGGCGGTGGTCCTGGTGACGGGCGTGTCCCGACATATCGGGCGTACCGTTGCCACGGCCGGAGCTGCCCGGGGGCGACGATGGGGCTCGTCGCCCGCAGCGAACCCGAGCTGCGTGGAGTCCTCGACGAGATCGGCGGTGACGGCTCGGTGGCGGGGCGGATCGGCGCGCCGTTCGAAGCCGTGTACTCGGCCACGAAGTTCACCGAGGTGGGCCTGGCCGAGTCCCTCGGCGTGGAGCTCTCGGCGTTCGGGATCGCGGTGTCCACGGTCAATCCGGGGCCTGTCGACACTGGCTTCTTCGACGCGCGCGGCCACGGCTACGACCGCTCGTTCCCGGGGAAGGTCTCGCCCGCGCGCGTTGCTGCGGCGGTCGTCCGAGCGATGGAGCGGCGGCGACTCGGGCAGCTCGTCCCCCGCTGGCTGCATTCGGCAGTAGCGTTCCGGCACCTCGCGCCGCCACTGTACGAGTGGGGAACGCGGCGCAGCTTCAAGCGGAAGCTGGCAGAGCTGGAGCGTTCTCGATGAGGGTCGGGCGTAGCGCCGCCGCGTTGGGTGGCTCCGTCGCAGCGGCTTCCGCGGCCGCCATCTCGTTGGGTCGTTGGTACCGACGTTTCGACTGGGAAGGCGAACCTGACGAGCATCTGAGCGCGGACACGCCCGACGGTTGGCGGATCTCCCTGGCGCGTTACCGGCCGCAGGCAGAACCCCGGCCTTACCCGCTCGTGCTCAGCCACGGCTTCGCAGGCACCGGGCTCATCTACGACCTCGGCCCCCGCTGGTCGTTGGCGCGCTATCTCGCAGCGTCGGGTTTCGACGTGTTCTGCGTCGACCTTCGCGGTCGGCGGCGCAGCTGGCCCATGGAAGGGCCGGACCCATCCCTCCAGTGGAGCTTTGACGACTTCGTCGAGCGCGACCTTCCCGCCGCAGTGGACGCCGCTTGCAACGCGGCTGGGGCGGACAGCGCCTTCTGGCTCGGGATGGAGATGAGCGGTCAGATGCTGTACGCGGCGGCGATCTCGGGGACCACAACTCGTGTGCGCGGCGGGATCACGTTCGGATCGCCGGCACTCACCCCGCCGTCAGCCAAGGTCCCCGGTGTGACCTCCGCTCCCCGGGGGCGGCGCGGCGGGCGCGTTCCGTTCCGTTCCGGAGCCCGCCCAGCGGGGCCGATTCTCGCCTACGCTCGCTCCAAACAGTTGGATAGCAGCTTTCGCATGGCCCACACCAACCCGCTGCCCGTGGCCCGCTACTTCCGGAACGGCGTTCCCGACGAGTCGCTGGTGTTGGCCGACCAATTCCGTGACTGGGTCACCCACGGTGTGATGTGCAGCCTCGACGGCTCGACCGTGTGGTCCGACCACCTCGACGCGGTGGACTTGCCCTTGCTGCTCGTGGCCGCGGCCGCCGACCTCCAGCGCCCACCGGGCGCGGTAGAGGCCACTGCCAACGCGATCGGTGGGAGCGACACCACCTTCGTGCGTGCCGGCAAGGACCATGGCTTCGCGCTCGACTATGGCCACGACGACCTGCTCGTGGCCGAGGCCGCGGTCGCCGACGTGTTCCCGCTCGTGCGGGGATGGCTGGTGGAACGATCAGTGTGAACAGGCGTTCGTCGGGAGGAGGGAGCTGACCATGGAGATCCGTGACCACGTGGTCATAGTGACCGGAGAATCTTCGGGCATCGGCGAGGCCGTGGCCACAGCGCTGGCCCGGCATGACGCGTCAAACGCAACCGATAACCGGTGGGTCGAAAGGCGTGGTCGACCCCTGGGGTAGAGTGGCGGAGGCTGGTCTCCTTGGCTCGCAGGTCGGGCATGCGGGCCCGCAGCTTATCGAGGGTGAGGAGGTCTCCTTGGTACGCGGTTACGAGACGCGCGATTCCTTTGGTCACGTGGGTGAGCTCGAGCTCCAGGCGGGAGCTGGTGAGTAGCGGGAGGGAACCTCCCCCTCCCGCTCCCCCCTTATGTGGCTAATTTTTCTACTACTAAAGGGCGGGCGAATTTCAATCGAACGCATAGTGCATGAAGAGGTTGGCGAGCAGCGGCGAGATCGGAGAGCCCTGGGGGGTTCCCTTCTCCCGTGCCACGAGGGTCCCGTCTGACATCTGCATGGGGGCTTTCAGCCACTGTTCGATGTAGAGCAGGACCCAGGCCTCGTCGGTGTGGTGAGCGACCGCTTTCAACAACAGATCGTGGGGAACGCTGTCGAACGACTCCATCACTTACTACCCGCCTCAAGGACCTCGCGTCCGCGCACCAAGAGCATGCCGAGGGGCTCTTCTGCGCTGAAGCCGCCGCTGATCTCCTGATCGAGCATCGCAGCTGGCTGTTGCGGGCCGACTTCGTCGACGAGTTCGTCGAGGTCATCGACGGGACACCAGGGGACGCACCGATGGCGTTCGTCGACTGGGCGGCGGCGCTCGAAACGCTTGAGGGCGGGCGCCTTGCCTGTTCGTCGAGTGAGACCCGGGTGTTGCGCATCGGCGCGAGCATCGCCTGGGGCATCCCGGTCGACCTTCGGGACGCGACATGCGGTCTCGATTGGGGCAACGCCCAGAGGGTCGCCGGCGCGCTGGTCCATGCAGCCGGTCATGGGTGCGCCGGCGCCCCGAGAGGAGACGTCCGATGACGCTCCCGGCCACCGTCACGGTCACCAGATCGAAGCACCCACTCGAGGGGCGGACGCTCCGCCTCCTCGGCAAGATGCGCCGCCACGGACACGAGGAGCTCCTCGTCGTCCTCGATGACGGCACCAAGTCGCTCCTGGACGCCTCGTGGACCGACTGCGCCAGCGTGGAGGCCGGACCGGCACCCACCTCGACGCTTGGGACTCTCGGTGACCTGCTCGCCGCCTCGGCACTTGCCCGCGGAAGCTGTCAATATGTGATTGTCGAAGATCTACGCGTCTTGGATGGACGGTCGGTTGATCCACGCCTTGGTCGGCACCCGGCTACTGGCTCGGAGAGGGCGCAGCCTCCCTCTGCCTGGAGGGAGAGGTAGAGGCGGAGGTCTTGAGAGCCCTCCTTGCCGGCCGCCTACCTCGGGGGTCCCCCCCCAGTGAAGGTCGCAGGCGATCCGAAGATCCGAAGAAGCGCGTGGCTGCCTTCGATCTCACCTAATCCGCACCGAAGTCCGTGAGCCTCCTCTACGGGCTCTCCTCCAAGAAGGTCCCGCGACGGCCCTCGCCACGCGCGAACTCTTACTGGCCGCTACTTCACGGACGTATCGCAACGGGGCGGACGAGGTTCCGAATCTGGCCACCTTGACACACCCTTGACACACCGGATGCTTTTCGCATTTCACTTGCAGGCCCTAGACAGGCCTTCTGACCTGGACTTATTTGGTCGGGCTGCCGGGATTTGAACCCGGGACCTCTTGACCCCCAGTCAAGCGCGCTAACCAAGCTGCGCCACAGCCCGTCCGCCCGATGGTAGACGATGGGCGGACCATGCGAGCACCAACGGTTTCCAAGGCAATTCACGGCCGGTGAGCCGGGTGAGGACCTGAACGCAGCTCGATGACCTCACACGTGATGAGCCAGCCAGGTGATCCCCTGGTAAGCGCGGTATCCCAGGTACACGACCGACGCGACCAGCA
>JAJYXW010000125.1 GCA_021801525.1 Actinomycetes bacterium
TGTCCGACCGTCCACCGAGGTGGGCGGTTTTTCATTTCCCGGAGCAGGACCGCAGGTAGCAACCGAACAGTGTGAAGGAGAGGCATGCACGAAGCGGAGCGCGGGCACGAAGCGGAGCGCGGGCACGAAGCGGAGCGCGGGCACGAAGCGGAGCGCGGGCACAGAGTCGCGGTGATAGGGGGCGACGGCATAGGACCCGAGGTCATCGCCGAAGCCCTGAAGGTGGCAAGCGCCGCGGGCGTTTCTCTCGACACGGTCGCATACGACCTGGGGGCTGCGCGCTACCTGGCGACCGGCGAGGTGCTCCCTGATACGGTGCTCGGTGAGCTTCGGGGCTTCGATGCCATCCTTCTCGGCGCCGTGGGTCCCCCGGTCGGGTCCAACGCGGTGCCGCCAGGCACGCTCGAGCGGGGCCTGCTGCTCCGGCTTCGCTTCGAGCTCGACCTTTACGTCAACCTGCGCCCTTTCACAGGGCTGGCAGGATCCCCGGCCGAGGGCTGCGACTTCGTGGTGGTGAGGGAGAACACGGAAGGCGCCTATGCAGGGGAAGGTGGCTTCCTCCGGAAGGGCACGCCGCACGAGGTGGCCACGCAGGGATCGGTGAACACGAGGATGGGTGTCGAGCGTTGCGCGCGCTTCGCGTTCGAGCTTGCCGAACGTCGCGAGCGCAGGCGCGTCACGCTCGTCCACAAGACGAACGTCCTCACCTTTTCCGGTGACCTGTGGCAACGAGCGGTGCAGGAGGTGGCAGCCGATCACCAGGGTGTCGAGTGGGACTACAACCATGTCGACGCAGCCTGCATCTACCTGGTCGAGAGGCCCTCTGCCTACGACGTCATCGTGACCGACAACCTGTTCGGCGACATCCTGACGGACCTTGCAGGCGCCTTGTGCGGCGGCATCGGATTTGCCGCGTCTGCCAACTTGAACCCCGCGAGGACCGGGCCGTCGCTGTTTGAGCCCGTCCATGGTGCAGCGCACGACATAGCGGGCACCGGGCGGGCAAACCCGCTCGCCGCGATCAGCTCGGCTGCTCTCATGCTCGACCACCTGGGGGAGGCAGCCGCGTCCGCAAGGATATCGAAGGCCGTCGCATCGTACCTCGCGTCCCACCCAGTCGGGGCGCCGTTCCCGTCCACTTCCGCCGTCGGTGACGCCATAGCAGAAAGGCTATAGAGGATGCCCATAACCCCTACGGAGAAGATATGGATCGATGGCGAGCTCGTCGCGTGGGAGGAGGCGAACGTGCACGTGCTCACCCACTCGCTTCACTACGGCTCCGGCGTGTTCGAGGGCATACGCGCGTACCCGACGCCCGGGGGCGTGGCGGTGTTCAGGCTGGCCGAGCACGTCGAGCGCCTGCTCGCCTCCGCCAAGGTGCTGTTGATAGACGTGCCCTTCAGCGCCGGGCAGCTTGTCGCGGCCGTGAAGGAGGTGGTGAGGGAGAACGGCCTTTCCGAGGGCTGCTACATACGCCCGATCATCTTTCTCGGCTATGGCGAGATGGGGCTCAACCCGCTCCCGTGCCCTGTCTCGGTGGCAATTGCGGCGTGGCCGTGGGGGAGCTACCTGGGTGAGGAAGGAGTGGCCAACGGAATTCGTCTGAAGGTCTCCTCCTGGCAGCGTCACGACCCGAACGCGATGCCCACGGCCGCGAAGATCACCGGCATGTACGTGAACTCCTCTCTCGCGAAGGTCGAGGCGCTGAAGGCCGGCTACGACGAGGCGGTCATGCTCTCGCCCGACGGGAGGGTGTCGGAGTGTACCGGCGAAAACCTCTTCGTGGTGAAGGGAGGACGCCTCGTTACCCCGCCCGCCTCATCAGCCGGCGCGCTTGCAGGGATCACCCAGTCCTCGGTCGAGAGCATCGCGGGCGATCTCGGGATCGAGGTGCTCCACGAGGACCTTCTTCGCACCGATCTCTACCTGGCGGACGAGGCATTCCTCACCGGCACTGCCGCCGAAGTGGTGCCGATCTGCCAGGTGGACGACAGGCTGGTGGGATCGGGGAAGCCAGGGCCCCTGACCGCCCAGATCCAGCAGATCTACTTCGCCGCAGTGCGCGGCCAGGTGGACCGCTACAAGGACTGGCTCGATCATGTCGAATGACCGGGGGTCCGGCGCGCACGAAGCCGGTGCACACGACGCCGGTTCTCACCGCCCGGGCTCGCACGGCGCTGGTTCGCACGACGCGGATCTCCCGTCGATGCCGGCGGCAGTGGACATATTCGACACGACGCTCAGGGACGGTTCCCAGCAGGAGGGACTCTCCCTCAGCGTCGACGACAAGCTCCGTGTCGCCGAGCAGCTCGACCACCTCGGCGTGGCCTACATCGAGGGTGGATGGCCGGGGGCGAACCCGAAGGACGAGGAGTTCTTCGCGCGCGCTCCTGGCGAGCTGAAGCTCGAGACGGCGACCCTAGTGGCATTCGGGTCTACCCGGCGGGCCGGGGTGGAGGCGAAGGACGACGAGGTGATGCGCCAGCTCCTGAAGGCTGGTACCGAGGTCGTTTGCCTGGTAGCCAAGGCTTCCGAGGTCCATGTTCTCGACGCGCTCCGCACGAGCCTCGACGAGGCCCTTGCAATGGCCTACGACTCGGTCGCCTACCTGCGCTCTCACGGGCTCAGGGTGTTCTTCGACGCGGAGCATTTCTTCGACGGCTATCGGGCGAACCGCGATTTCTCGTTGAAGGTGCTCGCGGAGGCCGAGCGGGCCGGAGCGGAGACCTTGGTGCTGTGCGACACCAACGGCGGCACCCTCCCGCACGAGGCGGAGCGAATCGTGGCCGAGGTGGCGCGCAGCTTCGACTGCCAGACAGGGGTGCACTTCCACAACGACTCCGGCTGTGCGGTGGCGAACTCGATCGCAGCGGTGCGTGCAGGGGCAACCCATGTGCAAGGCTGCGTGAACGGGTACGGGGAGCGCACGGGCAACGCAGACCTCTCTGCGGCAATCCCCAACCTGGCGTTGAAGCTCGACGTCCGGACCATCCCCCCCGAGCGCCTGGAGCGCCTGACTGCCGTGTCGCATCACATCGCGGAGCTGGTGAACGTGGCGCCGAACCCGCAGCAGCCCTACGTCGGATCGGCTGCCTTCGCCCACAAGGCGGGCCTGCACACGAGCGCGATCGCCCGCAGGCGCGATGCCTACGAGCACGTGCCTCCCGACGCGGTGGGAAACGGCACGCGCTTCGTGGTTTCCGAGCTGTCAGGTCGTTCCACGCTGGCCTTCAAGGCCGAGGAGCTCGGGCTCGAGCTCGGAGCGGAGGCCCTCGGCCAGGTTCTCGACGAGCTGAAGGACCTCGAGCACCGCGGGTACCACTTCGAGGTGGCCGACGGCTCGCTGGAGCTGTTGCTCCGCCGGGCAGCCGGGTGGAAGCACTCCTTCTTCGAAGCGGAGTCCTATCGCGTGATCTCCGACCACAACGCCAGGGCAGTCACGGAGGCGACCGTGAAGGTCTGGGTGGGCGACGAACGCCTTCTCTCCACCGCCGAGGGAAACGGTCCGGTCAACGCGCTCGACTCCGCGCTGCGCCAGGCGATCGGCAGCCGCTACCCGGAGCTCACCGGTATCCACCTCACCGACTACCGTGTCCGCGTTCTGAACAGTGATCGCGGGACGGGGGCGGTGACGCGGGTGCTCATCGACTCGACGGACGGGGAGCGCACCTGGACGACCATCGGCGTGTCGGAGAACATCATCGACGCGTCCTGGAAGGCGCTCTCCGACTCCATCGTCTACGGTCTGCTCCACGCACGGATGGCGTCCCGGAGCACTTCAGGGGCAACGCTGCCAGCGCGGCCGGAGCGGGGGGCAGCCCCGCCTGGAGCAGAGCGAGCGCCGGCAGCCGAAGCGCCGATCCCCAATGGGATCCCCGAGGGGGCTCCCGATGGGAACCCCAATGGCTGAGCGAGACGCCCCGTCAGGGCGCGAGGAGGAGCGATGACCCAACCGAGCTACGTCCCCATCGCAGAGGTCGACCAGACGCGTCCTGCTTTGCGCCTTTCCACGCCGCGGAGCTGGACACAGGCTCGCCCTGCGGAGCTCCTCTCCCCGAAGCGCCCGCGAGGACGCGGCACCGGCGTGCCCGGCCCGGACCAGGGATATGCAATGCTGCTGGCCCGCCGCTTTTCGGAAAGGCTCGTCCTGGTGGAAGGCGAGGATCCCTCCGACGTGCTCTTGGGCGCGGCGCTCGTAGCGACGGCTCGCTCGGGCCACTACGGGCGTGCTCCGGTCGCCCGCGACGTGGAGCTGGCTCTCGGCCTGTTCGGGTACCTCTCTCCAGCGCCGGACGAGCTCGTCGAGTGGCGCCGGTCGAAGTTCGGGGGCATCGCTCACGACTACTCCGCCCAGCGCGAGCTGGTGGACGGGATTCCCGAGGGATCGCTCCTCCTCGACCCGGGAGAAGCCAAAGGGCGGGCACCCGACGAGTGGCGGGAGCTCCTCGGCGTTTCCGGCGTGTGAGCCAGTCGATACCCGAGATGGCGCCCGAGGAGTCGTGCCGGCTGCTGCTCGACCACCTGGCAGCCAGCGCCTGAGAGCTCGGCCGGGGCGGTTTCGCAGAGCCTCGCGATCTGGCGCGAGACTGTGCCCATGGACGCGCAAGGACGCCTAGCCGATGCTGACATTCCAGGTTTTTTCCTGAGCGATGCCCAGCGGGAGTTCCGCCGGGCTCTTCGCCAGCTTGCCGAAGAGCGGATAGCACCCCATGCCGCTCGAGCCGATAGCGAGGCGGCGTATCCGTGGGAGGGGTTCAAGGCCTGCGTCGAGATGGAGCTTCCTGCACTCGGCCTCCCTGTCGAGTACGGGGGAGCCGGCGCTGACAATGTGACGCAGGCCATCATGGCCGAGGAGCTGGCGAGGGTGTGCGCTTCCACGAGCGTCACCATGCTCATCTCCAAGCTGGGCATGGTGCCATTGGTCAACTTCGGCTCCGAGGAGCTCAAGCACCGGTACATTCCGAGGGTCGCTTCCGGGGAGGTCCAGGCGAGCTACTGCCTCTCCGAGGCCGATGCCGGCAGCGACGTCGCGGCCATGCGCTGCCGGGCAGTGCGCGACGGGGACCACTACGTGCTGAGCGGCTCCAAGTACTGGATCACCAACGCCGGGATATCCGGTACCTACACCGTGTTCGCGAAGACCGACCCCGAGGCGGGCAACAGGGGGATCTCGTGCTTCTTGGTGGAGGAGGGCTGGGGGGTGAAGGTGGCGAAGCTCGAGGAGAAGATGGGGCTCCGGGGCAGCCCGACCGGCGAGGTCGTCTTCGACGATGTCAGGGTGCCGGCGTCCAACTTGGTCGGCAGGGAGGGGGAGGGGTTCAGGATCGCCATGCACACCCTGGACCGCAGCAGGCCGACCATCGGGGCGCAGGCGGTCGGCATAGCCCAGGGCGCGCTCGACGCGGCGTCGGCTTACATGAAGGAGCGCAAGGCCTTCGGGCGGCCCATCGCCGATCTGCAGGGGCTCAGGTTCATGGTGGCAGAGATGGCGATGCGGATCGAGGCCGCCCGTGCCCTCGTGTACCGGGCCTGCTCGGAGATAGACCGGGGCGACCCCGACGGCGAGCTCGGCAGGCTCGGCGCCATGGCGAAGTGCTTCGCCTCCGACACTGCTATGGCGGTCGCGACCGACGCGGTGCAGCTCCTCGGTGGCTATGGCTACACGAAGGACTTCCCCGTCGAGCGCTTCATGCGCGATGCAAAGATCACCCAGATCTACGAGGGAACGAACCAGATCCAGCGTGTGGTGATCGCCAAGTCGCTGCTCGGATAGGGCTTCGCGATCCGACCCCGCACTCCCTCAGGCGGCTGCGATACCCACTACTGGTGCAGGGAGCACCACGGCTCCCAGTGACCCGTAGAAATGAGGGCCGCCGGAATTGTTACTGCCGAAACTGAAGACCCCACCATCCGCGGCGACGAGCCAGTAGCCACCCCCGTCAGGTGTGGCCGCCATGCCGACCACCGGCGCGTTCAGCTTCTGAGATCCCATCGACCCGAAGAACGACGCATCGCCGAAACTGAAGACCCCACCATCCGCGGCGACGAGCCAGTAGCCACCCCCGTCAGGTGTGGCCGCCATGCCGACCACCGGCGCCGCGGGAAATGTGCCGGGGGAGAAATGGCCAACGTGCTCGGACGCAGCTCCGAAACCGTACACGTTGGCACCCGCCGTCGTCATCCAGTACCCCGCGGTCGCTGACGGAGCTTCAGGCGTGACGGCCGGTGAAGCGGCCGAGGGTGGAGAGCTGCCGATAGCACTTTGGGCGACCACGCTGAACGTGTATGCCTGGCCATCCGTCAGGCCTGTCACGACGGTCCCAGGGGTCGGCGGGGATCCCATAACTGTAGTGCCAGCGCACTGATCACAAGCCGGGGAGACGAGAACCTCGTAGCCGGAGAGCGTCGCGGCACCATCGCTGAGCGGCGGCTCCCACGAGAGCGATGCCCTTCCATTGTGGGCGACGGATATCACGTCCAATGGAGCCGACGGGACAGTTTGCGGGCCGTACTCGGCTAGCAGCGGCTGCCCACCGCCCGAACCGTAATATCCCGCTGCGAAACACGCCGTCGTGCTCGGGCACGCTACCGCTGCGAGGGTGACCGATACCATGGGAGATACCACTGGGAGCAATGGCTCCGACCATGCCGAGCCGTCGAATATCTGAGCAGAGGCTGGCGGTTCGGCGAGGGAGAACTCGTTCGAGCCCGTCATGCACATGTCGGCGGCCGCGCACGACACGGCCAACAGGGCGCCGGCCGCTGCCGGCGGTGGGCTCGCGATCCAGCCGTAACCCGTATAGCGGAGGCTGACCGGGGAATAGGACTGCCCCCCACCGTCGCACTGGCACTGCGTCACCTCGTAGCCGACAGCCAGGCAGCTCGTCGCAGACGCGCACGAGATCCCGTGGAGGGAATCGGAGCTGCCACCGCTGAGCGGAGGCAACTTCATTTGCGCGCACGAAGATGTGTCGCATGCCAGCGCGAGCACCCCGCCGGCTGCTGCCGAGCCGACAGCGAAGCACTGCGTCGACGATACGCATGATACGGCATTCGGGAAGTCTCCAGGTATGCCGGAGCCGACCTGTGACCAGGTGGAACCGTTGAACGAGATGGCCAAGGAGGAGCCCTGTGCCTGCCCCACCGCGACGCAATGGACGGCGCTGCTGCAGCTGATGGCGTCGAGCGAGGCGCCTGACGGGCCAGACAGGGTTTCGGTGCTCCACGATCCTGCCGACTCGTGCAGCAGGACTGGAGGGGAGGACGGGCTGCCGAAACCGGCGCTGAGCGTAACCCAGCAGTCCGCGGCCGCGGGGCAGGAGACACCCGACACTCCGTATCCGTCGGGTCCGGCCGGCAGCACTTGCGTGGACCATGAGGAGCCGTCCCACGAGCTTGCGACCGACTGCGCTCCAACCGACGAGCTGCCACCAATCGGGACCTGGTAATCGACTGCCACGCAATAGCTTGGCGAGGCACACGATATGGCTACCTGCGTTCCGATGCTCGACCGGCTTGGGCTGTAGGGAGTGGCAAAGCTCCAAGCCAGTCCTCCCCCTGCAAGCAGCCGTGGCTCACTTCCGACGCCTCCATGGCGTGGGCGGCTGTGATGTGGAACCGCTCCGTAAGCCCGGGGAGCGCTGGCACCGATGACGCCCGAGCCAACGACATAGGCCAGTGGCACCGACGCCATCAGGACAACAGCTAGGGCGGCGCCTAGGTGGGAGTGGGCGCTCGACTCCCGCTTACAGATCACGAAGGCGACTCTAACTGGTTGACCAGATCGGTTACCCGCGCTCGGCGAACTGAGCTGTGCCTGCGAGGCGCTCGGACCCTTTATATGCCCTTGCCCGGGTTCAGGATCCCGAGTGGGTCGAGGGCGGCCTTGATCCGCCGTGACACCTCTAGCACGTCGTCTCCGAGCTGGGCGGCGAGCCACGGTCGCTTCAGGGTGCCGACGCCATGCTCGCCGGTGATGGTGCCCCCGAGGCTGAGCGCCAAGTCCATCACCTCCCCGAATGCGCGATCGGCCCGGGCGACGGAATCGGGGTCGGAGCGGTCGAAGACCACGAGGGGATGGAAGTTGCCATCCCCGGCATGTCCGATGGTGGCGATGGTGGTTGAATGCGCCTTCGCGACGGCCTCGATCCCTCCGAGGAGGTCGCCTATCCGGTCGAGAGGGACGCCTACGTCCTCTATCAGCACGGCCCCGAGCTTCTCCACGGCCGGTATGGCCATGCGCCGCGCGGCCATGAGATGCTCACCCTCGTCGGGGTCCGAGCTCCAGGCGACCTCGTTGGCGGAGTGGCACTCGCACGAGCGGATCATGGCGGCGACCTCTGCCTTGCCGGCCTCCCCGCCCGCGTCGGAGGCTCCGATCAGCATCGCCCCCGCACCGGTGTCCAGCCCCATGCGCGCTTGGCGCTCCACGGCGGCTATGGCGGTAGAGTCCATGAGCTCGAGCAAGGCCGGCCTCAGGCCGGAGCGGATATCGCTCACGGCGCGGCCTGCGGCGACCACGTCGGGGAAGAGAGCCACCATGGTGGTGGCCGGTTCGGGAAGGGGCCGGAGCCTGAGAGTCGCCTCCGTGACGACGCCGAGGGTCCCTTCGCTCCCGACGAATAGCCTCTTCAGGTCGTAGCCGGCCACGTCCTTGATGGTGCCGGCGCCCAGCCGTAGCGCTCGCCCGTCGGCCAGCACCACTTCGAGGCCGAGGACGTAGTCGGACGTGATCCCGTACTTCGCGCAGCAGAGCCCGCCGGCGTTGGTGGCCACATTGCCGCCGATGGAGCAGATCTCGAAGCTCGATGGGTCCGGCGGGTACCAGAGCCCATGGGTCCGCGCGGCGGCCTTCACCTCTGCGTTCAGGGCACCGGGCTGCACCACGGCTATGCCCTTGGCCGGGTCGACCTCGATCGAGCACATCCGCTCGGTGCTCAGGGTGATCGCCCCGTCGATGGCGAGGGATCCCCCCGACAGGCCGGTTCCCGCTCCGCGGGTGACGACGGGCACGCGCGCGGCGCTCGCCCAGCGCAGCGTCGCCTGCACGTCGGCGGTGCAGGTGGCCCGTATCAGCGCGAGTGGCCTTCCTGCGACAGGGGCGTGGGAGCGGTCGAAGCGATATGCCTCCACGATCCCCGGGTCCACAACCATGGCTCCTGGCGGCAGCGAGGCGGCAAGAGCATCGAGCGGAGGCGCTGTGGAAGCCAGGGGGTGAGGAGCCATCGGCGCCTCGGGACCGGATTCCCCGGCGCGGGGGGCGTTCTTCCCTGATTTTCGGTCTTTCCTCACGGGAATCTCATCTTCGCATGCTTGGGTGGTCGAGAGGCGCAGGACTCTGGCCGCTGCCTCGTATCGGGCCTGCAGAGGGAAAGGAGCTCGGGCATGGGATCGACGAAGGGCGGCATCGTTCGCCGAGTGAACGCCGCAATGCTCGTGTTGCTGGCGGTGCTCGTGTTGGCAGGAGGTTCCGAGGCCTTCGCCGCGGGTTTCGGCCACGCGGGACGCCATGGCAAGCACGGGCACCACAAGGGTCAGGGCGTCACGGCGGTGGAGATCGCGACGGCTCGCTCGGGGAGCGCGCTGTCACAGCTCTCGCTGTCTGGCACCGTCGTGCCCAAGGCCACCCTCGACCTTTCGGCAGCCGGGCCAGGGCGTGTCAGCTCCGTCGATGTCACGCCGGGACAGACGCTCGGCGCCGGGCAGGTAGTGGCAGTGGTCACCAACCCGCTTGCCGGAGCCCAGGTGACGGCAGCACAGGCGGCGGTCGCTACTGCCCAGGCGAAGCTTCAGGCGGCGACCCAGGCTGCGCAGGCGAACCTTGCCAAGGCCGAAGACGCCCTTGCAGCGGCGCGGAGCGTCTACAACGATGCGCAGGCGGCTGCGCAGGCGAACCAGCAGATGGCTGTCGCGAGCGCTCGAGTCGGGGTTGCCAAGGCCCAGGCTGCCCTGGCTCAGGCCAACGCGACCGTCACCCAGGCCGAGGCCAGTGTCAGCCAGGCCGAGGCCGACCAGAACGACCAGAGCTCGAGTGACACCGACTCGAACAGCTCCGACGCCGCGGCGTTGCAGAGCGCGCAGGGAAACCTCGCCGTAGCCCAGGCAAACCAAGCTGCCGCAGTCGCCGGCCTCTCGGAGGCCCAGCTTTCCCTCTCCCAGGCGCAGTCCCCGCCACCGTCAGGCGCGCTGGCTCAGGCTCAGGCGGCGGTAACTCAGGCCGAGCTCGGAGTCAGCCAGGCGCAGGATGCTCTTTCGCCGGCCGGCACCGCTCCGCTCACCGACAGCGTGGCGCAGGCAGAAGACCAGGCGGCGATCGTGCAGACGAGTGCGGGAGAGGGGACGATCGTCGCTCCCTTTGCCGGCACAGTAACGTCAGTGCCGGCGGTGGTGGGCCAGAACGTGGGAGCGGGCAGCGTGCTCGCCGTGGAGCAGGCGAGCCAGCTAACCCTTCAGGCGCCCCTTGCCCAGCAGGATCTGGCTCTCGCTCGTCCGGGCGAGCCTGTCACGATCAGCGTGCCGGGCGCACCCGCCACCCTCGCCGGCGACGTGGCAGGGGTGTCGGTCACCGGCAACCCGAGCTCGCTCAGCTTTACCGTCACGGTCACTCCGTCTAGCGAGCCGGCATGGCTCCTCGCGGGAGAGTCGGCCTCCATGGAGGTGACGACGCAGACCTTCTCGGCGGCTGTTCTCGTGCCGGCCGATTCGGTCGTGTCCTTCAACGGCACCCCGCAGGTTTTCGAGCTGCAGGCCAACCACACGGTGAAGCTCGCGAGCGTCGAGCCGGGCATCACCGACGGCACTACGACGATGGTGAGCGGGCTGCCTGCCGGGGCGAAGGTCGTCGCTGTCGGTCAGACCTACCTCGCCAACGGAGCGCGTGTCCGCGTTACCGGAACGGTGCCGGTTCCCCCGAGCGTCAGCGGCTCGGCGGTCGCCGGCCTGGCTAGCGCCACCTTGGTCACTCCGACAACCACGACCGGTGCGGGGAAGAAAGGGGCGGGTAAGGGTGGCGGCGCGGGCGCGGGTGGGCTCGGGGTGCCCTGATGGGGCGTTTCAACCTGACCGCCTTGTCGGTCCGCCGACCGATAACGATCCTCATGGTTATCGGCCTCTTCCTGGTGCTCGGGCTGGTTGCCTTCACCAAGTTGCCGGTGCGCCGCCTGCCGAACGTCAACTACCCCTTCGTCCGGGTGGCGATATCGGACCCGGGCACGAACGCAGCCACTGTCGCCCAGACGATCACTAGCCCCGTGGAGAAGGCCCTCTCGGCCGAGTCCGGCGTCGTCACCATGCTCGGCACCTCGTCCTCTGGCCGCTCGACCGTAGCCCTCGAGTTCGTCGGCGGTACCAACGTGGACCAGAAGGCGGCCAGCATCTCGCTCGCGCTGGAGAAGCTCGCTCGTTCCCTGCCGACGACGGCGAGCCCGCCAGCGATCCTGAAGGCGAACCCCAACGCGCTGCCGATGATGAACGTGGCCCTGTCGGGTCCGCTCGCCTCCTCCCAGCTGCTCGACCTCGCGACCAATCTGGTGGCGCCCACGCTGCAGGAGATCCCCGGGGTGGCCCAGGTGACCGTCGTCGGGGGGCGGGCATCGGTGGTGACCGTGGACCTGCAGGCAAGCTCCCTGCAGGCATACGGGATCTCGATGGCACAGGTGGCCGGGGCGCTGCGCGCCGAGAACATCTCGTCGACCGGTGGGGTCACGGTGGTAGGCGACCACGAGCTGCTCGCGCGCGTCCATGGCGGTTACACCTCGGTTGCCCAGCTCGCGAGCGTCCCTGTGGCGGTGCGTCCCGGCGGGGATGTGCTCCTCGGGGACGTGGCGAGCATCAGCCAGGGGCTGGCCAAGGCGCAGTCCGCCGCCACGCTGAACGGCCGCACGGCGGTCGGCCTGGTGATTAGCGCCTCGTCGACCGCAAACTCGCTCCAGGTGGACTCCGCCATCCGCTCCGCGCTGGCGGGCCTGAGCAGGCAGCTCCCTCCCGGGGTAACGACCACGATCACGGGCGACATCACGAACTACGTCCGAGCAGCGCTTCACAACGTCGAGCTGGACCTCTTCATCGGCATCTTCATCGCCGCGCTCATTCTCGCGGTCTTCCTGCACCGCCTCGCCAACACGCTCATCGTGATGCTCGCGATCCCGGTGTCGCTCATCGCGACCTTCGGGGCGATGTACTTCATGCACTTCAGTCTTGACCTGATATCCCTGATGGCCCTGTCCCTGCTCATCGGCATTCTCGTCGACGACTCGATAGTGGTGCTCGAGAACATCCACCGGCATCGCGCCATGGGGAAGGACCCGGGCGTGGCGGCGGTAGACGGGCGGATGGAGATCGGAGCGGCGGCCGTAGCGATAACGCTCACCGACGTGGTCGTATACCTGCCCGTCGCGTTCGTGTCGGGCAACGTCGGCCAGCTCTTCAGGGAGTTCGGCCTCACGATCGTCGCGGCAACTCTCTTCTCGCTGTTCGTGTCCTACACCCTCACCCCCATGCTCGCGGCGCACTGGACCGGAAGGGAGCAAGAGGCCCGCACTGGGCCCCTGGCCCGCTTCGGCCGGTACTTCGGGCGGCACTTCGACGCGGGGTTCGACCGGATGCGCGGATGGTACCGCCACTTGATCGCGTGGGCGCTTCGCCACCGCGTGGTCGTGACGGGGGTCGCCGTGCTGGCTGCGCTCGGCAGCCTAGGGATCATCCGCTCGGGGGTGCTGCCCACCACGTTCGTGCCGCCGGAAGACAACGGCGTTCTCACCGTGAACGGCACGCTTCCTCCGGGGACGCCGCTCGCCAGCGACCAAGCCACACTCGCCAGCTTCTCCGGGCGCCTGCAGCACCTGCCCGGAGTGAAGGACGTGTTCGTCTCCGCCGGCTACAGCGGCGGCAGCGGGGCCGCGTTCAACCTCGGCCAGATCACGCTCGACCTCGGACCGAAGGGAACGCGCCCTCCGATCAGGGAGTACGTGAAGCGGGTGGCGAAGATCGCGAGGCGCTACCCTGGCCTGACCGCTCACGGCCACGTCCAGAACCCCTTCATTGCAAGCGGTGCGCGTGCGGCGAGCATCGAGGTGCTGGGCCCGGACCTGACCAGCCTAAGCCGGATGGCCACTGAGATAGCCGCCGCGCTGGCGCATGATCCCGCCGTGTCGCAGGTGTCCACCTCGGTGCCGGCTGCGACCCCCGAGCTCTCCATCAACGTCGACCATGCGGAGGCCGCATACCTCGGCGTGAGTACCTCCGCGATCGGATCGGCTGTGGCGGACAGCCTCGGCGGGGTCGTCGTACCGCCCCTTGTGGTGTCCCCGACGGCACCGGTCGACCCAATCCAGCTCAGCCTGAATGGGGGGGCGAAGCTCACCCCCGCTCAGGTGGAGGCGATCCCGATCCCTGCGGCTCACGGCACCGTCCCGCTCTCGAGCGTCGCGACCCTGAGCGAGGTGCCCGGTCCGGCCAAGATCACCCAGGTCAACCGGGAGTACGCGGTCTCGGTATCGGCGTCGAGCCCTACGGGCAACTCCGGGCCGGCTACGGCCGCGTTGCTCGCAGCCGCCAAGCAGGTGGGCTTGCCGACGGGCTACTCGATCCAGGTCGCGGGCCAGGCACTCGCCCAGCAGCGTGCGTTCGGGCCGCTGCTCCAGGCGCTCGCTTTGTCGGTGCTGCTCATCTACATGCTGCTGGCTGCCCTGTACGAGTCGCTCCTCGACCCCCTGTCGGTGATGCTCGCCGTGCCGCTCGCGACGGTGGGGGCTCTCGGGCTGTTGTGGGCCTCGCACCTGCCGATATCCATCTTCGCCCTGCTCGCGATGATCATGCTCGTCGGCATCGTCTCGAAGAACTCCATCCTCCTCATCGACTACGCGAAGACTCTCCGCAAGCGTGGCATCCCGCGCACACAGGCGATCATCGAGTCTGGGGCCACGAGGATCCGCCCGATACTCATGACCACCGCCACCATGATCGGCGCGATGCTCCCGCTCGCGCTCGGCACCGGCTCCGGCGCGTCGGAGCGCATGCCGATCGGCACAGTACTGATCGGCGGCCTCGCTTCCTCGACGCTGCTCACCCTGCTCGTCGTGCCCGTGCTCTATAGCCTCGTCGACGACACCTCGGTGTTTTTCCGGCGCATCGCCGCGCGCATCGCCGGGCGCCCGGTCGAGCTTCCCTACCTGCAGCGGCCTTATTCACCAGCGAGCAGTTCCCTACCGGGAACATCCTGATCCACGAGAGAAGGGACACCATGACCAACCCGACAACGACCATCGCTCCCAGGCGCTCCTCGAAACGCCTGAGGAGCCTGTCCGTCCGAGCCGCCGCGCTGGGCGGGATCGCGCTCCTTGCAGCGGCATGCTCCTCGGGGACCACCACCGCGCCGGCTCCTTCGGCACACTCGAAGAGCCACAAGCAGCACGGTCGTGCGGCAACCGGCGTGGTGAGCGCGCTGAGCCCCGGCTCGCTCACGCTCGAGACCAAGGGTGCGGGCGTGAGCATCGTCCTCGGCACTGCCACCAAGTACCGCGAAGCGGGACACAGCGTTACCGAGTCGGCTCTCGCCACCGGCGAGCACGTGCACGTTCGCCTCGAGGCCCACGCCAGCACACCTACGGCGAGAGTGGTGCTGATCCTGCCTCCCACGTTCAGCGGGACTGTGAGCGGGCTCGGCTCCGGGGGCTTCACTCTTTCGGGCGCGGGCGGCGCCACCCGCAGCGTCACTACGACCTCGGCGACGAAGTACCGCTCGGGGAAGACCGTCCTTGCGGCGAGCGCGCTCCACGACGGAGAGCATGTCCGCGTGACCGGCCAGGTCGTAGCGGGCGGTGGGCTCCAGGCTGCGACCATCGCGATCCTGGCAGCCAAGAGGAAGAGCTGACTCTGCTGGGCCTACGAGCGGTGCTTGGCTTGGATCTGTCGGCTGCACGGTAGCCTGCGATCCGGCTCGTCAGGATCTGGCCACCAGGTAGGCAGGATCGAGCCACCATGCAGGCAGGATCGAGCCACTATGCAGGCGGTCAGGATCAGGCCATGTGTGGATCGGGCCACGTGAGGAGCGGTTATGGGGGTTTCCGACAGCGGGTCGCATGTGCTGCTGGTCGACGACGACGCGAGCGTGCGGCGCGCGCTCGAGCGAGCGCTCGTCCTCCACGGATTCGAGGTGGAGGCCGCGGCCAGCGGCGCCGACGCGTTGCGGATGCTTGCGATCCGCGCTCCCGACGTCATGGTGCTCGACGTGTCGATGCCCGAGGTCGACGGGATGGAGGTGTGCCGGAGGCTGCGGGCTGCGGGCGACATGACGCCTGTGCTGATGCTGACTGCTCGCGACAGCGTTGGTGACAGGGTGGCTGGGCTCGATGCGGGCGCTGACGACTACCTGCTCAAACCCTTCGCCCTGGACGAGCTGCTCGCCCGCTTGCGCGCCCTGCTCAGGCGCGCCGGTCCTGCGGAGGCCAACGTGGTGCTCCGGTACGCCGACTTGCAGCTCGACCCCGGCACCCGGGTGGTCAAGCGCGGCGACAGGGAGATGGAGCTCACCCGAACGGAGTTCTCGTTGCTGGAGCTGTTCATGCGCCACCCCGGCCAGGTGCTCACCCGGGAGGTCATCTCCGCGGACGTCTGGGGATATGACTTCGGCCCGGCGTCGAACTCCCTCGACGTGTACGTGGGATACCTGCGGCGCAAGACCGAGGCTGGTGGAGAGCCGAGGCTCGTCCAGACCGTTCGGGGTGTCGGCTACGTGCTGCGCGACCGCTGAGGGGATGAGGCCATCTCGAGATCGAGCAGTGAGCGCCTGACGCCCAAGCGAAGCGAGGCGAGCGATGCCCCCGAGCGGCGGGCATGGCTCAGGCTCGGCGTGCGGTCGCGGGTTGCCCTCGTGGCGGCGGTCGCGGTTGCAGCGGGAGTGGTCCTCTCCTCTGGCGTGGTCTACGTGGTCGTTCGCCACGACCTGCTCAGCCGGGTCGACGGTGCGCTGGAGCGCCATGCGGGCTTGCTCGAGCAGCGCCGCGCAAAGCACGGGCTGATCGAGGCGATCCAAGCACCCAGGCATGTTCCCGCGGAGCTGCCGTCTGCGCCGGTCCTGGCACAGGTGGTCACAGATCGGGGCAGGGTGGTCGCGAGCGAGCAAGCCGGCCTGCGGTTGCCCGTGGGACCCGGGGTGTTGCGCGTCGCCGCAGGGCGCGCTCGCCCGTACTTCGCAGATCTCACCGTGACGGGCACGTCGGTGCGGATGCTCGTGACCGGCTTCGGTCCTCACCTGGCGCTAGAGGTCATCCGACCGGTCACGGACCTCGACGCGGAGCTGGAGCGCTTGGCGGCGGTGCTCATCGTGACCAGCGCTGCCGGCGTTATCCTGGCGCTGCTGCTCGGGGCCGGAGTTGCCGGGCTGGCTCTCCGACCGGTACGGCGACTCACGGAGGCTGCCGAGGCCGTCGCGAGCACTCGCGACCTTGCCCAGGAGATCCCCGTTGAAGGCCGAGGCGAGCTTGCCCGCCTGGCCGCGAGCATCAACACCATGCTCGAGGCCCTCGACTCCTCCCAGCGAGCCCAGCGCCAGCTCGTCGCAGATGCGTCGCACGAGCTGCGCACCCCTCTCACGAGCCTCCGCACGAACGTGGAGGTCCTGGCGGAGGAGCACGCCCTCGACGCGGAGTCCAGGCAGCAGCTCCTCGCAGACCTGGCCGCCCAGTTCGACGTGTTGAGCGCGCTGCTGGCAGACCTGGTCGAGCTGGCCCGCCAGGACGATCCGGGCGCGGTGCTTGCTCCGGCCCAGGTGGTCGCGCTCGACGAGGTGGTAGGAGAAGCGCTGCGGCGTTCTCAGCTCCACCATCCCGAGGTGCGCTTCGTCAGCGTTGCCACATCCGCCACACCCGTCATGGTCGTCGGCGTCGCCGCCGACCTCGAGCGAGCGATAGTCAACCTGCTCGACAACGCGGCGAAGTGGAGCCCCGAAGGAGGCACCGTCGAGGTGTCGGTCTCGGCAGGAGCGCCGGATCCCGGGCGCGATGCCCATGAAGCGCAAGGCCGCAGCACTACGCACGACGCTGTCGTAATCGTCCGCGACCAGGGTCCGGGCATCGGCCCCGAGGACCGTCCACATGTGTTCGACCGCTTCTACCGTGCTCGCAGTACTTCCCAGGTGCCGGGCTCGGGCCTCGGGCTCGCCATCGTGCGGCGCATAGTCGAAGCTCACGGAGGGAGCGTGCAGGTCGAGGGCGAGTCCGGCGAGGGGACTTCGATGGTGGTGAAGCTCCCGTGTGCCGGAGGAGAACATGCCAGCCCTGCCTGAAGACCGGTGGAGGGTGCTCCGCCGCACTTCCGCCGCACTTCCGCCGCACTGCCGGGAATAGACACCTCGGATGGCGGTTGTGCAGACCGTGACCGACTACGCCGAAGTGCTGAGTGACCTCTCTTCACCGATCTCCGAGCTTCGAGAGCACGTGCCCGAGGTGTGGTCGGCGTACGCGGCAGAGCACAAGGCCGTGCTCTCCGACGGCGCGCTCTCGGCGAAGACCAAGGAGCTCATGGCCCTGGCCGTCGCCGTAGTGAAGCGATGTGACGGCTGCATAGCGTCCCATGCAAGAGGAGCGGCGCGCCGGGGTGCGACTCCCGGCGAGGTGGCAGAGACGATCGGCGTGACGATGCTCATGGACGGCGGCCCTGCAACGGTGTACGGGCCACGTGCCTGGCAGGCCTACCAGCAGTTCTCGGAGCGTTACGCTGAGCGCTCGCCGTCAGGAGGCGCTGCCGGGGCAACTCCCGTCGGGGGAGGCAGCGATGGGAGGCTTTGAGGTGCCCCCGAGCGCCGGCGAGGAGTGGGACAGGCGTTATGCCGCATCCGACCACGTTTGGACCTCCGAGCCCGACGCGTTGCTCGTAGAGCTGGCTGGGTCGCTCACCACCGGCAACGCGCTGGACCTCGGCTCGGGCGAAGGTCGCAACGCCTGCTGGCTCGCGGCACAGGGATGGCAGGTCGTCGCAGTAGACGCCTCCAAGGTGGCCCTCGAGAGGGTCGCGGCGCGAGCGGAGAAGGAAGGTTCCGCCGAGCGGGTGCGCTGCGTACTCGCGGACCTGGTGGACTTCGTGCCAGACGAAGGAGCTTTCGACCTGGTCGTGGTTTCCAACCTCCACCTGGAGCCCGCCTTGCACTCGACCGTGTTCGATCGCGCCAAGGCTGCCCTCGCTCCTGGTGGGCACGTCTTCGTCGTCGGGCACCATCGCGACAGCGCAGGACTTGCGGGCCCGCCGGACCCCGAGAGGCTCTACACCGAGGAGCGCCTCCACAGCGCGCTGCGCGGCCTCGATGTCTTGCGCCTGGAGCGCCTCAGTCGCCGCCACGAAGGACACGGGAGCGCCCACGACGTGACCGACGTCGTGGCCTGGGCGAGGCGGGCGACCTCCGCGGGCTGATCTGCGGGGCTGCGGCTTGGCCCCGCGTACCTGGCTGCCGCCGGGCCGCGCGCATCCACCTTCGGGTGGCGCGCACCTGGATGCAGGTGGCGCGCTCCTACCTGCCGGTGGCACCGTGTCCAGGGCAGCCCGTCCATGCACCTGAAGTGGAACACGTTCTATACTAGGGGCGAGCTATGCCCTCGCATGAAGGGCAGCTATGCGCGTCTGGCATCGCTGCCCGCTTTGACGCAGGCGTAGCCACCAGGCAGCGTAGGGACGGATGATCGGAGGAGCAAGATGCCAAATGCGGTGATCGTGGAAGCGGTGCGGACGCCGATCGGCAAGCGAAACGGCTGGCTGGCAGGCTTGCATGCTGCAGAGCTGCTCGGGATGGCGCAGGTGGAGCTCGTGAAGCGCGCCGGGATCGACCCGGCGGACGTCGAGCAGGTGGTGGGTGGCTGCGTCACCCAGGCCGGCGAGCAGGCTTCGAACGTCACGCGCACGGCTTGGCTCAACCAGGGGCTGCCCTACCACGTGGCGGCCACCACCATCGACTGCCAGTGCGGTTCCTCCCAGCAGGCCAATCACTTCGTGGCGAATCTGATCGCTGCGGGGGCTATCGAGGTGGGGATGGCCTGTGGTGTCGAGGCGATGAGCAGGGTGGGACTTGGCGCCAACGCCCTGAACGGCCCCGGGAGCTCGCGCCCTGAGGGCTTTCCGTGGGACATGCCAGATCAGTTCGTCGCCGCGGAGCGTATCGCCCAAAGGCGGGGGATCACCAGGGAGGACGTGGACGCGCTGGCGCTCGCTTCCCAGGAGCACGCCGCACGCGCCTGGGCCGAGGGACGCTTCGAGCGAGAGGTGGCGCCCGTAGAGGCCCCTGTCGTCGGCGCAGACGGGCCCACCGCCGAGCGCCAGGTCGTCCGCCAGGACCAGGGCCTCCGTGACACCACCGCCGAGGGTCTGGCTGCGTTGAAGCCCGTTCTTCCCGACGGCATCCACAGCGCGGGCAACTCGTCGCAGATCTCGGACGGCGCAGCTGCGGTTCTCTGGATGTCAGAGGAGCGCGCTCGATCACTGGGCCTCTCACCGAGAGCTCGCATCCTCGCTCAGGCTCTTGCAGGATCGGACCCCTACTACCACCTCGACGGCCCTGTAGACGCCACTGCAATGGTGCTCGCGAAAGCCGGAATGACCATGAGCGACATCGACATCTTCGAGGTGAACGAGGCCTTCGCCTCGGTGGTGTTGTCATGGGCCCAGGTGCTCGAACCGGACATGGACAAGGTCAACGTGAACGGGGGCGCCATTGCTCTCGGGCATCCGGTCGGGGCTACCGGCAGCCGGCTCGTCACCACTGCCCTCCACGAGCTGGAGCGACGCGATGCCACGCTCGCCCTGGTCACCATGTGCTGCGGTGGAGCGCTCGCCACGGGGACCGTGATCGAGCGCCTCGCATGAACCGGCCAACCGGTGAAGCGAAGTGGTTGGCGTGAGCGGCGTGACCGGCACCGAGCACCTGAGCTTCGACCGTGTCGGGGCTGTTGCCGTGGTGACGATGAACCGGCCGGAGGCGAAGAATGCTCTCAGCCTGCCGATGCTCGTCGGCATGGCGGACGCCTGGGAGGAGATCGACGGTGACGACTCGATCCGCTGCGCGGTGCTGACCGGTGCCGGCGGCAGCTTCTGCTCAGGCATGGATCTGAAGTCGATGTCGGGGCCGGAGGCCGAGCCCTACAAGCACAGGCTCGAGGCCGACCCGGACCTTCACTGGAAGGCTCTCCTGCGGCAGTACAGCCTTGGAAAGCCGCTGATCGCAGCAGTGGAGGGCTGGGCAGTGGCCGGTGGGACCGAGATACTCCAGGCAACTGACATCCGCGTCGCAGGAGAATCGGCACGCTTCGGGCTCTTCGAGGCCCGGCGCGGGCTCTTCCCGCTAGGCGGCTCCACGGTGCGCCTGCGCCGGCAGGTACCATTCACTGTCGCGATGGACATGCTCCTTACTGCACGCGAAGTGAGCGCCGAGGAGGCGCTGGCCATCGGCCTCATCGGAAAGGTCGTGCCCGACGGAACCGCGCTCGATGCTGCTCTTTCGACTGCGGAGGCTGTATGCGCCAACGCGCCCTTGTCGGTAGAGGCGATCAAGAGGTCCGTACGCGAGACGGAGTCCATGCCGGAGGAGGAGGCGCTCAGAGTAGAGCTCGAGATAGGAATGCCTATCTTTGCTACGCAGGATGCTGCCGAGGGCCAGCGAGCCTTCGCAGAGAAGCGGCCGCCCCGCTTCGAGCGCCGGTGAGCTCCGAGCCTGCTACGCCGAGCTCGGACAGTGCCGAGTCGGATGAAAGGGTTGCCGGCTCAGGAATTGGCGGCCCAGCAATTGGCGGCGCAGCAGTCGCCGGCCCAGCAGTTGCCGGCTCGGGAGTTTCTGATTTCGGCGTCACGGGGGACAGCGAGCTCGAGCATGGAGAAACCGTATCGAGCCCGTTGGAGACGAGTGAGCGGGTCCGGCTGGCTCGAGGGCTTCGCCGCATGGTGCGCTCCGTCGTGGCCGCGGAGCTCGCCCCGGAGGATCTGAGCGAAGCCGCTGACCGGGTCGAGGAGCTTGCCGCCATGCTCGAAGATCGAGCGGGTCCTGCACCCCGCATGCGTTCCCACCCAGACCCCGGGGCGCCACCCGAGGAGTTCTTCCCGACGAGCCCTGTGATCGGATTCGCGAACCCCCTGGCGCCGCCGGTGCTCGTGGACACGAGCGGGGGAGAGGTGCATGCGAGAGCGGTCTTCGACGAGCCCTACGAGGGCCCGCCGACTTGCGTTCACGGAGGCGTCATAGCGATGGTCTTCGACGAGCTTCTCGGAGCAGCGAACATAGTTGCGGGCCAGCCAGGTATGACGGGTACGCTGACCATCCGCTACAGGAGGCCGACTCCACTCGGCACAGAGCTCCAGATGGTGGCTCGCTGTACGGGCCGGGAGGGGCGAAAGATCCGGGCCTGGGGCGCGATCTACCACGGGGACGTCATGACTGCAGAGGCCGAAGGGATCTTCGTCGAGGTGCCCGCTGAGCGTTTCGCTGCACTGGCCGAAGGCCACCTGAGCCGTGATGGCCTGAGCCGGGCTGCGGCCGAGGCCGAGCGTATCGGCCTCACAGGTCCACCAGGTGCCAGTTGACCCGGGGTGCCAGTTGACCGGGAGCCAGTTGACCGGGGGCGGGCGGAACGCAGCGGCGACCGCAAGGTCGTGATCCGGCCACAGCTTGGATTTCGCTCAACTATTCGCCGCATCGTGCCGATGATGGTTGCTGGAGCGAATAGTTGTGCATGCGGGAGTGCTCCGGCTCCGACCCGCCACCGGCCGCATGCGTCGCCCCGGGGCCGTTGACGCCGGGCAGTGCATCCGCGGCTCCTCTGGATATCGAGCGTATTCTGAGGTGGACATGAACTTGCGCGAGCAATTGCCGGGCGATCTCGGCTGCGAGCCGCACCTCGGCGCGCATGCCCTGGCCGACGCGCCTCCATCAGGCGGGAGCGCCGGATCTCGCACTTCTGCACGCGCTTGCGGCACGCCCGCTGTCCCCAGCGTGTTCCTGGGCGAGTTCGCGCTCCTTTCGGCGGAGATGCTCTGCGTCCAGACCTTCGAAGGAGAGCTCGTTTGGTGGAACCAGGCTCTCGAGGACGCTCTCGGATATTCCACCGCCGAGCTCGACTGCGTGAACGTCGGGAGGCTCATCCACCCTGAGGACCTCGAGCCCACCTTGGCCGAGCTGCCGAAGCTGCTTCTCGGCGGGCAGACGGTTGGCTTCGTCAATCGCTATAGAGCCAAGGACGGGGCCTGGCGCGCAATCGAGTGGACTGCTCGGGCGGCGCCCGAAGACTGCCTCGTGTACTCCGCCGGGCGCGATGTCTCGGCACGGGTGGAGGCCGAACAGTCCCTCGGCGAGCAGAGCCGCCGGCTCCAGCTCGCCTACGAGCGCATGGAGCGCGAGAGCCGTAGGAAAAGCGAGTTCCTTTCGCGCGTGAGCCACGAGCTTCGCACCCCGCTCAACTCCGTGATCGGGTTCGCTCAGCTCCTGCAGATGGATTCTCTCCTGCCGGGCCAGGCGAATGCCGTCGATCACATACTGCGGGCCGGACGTCACCTCCTCTCTCTCATAGAGGACTTGATCGACATCGGTGGTATCGAAGCCGGCGGGCTCGAGTTGTCCCTGGAGCCGGTGGACGTGGCGTCGGTGGTCGAGGAGGCGATGTCGATCACGAGGCCGCTCGCGGCGCAGGCGAGCGTGGCGCTGGAGGTCCGTCCCGGCGACGGCGTCTGGGTGCTGGCTGATCGCCAGCGTCTCGTGCAGGTGCTCATAAACCTGCTCTCGAATGCGGTCAAGTACAACGTCGCGGGGGGCGCCGCCGAGGTCGGGTGGGCTACAGGTCCGCGCCGGCGTGTCTCGCTCGTCGTCTCGGACACCGGCATCGGCATCGACCCCGTGGTGGCTAGCCGGGTGTTCGAGCCTTTCGACCGCCTCGGAGCGGAATCCTCTGGTGTGACCGGTGCCGGAGTGGGCTTGTCGCTCTCGCGCCAGCTGGTAGAAGCCATGGGCGGGACCATCGGGTTCTCGTCGCTCCCGGGAAAGGGAAGCGTCTTCCGGGTGAACCTCGAGGCGGCGGAAGCTCCCCTGGAAGCCGCCGGCTGAACCTGGCTCTCAGATGGCGCGGGTGCGCCCTTCCCAGTAGGGATCGCGCAGCTTTCGCTTGTAGAGCTTCCCGTTGGGGTCGCGGGGCATCTCTGCCACGAAGTCGACGGACTTGGGGGTCTTGAACTTGGCCAGCCTGCCTTCGCAGTAGGCGATGATCTCCGCGGCGAGCTCGGGAGAGGGATCGAGACCGGGTGCTGGCTCGATTGCGGCCTTGACCTCCTCCCCCCAGTCCTCGTTGGGAATGCCGAACACTGCAGCGTCGGCGATCGCCGGGTGGGTGAGCAAAACGCCCTCGATCTCCGCCGGATAGATGTTGGCACCGCCCGAGATGATCATGTCGGCCTTGCGGTCGCAGAGGAACAGGTAGCCGTCCTCGTCCAGGTAGCCGATGTCCCCCACGGTGAAGAAGCGCCCGAGGCGGTTGCTCTCGGTTTTCTCGCGGTCCTTGTGGTACTCGAAGTCGCCGGTCTGCATGGACATGTAAACAGTGCCGGTCTGGTTAGGCCCCAGCAGTTCGCCGCCTTCGTCGAAGATCGCGATCTCCGATATGGGCCACGGCCTGCCCACCGTTCCTGGCTTCTTCAGCCATTCTTCCGTTCTGACAAGCGTGCCCCCGCCTTCGCTGGCCGCGTAGTACTCGTCTATCACCGGTCCCCACCACTCGATCATCTTGCGCTTCACCTCCACGGGGCAGGGAGCTGCGGCGTGGATCATGTGGCGGAGAGAAGACATGTCGTAGCGGGACTTCACTTCTTCGGTCAGGGCGAGCAGCCGGTGGAACTGCGTCGGCACCATGTGCGAGTGGGTTACCTGCCGCGCCTGGATCAGCTCCAGGCAGCGCTCGGGATCCCACTTGTCCATCATCACCACGGTGTGCCCGAGATGGAGCGCAGCAGCCGAGAAGCGCAGCACGGCGGTGTGGTATAGGGGGGAGCCGAGGAGGTGCACGTTGTCATCGCCGGGCTGGATCCCGAAGAGGAACAGGATGCCTGCCAGGCCAAGGGCCGCTTCCTCGGGCGAGATGCCGAGCAGCTTGCGGCGTACCCCCTTGGGGTTACCCGTCGTGCCGGAGGTGTAGTTCATCACGTCTCCGACGGTGCGCCCCTCGGGAGTGCCCGAAGGCTGCGCGTCGCGAAGCTGAGAGTAGGAAGCGAAACCGGGGAGGTCTCCGACCGCGAGGCATCGGCTGGCGGGCATCTCGGCCAGCTCGACTGCATCCAGGCAGGCGTCGGCGAAGCGCTCATGCGCTACGAGCACCTGCGCTTCGGAGTCCGACAGGATGTAGGCGATCTCAGGGGCGACGAGGTGGTGGTTGATCGGCACCAGGTACATACCGGCCTGCAGCGTCGCCAGGTAGAGCTCGAAGAACTCGGAGCAGTTGGGCAGCACTGCCGCAACTGCGTCACCTGGTCCGAGGCCGAGTTGGCGCAGCGCGAGTGTCGCCTTGTTGGCGCCTTCGAGGAGCGACCCCGCGCTCAGCTCTTCGCCGTCAGGCGTTACGAGGGCCAGGTGTCGAGGATCCTCCTGTGCCAATGCCCAGAACCCGAGATCGCCCATGCCTGTTCCCTTCCCTTCCCCCTACGTCTACCAGACGCGCCCTACGCCCCCCAGACGCGAAAGACGGCGGCACCCTGGACGAGCCCTCGGGGGGGTTGAGGGTCGTCCCGGGCAGCGCCGCTCTCGCTTATATAGTAGAACAGGTTCTCGTCGGAGTCAAGGGGGCTTCGACAGCGAGATGCGGGCTCGGCGCAGGTGTGAGAGCCAACTGAGAGGAGGGCCTAGAGGATGGCCGGTTTTCTGGAGGGAAAGGCTGTGGTCGTCACCGGTGGCGGTGGCGGCATCGGAAAGGCGTGCGCTCTCGCGTGTGCTTCCGAGGGAGCCTCGGTCGTTGTCGCTGACATAGGCGTTGGGCTCGCAGGTGAGGACCCCCGCAGCGAGGTTGCCGAGGCGGTCGTCTCGGAGATCGAGGCGCTCGGGGGCAAGGCGGTTGCCGTGGCCGAGAGCGTGGCGACGATGGCGGGCGGCGAGCGCATAGTCAGCACCTGCGTGGAGAGCTTCGGGCGCATTGACGGCGTTGTAGCTGTAGCAGGGATCCTGCGTGAGCGGATGCTGTTCAACATGGCCGAGGACGAATGGGACGCCGTGATCGCTACCCACCTGAAGGGGCACTTCACAGTCTTCAGGCAGGCAGCGTCGGTCATGCGCGAGCAGCGTGCCGGCTCGCTGGTCGGTTTCACGTCCGGAGCTTTTGCCGGGAGCGTCGCCCAGGCCAACTACTCGGCTGCCAAGGGTGGCATCGTGTCATTGGTGCGCTCGGCAGCGGCCGGGCTGTACCGCTAC
This sequence comes from Actinomycetes bacterium, assembly GCA_021801525.1. Lineage (GTDB taxonomy): Bacteria > Actinomycetota > Acidimicrobiia > Acidimicrobiales > JAJYXR01 > JAJYXW01. Next base: position 25,409 of record JAJYXW010000125.1, read on the forward strand.
GGCGTGACGGCGAATGCCATCGCACCGGTCGCCCGCACGCGCATGTCCGCCAACGTGCCTATGGACCTGGCGGAGATGGGGGATCCCGAAGACGTCGCTCCCATGGTCGTCTTCCTGCTCTCCGAGCGCGCCCGCCATGTCACCGGCCAGGTATACACGGTGGTGGGTCCCAAGATCGCTGTATGGAACCAGCCCGTCGAGGTGCGTGCGGTGTACGCCGAGGGTCGCTGGAGCCCCGAGCAGATTGCCGAGCGGCTGGACGCGACGGTGGGCCAGGAGCGGATGGGGCTCATAGACAAGCTCGAGGAGTACCGCCGGGCCGCGGCCTCCGGAGCAAGACCGAACGCCTAGAGCTCTAACGCCCGACTGCCCGGGAGGGTCCTCAGCGTTCCAGGCCCATCCCACGCTCCTGTGGCTCGCGCACCACATCGGGGCGTGATCGCTCCAGCGAGGCGCCGACGGCACTCCTCCATGGTTCGGTCGCGTACCAGGGAGTCAGGGAGATCTCACCGATGCGAGCCCCGTCGCCCAGCACGAGCGCGTGGCCGGGCCGGCCCCGCGCGATCACGTCGACGGGGAGGCGGGGTCTGAACACGCTCGAGGTGGTGACTGACGTCTGGTACGGATGGCCTGAGAGCCTTCGTGCGATGTCGCCCCAGCCTGCCCTTCGCCATCCTCCTGGAGGCGATGCTGTCGTGACGGACCTGCTCAGCACCTCCACCTCGCCCGCGAGAGTGGAGACTGCTTGCAGGGTGGGCACGTGACGGATCCCGGGCAGCATGACGGTTGTGGTGAACTTCGCCAGGAACCCGGTGGTGTCGAGCCCCCAGCGCTGCTCTGCCTGCGAGAGGTCCTGTAGACAGGCGAGCACCACCACACCCTGCCCGCCGCCTTCGCTTACGATCGCGGGAAGATCCGGCAGGGGGGCGATGTTGGCTGCCTCGTCCAAGGCGAGCAGGAGCGGAGCAGAGACGATCGACTCGCGGGTCCGAGCCGGTGACGAGGCGAAGCGCGCATAGGCCGCAGAGGTGAGCTCGTTCAGGAGCCCTATGACCATCGGTGCCGCAAATGCCTGGTGTCGCCCCGTGGCGCACACGTAGAGCGTGCCCCGGGCATCGAGGAAGCCGCGGGGGTCGAAGTCTGCTCCGACGGTGGAGTCGAGCGCCTCCCTGGTGCGATAGGCGGTGAGCAGCTCGGAAGTGGTCGACCAGATCCCGCTCAGCTCACGCTGCTCGGTGCTCGCCAAGCCGGTCATCAGGTCCGATGCGAGCTTGTCCAGCTCGGTGCCCTCCAGCCTGGCGCCCTCGAGTATCTCGAAGCCAGGAGCTGCCCTTCGCGTGTCCACCCACGACACGACGGTGGCCATCTGGAGATCTGCAGATGCGGCTGCGTGCATGAGCACAGCCAGCATTGCCGTCGCTCGCTCCACCCAGTGGGGGTCGTTGCCGTGCCCTCCCTTCGAGTACGGGGCGTTCGGGGCGGCGCGGGCAGCAGCAGCCATGTTCGTCGCAGTGAACGAAGCCCCGCTCCACGTACGGCAAGCAGCCAGCGGCGACCAGTGCAGCAACTCGACGCCAGGCGGAGCGCTGGTCGTCCCCGTGGGGTCGTACAGGAAGCAGGGGCCGTTGTGCATCCTTGCCCGGTAGGTGAGCTCTAGCACGTCGGTCTTCGTCGATGTGGACGCCACGGCTCCGGGCGCGGCGAGGACGGCAGGCACGACCACGCACGACGTCTTCCCGGTGCGCGTCGGTCCCAGGGCGGCGACCGATGTCGACTGCGGAGCGAAAGCCATTCCACCCTGCGCTGCACCTAGATAGATTCCACCTCGGCCCGCTGAGCCGGCAGCCTGCAGGGCTGCCAGCGCAGCTGCCTCGCCTTCGCTCACGTCCCGCCTCCCTAGTGGGTCTCGGGTCGGAACGACGGCACTCCAGCCCGCACCTCGAGCGTACCCGGAAGCCCGAGGAGCCCCGTGTCGCCGAGAAGGCCGGATCTGGAAGCTTCGCGTGAGCGCAGGGCCACCACGTGGCCGACGAAGGGCCCGAGAGTGATGGCCAGCTCGATCCTCAGAATATTTTCTTCGACCGTCTCGGTGTCGACAACCACGGCGTCGTACTTGCCGTCCGGAAGATACGTCATGCCGAAACCCCCTTTGCCTACAAGGAAAATATGGCCGTCGCCTATCGCTGAGCACTTCCGTGCCGGGCGGCGGCCGGCACCCGCGATCATCGCATGCAAGTGGCTCCAGGGCGGAAATGCTTGACCTGGGCGCGAAAAACCTCTTTGATTACGTACATTCCGCAACACTAAAGGAGGTGGCGGTGAACAAGTCGGAGCTAATCGACTCGATCAGCAAGACCACATCGCTCGCGAAGCGCGAGGCCGAAGCGGCCGTAAGCGCTCTCATGAGCACCGTAATGGCCGAGGTGAAGTCCGGCCGGAGAGTCTCGATCGTGGGCTTCGGGAGCTTCAACCCGACGCGGCGTGCTGCCAGGATGGGCCGCAACCCACAGACCGGGGCGCCGGTTCGCATCGCTGCCTCTCGTGGGGTCAGGTTTGGGCCGAGCACGACCTTCAAGGACGTGCTCAACGGTAAGGCCGCCGTGCCGGCCGTCAAGCCCGCAGCGGCCCGCTCAGCGACCAAGGCCACCGCGACCAAGGCCACCGCGAAGAAGGCTCCTGCGACCAAGGCCACCGCGAAGAAGGCTCCTGCGAAGAAGGCTCCTGCGACCAAGGCCACCGCGAAGAAGGCTCCTGCGACCAAGGCCACCGCGAAGAAGGCTCCTGCGAAGAAGGCTCCTGCGAAGAAGGCTCCTGCGACCAAGGCCACCGCGAAGAAGGCTCCTGCGAAGAAGGCTCCTGCGAAGCGGCGCTGATCGCCGGGCCTCTCGACCGGAGGTCCTCCAGTGAAGAAGTCCCGGGAAGCCGGGGGTCCGTTACCGGGTCCCCGGCTTCTTTGGCGCTTCAGGAGCCATCGGAGTATCAGATGTCGTCCAGCAGGCGGAATGCCTCGCCGCAATCGAGCCCTGCCAGGGCTCCGTGCGATGCCATCTGAGCCCTGACCCGCTCGGCAAACTCTCGCACCTGGCTGCCTGGCGGGCCGGCTGCCTCGTCGATCCCGTGGGTGGAGCGGTATTGGCTCCGATGGGCCAGGAGCGCTGCGATTTTCACGTCTGCGAACCTGCCGGCGTCCTCTACATGGTTCGGCTCGTCGGGCTCGAAGAGCAAGAGAGCTGCAGGGCGGTGAGGCGCCAGTCCGAGATCCGAGTGGAAGTGGGGATCGCGGGCTGCCACTATCGCGTCGACAACGAGCCACCCGGCGTTCCGATGGTCCGGGTGAAGCCGGTAGCGCCTCCAGGGGTCGTGCCCGAGCACGACATCGGGCCTGACCTCCCTGAGCACGGCGCAGACCCTGCGGCGCTCCTCGATCCCAGCGGCAAGCTCGCCGTCGGCGATCGGCAGGATCTCGACATGTCCGGCTCCGAGTATCACGGCTGCATCACGTTGCTCTCGCTCGCGTTGCGCAGCGATCTGAGCGGGATCCGCATCGGCGTCCCAGGACCCGCGCGAGCCGTCAGTCAGGATCAGGTGGTGGACCGCGCATCCCTTGGCTGCCCACTTGGCGAGCGTGGCGCCACATCCGAACTCGACGTCGTCGGGGTGGGCTCCGACCGCCAGCGCAGAGCGCGGCGTTGGCATGTCCACTGTCACGCTGCACTGACTGGGCAGGTCTCCCACGGGTAGCCCGCTCTTGGGCGGCACGCCGGGTGGCATCCCGCGGGGTGCGGTCCGTGTAGGGAGCAGCTCAGGGCACATGGTTCGCACGTGCAGAGACGTTCGTGGCGGCTCGCACCGAGGTGCCGTCTGCAAGGCCGCCGGCAAGGTTGCCGGCAAGGTCGCCGGCAAGGTTGGCTGCAAGGTCGCCGGCAAGGTCGTCAGGAATGTCCACGTCCCATGAGAGACGGGCGTGGTGCAGGACGCGAAGAGCCAGTCCACACCGTTGGGCTTCTGCACAGTGGCGCTCGAAGGAGCCTGGGCCGTACGAGAACCTGAAGCCGGAGCAACCTGGAACGCAGGCCACGTTCGTGCCATCGGCTCTGCGGTCGGGGACGAGTGTTACACCGGCGAACCCTAAGAGTGGCACGAAGCTGGTGGCGAGCGGGAGGTCGGCATGGGCGACGACGATCTCCGAGGCTCCGGCAGCATAGAGGCGTGCTACGCCCTCGGCCACTGCGCCGTTCAGCCCCTTGCCCGGCGTCCATACGATGTGCGCGCCAACCACGGCTGCCCACTTGGCTACCGTTTCGTCGTCGCACACAACCGCGACAGGCAGCGGGGAGGCGGCCCGTATCACGCATTCGGCCATCGACTGAGCGAGGCGCGCCCTGGACAGAGGATCGAGCACGGGAGCGAGGCGAGCCTTGGCGTGTGCGAAGGCCTTGACGGGCACCAGGACGGCGGACCCATGCAACCTCGGCAGGAGGCGACGGTTGACCGTGCTCACCGGGCCAAGGCTAACTGGTCCCAGCCGCATCGGGATCGCATCGGGATCGCATCGGGATCGCATCGGGGTGTTGGTGGCCGGGAGCCGGCTCTAGGGTGTTGGCGTGCGGCATCGGATAGCGGTGATCGGAGCAGGTTCCTGGGGGACCGCGGTGGCAGCAATAGCAGCAGCGTCGCCCGAGGTGGAGCAGGCTACCCTGTGGGCGCGAAGACGCGAGCTGGCAGCCTGCGTTCGTATGCGCCACGAGAACCCCGACTACCTACCGGGAGTGCGCCTTCCCCCCGGACTTCACGCGACTTCTTCTTTGGAGGAGGCTCTGGATCGGGCAAGCCTCCTCGTGATGGCCGTGCCGTCGCACGGCTTCAGGTCGGTGCTCGGCGAGGCAGCAGGGTTCGTCGTGTCGGGCACGCCGGTGCTCAGCTTGGCCAAGGGTCTGGAGCAGGTAAGCCACGCGAGGATGACCGAGGTGGTCGGCGAAGTGCTTCCCGCGAGCCCGGCTGGAGTCCTCACAGGGCCCAATCTCGCTCGGGAGGTGGTATCCGGCGAGCCCGCTGCCACGGTGGTTGCCATGACGGACCCGGCGCTTGCCTCGGAGGTTCAGCAGGTGTTGAGCACGCCGACCTTCCGCGTGTACACCAACGACGACGTGGTCGGGTCGGAGATGGCGGGAGCGACAAAGAACGTGATCGCCATAGCTGCGGGGATATGTGAGGGACTCGGATTCGGGGAGTCGACGCGTGCCGCCCTCATCACGCGTGGTCTTGCAGAGCTCGGCAGGTTGGTCGTCGCCATGGGCGGCGACAGGCTCACGTTCGCCGGACTGGCCGGCGTCGGAGACTTGGTCGCCACCTGCGCCAGCCCGCTCAGCCGCAACCGGACCATCGGAGTGCGCCTGGGAGCAGGGCACAGCATCGCAGAGGCTCTCGAGGGAATGACCATGGTCGCTGAAGGTGTGAAGACGGCTCGCCCGCTGCTCGAGCTCGCCGCCTCCCACGGTGTCGAGATGCCGATAGCTGCACAGGTGGCGGCAGTTATCGACGGGACACAGTCCCCGGATAGGGCGGTGACCGAGCTGATGGGGCGATCTGTCAAGTCGGAGTCCGAAGGACTGGGGGCGACGTCAAGATGAGCCCCGAGAACACCGACAGCCCCGGTGGCGCCGACAGCCGCGAGAGCACGACCGCGGCGCGGCAGGCCGCCCTCGAGCGAGTGCGGGTGTTCCTGGCGGACCACGGGGCCACCGAGGACGAGATAGCGAGAGCCGAGGCGGACGAGGTCCTGGACCTGCTCGTCGCGGACCGCATGCTCGTGCCCATGGAGCGCCGCTATACCAGGCGACGTCTCGCCGAGATGACAGGTATGCCCGAGGAGCTCACCCAGCGCTTCTGGCGGGCACTCGGCTTTGCCGACGTGCCCGAGGACGAGCTGGCATTCACGGATCTCGACCTCGAGGCGATCGTGACCTTCCAGGCGATGCTGCACCTGGGAGTCGCGGAAGTCGAGTCGGCCCTGCAGCTTGCAAGGGTGATCGGCTCCTCGATGTCCCGAATCGCGGACGCCGAGGTATCGCCCGCGGCATCGGGGCTTCCGGGGCTCATGGGCTCTACGGACAGTGTTGAAGAGGCGGACCGCTTCGCCCAGGTTGCCTCCAGCTCGCTACCGGCCATGGCGCGCCTGCTCGAGTTCGTGTGGCGCCGCCACGTCCAGGCGGCCACCCGCAGGGCCATGATGCTGCGCGCGCGCGGTGGGGGGCCGGTGCTGGCCGTCGGATTTGCCGACATGGTGGGGTTCACGGTGTTGAGCCAGCAGCTCTCGGAGCGCGACCTTGCCGCCGTGGTGAGCCGCTTCGAGGAGGTGGCGCACGACCAGGTGACCTCGCTCGGCGGGAGGGTGGTGAAGATGATCGGCGACGAGGTCATGTTCGTGACGGAGTCCGTCTCTAGCGCTGCTCGCATCGGGCTCGGCCTCGCGGAGGCTTACGCAGACGACGACCTCTTGTCGGACGTGAGGGTGGCTCTGGCGTCAGGGCCGGTGCTGGCGAAGGACGGCGACTGCTTCGGACCCGTTGTCAACCTGGCGAGCCGAATGGTCGGGATTGCCCATCCCGGCAGCGTGTTGGTCACCGAGGAGATGCGCGAGGAGCTCTCCCTGGTAGCAGGCGAGGACTTCTTGTTCGAGTCCCAGGGGACGAGGAACCTGAAGGACATCGGCAGGGTGCAGGTCTGGTCGGTGTACCGGGTGGGGTCCGAGCCAGCGAGCGCCGAACGCAAGGCCGGCCGGCGCTGGGAGCGCATCTCGGAGATTCTGCGGGATCTGGACGACCTGCGCGAACGCGGGGAGCGCCTGCTGGGTGTTGGTTTGCGCGCGGCCGTCGCAGAGGGTGCGCGAAGTGCGCTCTCGGACGCAGGCCTGGACCCGCGGTCCCATGCCAGGAGGTCCTCTAGCCCGAATCCCTGAGCTAGCCCGAATCCCTGAGCTAGCCCGGATCCCTGAGCTAGCCCGAGTCCCTGAGCTAGCCCGAGTCCCTGAGCTAGCACTGTCCCTCGATGGCTGCTCTAGACGGTATCCGCACCGTGGCGATCCCGTAGGGCCGGAGCTCGAACCCGCCTTCCACGGCCCCGAGCGGACGGCCGCGGAGGTCCACTAGCCACGCGCGCTCCTCTCCTACCCTTACGGTCGCGGAGCCGGATCTCGGATTGAACACTCGGACCTCGAGCGCTCCATCCACCCGTCTGAGCGCGGACACCTCCGCTCCCTCGACAACGAGGCCACTGCCCTCCGGCGGCCTGCCTCCCCCGCCGGGCGCGTACACGACCTCCAGCGGGAGGAACGCGTCGTCCACGAGCTCGTAGGGGTCGTAAGGTCGGTAGGATCCACCCGCGCCACCACCGCCACCATCACTGCTGGTGCACAGCGCGTAGCGCGCCTCTATTCGCCTTCCCACCATCTGCAGGCCCTCCACCGGGGTGAGTGGCCCGGCTGGCAGGGGTCTGTATGTCATGCCGAGCCGCGAGAGCATGCCGGTGGAGCGGAGCAGGGTGAGGGCGAGCGTGCGCGCCGCTAGGCCGCTTGGCCCTGGCTCGACGTCCACCAGCTCGTACTCGTGCAGCCCCTCGTGAGCGACGTATAGGCCACCGGCCGAGACGAAGCGCCTCGACGGGAAGGTGGGAAGTCCGAGCTCCTCCGGGCGCCCCTCGGCCTCGAGCCCGCGTGTCACGACTGCGAACGCGCACTCCGCCTCGGAATGGGCCGCCGGCTGCCGCAGGGGGAGGTGCACCCGCACCCGGTGGTCGCGGCAGGGGTTGACGAAGGCGGTGGCCACCCGCACGAAGCGCTCGTCCGCGCGCAGCTCGAGTGTCGTGGTGACCTCCACCGTGGCCTCTCCGGCACGTCCTTGGGTGGAAGCGTCCACCCGTTCGGGCCAGCGGTAGCGGGCTCGGATGGCGACGGCGGCCCTGAGCGGGCCGTGCTCCAGAACCTCTACTGTCACGTCTTCGGGCATGTCCACGAGCGTGTCGTTCTCGGGGGGCGAGTAGTTGTAGGAGTCCCCGTGGTCGCCTCCGTCTACCAACCGGCCATACCCCGGAATGCCGTCGAGCGAGAACGTGCCGTCCGAGGAGTCCACGGCGAGGGCAACGAGTCCGTTCGCGAGGAGCGGCCCGTCTTCGACGCGTACGGGGTGCTCAGGGGCGACTGGCCTGATGGCCTGCCATCCGTACCCTCGGACGCCCTGGACCAGGGCTAGCACCCTCCGCGACGCCGGCTGATCGATCCTCACCCTCACGACCGCGTCCGGCCTGGCGTCGAGGCGCGCCGCGATGTCGCGCTTGATGGCGTCGACGGGGACGTCGTGGCGCTCCTCGTGGCCCATCACCACCGTGATGTCGATTCCCGACTCGTCCTCTGCCACCCGGACTTCCTGCACCCAGGTCTCGGAGTCGACTTGGGTTCCCTGGAGCGTGCCGAGCACGTTCCTCACCGTCGAGGCGTCTAGCGTGAGCACACCGGGCATGCCGGAGCGTTCGGAGATCACCTGGACCGGGGCATCCGGTGGGAGGGCGCCGGCCCCGAGCACCATCTCCACCACGCCGCCACGTGGCCTGTGGGAGGGGTTCACGACGGTAGGGCCTCCCTCGGCGAGCGATGCGCTGAGCGCGCTGAGAGCCCTTTCGGTCACGCCCTCGGCGATCTGGCGGGCCTCCGCAAAGCGGTGGAGGACCGAGTCCACCACCTCGTCCACAGAACAGGCGCAGATGGAGTCGTGAGCCGCGTTCTGGATCATGCGGAGCCAGGCGAAGTCCAAAAGGCGCTCCGGCCAATCGCGAGGAGGGAGGAAGAGCGCTCCGTAGGGTTCTGCACGGCGCTCGATGGCACGCTCCGTGATGGCGGCGGCCTTCTTCACATCGACGCGGTTCGAGGCCACGCCCATGAGCAGGTTTGCCCGCGCCCCCGAGCGCAGCTCCCCGGACCAGGTCGGTAGATCATCCGCCGGGGCCGAAGCCAGGTAGGCGGGCAGGGACGTCACCTCGAAGTGGATCTCGTCCTGGATCTCGTTGGCCTCGTCGAGCAGGCGGCCCAGCCAGGGTTGGGGCGCCTGGTGGTCCGTCCCGTTCATGTAGAGGAGGCTGCCCAAGGTGAACCCTGCTACCTCTGCCGCCTGGGCGCGGACGCGTCTCACCAAGTCCTTCGCGTCACGAGGGAGCGACTGGCCGTTGCTGTAGCCGGTGACCAGGTACTCCGCCCGCACCCGCGAGCCGTCGGGGGCTTCCCACCAGAAGGCGCTCTTGGAGATGCCGGAGGGAACCCCCCGCCACACGACAGCGTGGTCGAAGCCTGCCATACGCAGTACCTGGGGCATCTGGGCGATGTGGCCGAACATGTCTGGGAGGTAGCCGACCTGCATGGCCCCACCGAAGGCGGCGGCCCGCTTCATGCCGAGCTGCAGGTCGCGCACGATGGTCTCACCGGAGACCAGGAGCTCGTCCATCAGCACGTACCACGGGCCGACCGAGAGCCTGCCCGCCGACACCAGGTAGCGCAGGCGGTCCTCCGCGTCGGGGCGTACCTCCAGGTAGTCGTCTACGGCGGCCATCTGCCCGTCGAGGAGGAAACACGAGTAGGAGGGGTCGGTTTCGAGAAGGGAAAGCACCTGGTCGAGCACCTCGACAAGGCGCATCCTGAAGGTCTGGAACGGCTCGTACCACTCGCGGTCCCAGTGGGTGTGCGGCACTATGACGACTTCGAGGCTCATTCTACGAGGCTACGTGCTACTGCAGCGCCGTTGGGCGGATAGCTTTGGCAGCGTGGTTATCGCGTTCGGCACCGACGAGGAGACCGAGCTCACGCGACGGATCGTGGAGGACTTGCGCGCGCAGGGTCATCAGGTGACGGAGCCTGTCCGCGGGGCTCAGTGGCCCGAGGTCGGGCGGGCGGTGGGGGAGGCTGTGTCGTCAGGACAGGCCGATCGCGGCATCGTGTGCTGCTTCACCGGGACCGGGGTCTCGATTGCGGCTAACAAGGTCGCCGGAGCTCGTGCGGCCCTTTGCACCGACGCGGCAACTGCTGCCGGTGCCAGGCGCTGGAACGACGCGAACGTGCTGGCTCTGGGCCTCAGGCTCACCTCGGTGGAAGTCGCCCGCGAGGTCGTCGAAGCGTTCCTCTCGACGCCGGTCGACGCCGCCGAGCGGGACGCGATCTGCAGGGTGGAGCCAGCTCTGGGATAACGTTCAGTCATGGCAACGTTCCTGATGCTCTCGACCCTCGGCCCCGAAGGCATGTCGACCCTGCGCGACAACCCGGTCCGCCTGAAGGAGGTCAACGAAGAGGTGGAGTCCATGGGGGTGAGGGTGCTCTCCCAGTGGGCGGTGCTCGGACCCTACGACTTCGTCACAGTCCTCGAAGCCGACGATGCCGAGGCTGTGTCGCGCGTCGCGCTCATGCTTGGTGCCCGGGGCACGCTGAAGACGCAGACCCTCTCCGCCATTCCCATCGACGACTACATTGCAGCGCTGGGGCGCTGACCCCGGCCCTCAGACCGCCGTGGCCCTCAGACCGCCGTGGCCCTCAGTACCACCAGAGCCCCTGCTTGCGGCGTTCGGGGCGCACGTCGTCGGGTTCGAACACGTCCGGTAGAACGCTCCCGTCGGAGAGGCGGCGGATCATGAAGCCGTCCCGAACCCTCTCGACCACCTCGAAGCCATGCGCCCAGCTCCCGAGATATCGGCTCCTCACGTCCACCCTGGTGCCGGGTTCGGGTTCCTGGGCAGACTTTGGTGTTACCACCCTTGCCATAGTATCGACCATGCCGGATCCCCCTGTGATTCGATTGCCCGAGCGGCTCGAAGGTCGGGTCGTCATGCTGTCTCTCCCATGATGCGCCTATCCCAGTGCTCTGGCAAGACCCGATATCTGCGCGGGGCGCCGTTCTGAGCGCGCTCTTGCCTGGTGCCCAGTTGCCGGGCCTCGCCTTGGAGGAGGCCGCCGCGGCCTCAGGCCACCAACTGGTAGCCGGTGTCGACGAGGTCGGACGAGGTGCATGGGCTGGTCCTTTGAGTGTCGGCATCGCCGTGCTCGATGCCGACCGCCTCGCTCGGGGCCTGGCGGTGCCGCCCGGTCTCACCGACTCCAAGCGCATGACCGAGAAGCGGCGCGAAGAAATATTCGAGCCGGTGGTCTGCTGGTGCTTGGCGTGGGCGATCGGTCACGCCGAGCCGGAAGAATGCGATGCCTATGGGATCACGTCGGCGCTCGGCCTGGCCGCGCTCAGGGCTGCGGCCTCGCTTCCGGCCGGCTTGCTGCCCACGGCGGTGCTACTGGACGGCCAGCACGACTTCGTCACGCCGGCGAGAGCTGCCCAGCTGGCCCCCCCGGTGCGACTCGATCAGAGTGAAAGCAGCTCGGCGAGCAAGATCAGCCCGGCGAGGGGCCCGGCCGAGAGCGCGTGGTGCCCGCTCGTGGTGCCGGTGGTGCGGGGGGACTCGACCTGTGCCTCGATCTCGGCGGCTGCCCTGCTCGCCAAGGTCACGCGTGACCGGATGATGCGAGCCTTCTCCTCCCGGTACCCGGACATGGGATTCGACAGGCACAAGGGCTATCCGACGCCAGCGCATCGCCAGGCTGTAGCCGCGCACGGCATGACGCCGCTTCATCGCCGGAGCTGGTCGTGCTGAAGTGCGGCTCACGCCGTGAGCTCGAGCTCGAGCCTCAGGCTGACCGGGGGAGAGGTTCCACCAGCTCGCCGTCCGGGCAGAGCAACCCGAGACCCAACTCCCGGGCTGCTTCGTCAACGCCGGTGTAGACGCGTAGCCCGTAGACGTAGGAGAGGTAGGAGCCCGTGATGCCGGCTGCCGCCGCGAGGCCGTCCAGACCTGCGGCAAATCGCCGCACGTCTGCCGGCCGGAGCCTGGTCTTCGCCTCGACCAGCACAGGAACCTCCTCCCCCTGAGGGCTGCTGGCATGGGCCAGCACGTCGATCTCTCCGTTCACCTGTACTGGCTGCGGTATGCCGTGAACGTTCCAGCCACGGCGCTCGAGCACGGTCACCACGACCGAAGATGCATCCTCCTCCACCGTGCCCCCGACCACCTCCGCGAGCCGCCCGACTTCCTTCCGAAGGCTCGCATGGCCCTTCTCGAGCCTCTCCAAGCCCTGCTCGACCCTGTCCTGGCGGTCCTCGAGCCTCTCCATGCTCTGCTTCAGACCCGCCTGGCCCTTCTCGAGGTTCGCCTGGCCCTTCTCGAGGTCCGCCTGGCCCTTCTCGAGGTTCGCCTGGCCCTTCTCGAGTCGCACGAGCCGTCGCTCGACGGCGAGCATGGCGTCCTTCATGTCGCGGATGTCACGGGTGTTCTCGGCCACGAGCTCAGGCAGCCGGAGGACTTCGTCGCCTAGGAGAACGGCTCGGAGCTGGGCGCGAAGAGCGGGATCGCTCTCCATCTGCCGGATGATCCCGAGGGTGTCCACGGTGATGATCCTACCGCTACGGGTGTGACACCCCTCCGCTGCTCGCCCAGGCGGGCTACCCTGTCGAGGTGGGGCGCGGTCTGGTTTGCGAGACGAGCCTCATCGTCGAACCGGCCTCGAGCACCAGGCGACGGTGAGCTCGCGCAGGGACGTGTCTCCGGACGCCCGGGGCATGGGCGAGTCCGCGACCGGCGAGCCCGCGACC
>JAJYXW010000035.1 GCA_021801525.1 Actinomycetes bacterium
CCCCCTGGACCCTCCCCTTCCTCGCGACGCGAACCGCCATGTGACATCTAACGCCTGAGGAGAGGCAAAGTCACGGGACAAGTGGTCCCAATTTCGGCCCCGAGACTGGACATCTGGGCCAGTTCGGCCACTCGGATCGGCGCCGCCCCGGGGAGCGAACCTGGCGCATGTGAGCTCTCTGGCAGCCGATCCCCAGGGGACGCAGGGATGCTCAGTCCCAGTCGCCGATGACGTCGCCCACGCCATCCCCCGATCCTTCATCCGCAACCTCGCCGCCTTCGGCTCTCCCATCAGCTGGCCCATCAGCTGGCCCGTCGGCTGGCCCGCCGTCGGGAGCCTGCCCTGGCCCATCGGGGTCCCAGGCGCCACCGGAAGAGCGCCTGAAGGGATACCAGACACCGTCACGTCCCAGGCGGAGCTGGCGATCCCGCAGGGTGACGCGGTTCCGGCGAGCAATCGCTCCCCTGCCAAGCTGGCTCCGCCCATATGAAAGGGCGGCAACCCCCGGATCCCACTGCTCATCGAGTACCGCGAGCGCTCCTCGCCCCCCGGCCTGCCAGGCAAGGCCCCGGCGGAGCAGCTCACGGCTAGCCAGTCCAGCACGCCCCGCTAGGGACTCGAGGTCCACTCCGGTGCTCGGCCGGCTCGGTCCCACCAGCGCTGCGGCGCGGCGGGCCAAGTCCTCCTCTGCGGAGAGCTCCAGGCCTGTCGAAGTCGCGCCGAGAGCGAGCTCGAGCGCCCTCGCTGCAGCATCCATTGCAAGAGCCCGGAGTGCGCCTGCGTCGAGCCCGCTCCCCTCGGGCGCGTCCGCCGGGAGGATGGGGGGACGGCCATGACGCTCCGGCGGCAGCGGAGGAATCGGAGGATCAGGCAGCTCTGTAGTCTCCCGGCTCCAGGCGTCGCGGGCGGGCACCCCGGGGTCGGCCGGGCGGGCGGGGGCTACAACCCCTTCAACCCCTTCGAACGCATGGTCGCCACCCGTGGCCCGGCGGGCTCGCAACGCAGAGAGCACCTCCTCGCGACTTCGACCCCGGAGCAGCAGCAGGCCGAAGGGGTCACTGTCGAGCTCGTCGGCCACCAGGTAGCAGACGGCCGCCGCGTGCTTGCACGGGTCTGCCCAGTCCGGGCACGAGCAGCGCGGCTGGATCTCTCCGGGCCCCGGCAGCAGATCCAGCCCGACACCCGCCACGTCCTCGGCCACCCCAGGCGGCAGCTCGCCGTCCAGAAGGGCAGCCGCGTGCCCTATCTCGGCGGCAAGCGCGTCCAGCACCCTCGCCCACTCGCCGTCGTCGAACATGCGCACCCGCACGGTCACCTGGTAAGGCTTGGCACGCGACCCCTGCACCGGAGCCGCTATCTCGCCGGCGCTGAGCGACAGCTCCCCCGCTGCGCCGCTTCGCGCGTAGGTGCGCCCCCGCGGCAGGCGGTTCGGATCGAGGCGTGCCCGCCCCTCCAGAGCACCCACCCAGGCCCGGCCCCACCAGGTCTTGCCAAAGGGCGACCTCCCTGTGGCGCGGGGCGCGCCAGGCCCGGGCAGGCGCGGCTTGGAGCGCGGGTAGTCGCCCTGTCCCCAGCCAGCGCGATCCCGAGCAACCCCGGCCCGACCGGCGCTGTCCCGTCCCGAGCGGCCTGACCCGGATCGCTTTGGCGGGCTCATTCCCCGCTCCCCAGGCGCACCAGGTCGGCCAGCTCCGCGTCCGACAGGTTCCCTATCCACGCCTCGCCACTCGACACCACCGCTTCGGCCAGCGAGCGCTTCTTCTCTATGAGCTCTGCGATGCGGTCCTCGAGCGTGCCCTCGGCGATGAGCCGGTGCACCTGCACAGGCCGGTCCTGCCCGATCCGGTGCGCGCGGTCGGTGGCCTGGTCCTCGGTAGCGGGGTTCCACCAGCGGTCGTAGTGGACCACGTGGGTAGCCCGGGTCAGGTTGAGCCCGACCCCGCCAACCTTCAGCGACAACAGGAACACCGGCGCGCGTCCCGCCTGGAACTCGTCCACCATCGCCGCCCGGCGCCGGGCGGGCACCTTGCCGTGGAGGAAGAGCGTCGGCACTCCCAGATGCTCGAGGCGCGCCTCGATGAGCGCCAGGCACTCGACGAACTGGCTGAAGACGAGCACCGAGTCGCCCTCGTCGACGATGACCGGCACGAGCTCCTCCAGAGCCGCCATCTTCCCCGATCGGCCGGCAAGCGGGCCGGTCTGGTGGAGGTACTGGGCAGGGTGGTTGCATATCTGCTTCAACACGGTGAGCAAGCGCAGCACCAGCGCCTGGCGCTCGATGCCATCCTTGTCCTGGATTGCCGCCAGGGCCTCGCGCACCTCGGCCTCGTATAGCTGCACCTGCTCAGAGGTGAGCGGCACCGCCACGTCGGTGACGGTCCGGGCCGGGAGGTCGGGAGCGACCTCGGGATCGGTCTTGCGGCGGCGCAACAGGAACGGCCGAACGGTACGGGCCAGGCGCTCCGTGGTAGCGGGGTCCCGGTAGCGCTCGATGGGGGTGGCAACGCCGCGGACGAAGCGCTCGAGCGAGCCGAGCAAGCCGGGGGTGGTCCAGTCGAGGATGGCCCACAGGTCCGAGAGGCGGTTCTCGACCGGGGTGCCGGTGAGCGCCAGGCGAGCGGGAGCCGAGATCTTCCTGAGCGACCGGGCCGTGGCGGTGGCCGGGTTCTTCGCGTGCTGGGCCTCGTCGGCCACCACGAGCCCGAAGCGGGCCGCGCTCAGCGTGTCGGCCTCGCGGCGGGCGACGCCGTAGCTCGTGACGACTATCTCCCCCGGCGTGAGGTCGTCGAGGCGGCGCCCCGCACCGTGATGGCGGCGCACCGCGACCCCGGGGGCGAAGCGGCGAACCTCGCGCTCCCAGTTGCCGAGCAGCGAGGTCGGGCAGATCACCAGGGTCGGCCCGTTAGCGCTGCCATCCTCCACTCGATGAAGGTGCAGGGCTATCACCTGGAGGGTCTTGCCGAGCCCCATGTCGTCCGCCAGGCATCCGCCGAGACCCGCGGCCGTCATGTCACGAAGCCAGGCGACGCCGCGGAGCTGGTAGGGACGCAGCTCGGCGACCAGGCCAGCCGGCGCGTCTATGGTGCCGCCTCCGTCGAGAGAGGAGAGACGCTGTGCCAGCTTTGCTAGCGCGCCTCCTGCGGTGACGGCTACACGCTCGCCGTCTACCTCGATCGAGCCGGAAAGCGCGGCGGCGAGGGCCTCGATGGCCGACAGCTCCCGCTCGCGGCGCGCCCGCAGACGCTCGATGAGCCCAGGGTCGGCAGCCACGAAGCGGCCCCGCAGCCGGACCAGCCCACGCTTGGCCTCCGCCAGGAGGTCGATCTCCTCCTCGGTCAGCACCTCGCCGTCGAGGGTGGCCTGCCAGCGGAAGGACACCAGTGACTCGAGATCGAACCCCGAGCTACCCTCCACCTTGCCGGGCTGCTCGCTTATGGAGGCCTGCAGCCGGACGCCCTCGCTCACGAGCTCCGAAGGCCACAGGACTGGGATGCCGGCCTCGGCGAGCGTGGTAGCCGCCTCGCCGAGGAGCTCGGCCAGCTCGTCCTCGCCAAGGTCCAGGGACTCTGGGGCGCGCTGGTGCAGCAGGGACCCGAGCGGGGGCCAGGCGCGAGCACCGCGCCGGAGTGCCCGGAGAAGGTCTGCCTCGGCGTCGTCGCCAAAGCGGGCCACCACGGCCGGCGGCGCGCCGAAGACGGTTCCCGCGTCGACCACGAGGGAGGGATCGAGCCGGCTCGACATCTGCACCACCGCACGCGCGGGGGGATCTGCTCCGAGCTCGACGCGAAGCGACACGTCGGCGCCCCCTTCGAAGCCAGAGGAGGCGTCGTCGAGCCAAGAGCGCAGCGCCCCGGCGGGCTGGGGCGCCCAGGCTGCGAACAGCTCGCTGCCCGCGGCGAGCGGCGCACCTGCGCTACGCACGAGGGTGTCCGCCAGCGCGTCCCACATCGCACGGATGAGCTGTGACGGCGAAGCCACCGCGATGGGCGCCGAGCCGGGCAACGCCATGGGGTGGGCTGCAGGCGGGAAGGCAGCCGAGAGCTCGTCGAGCAGGTGCCGGTCCGCGGGGTCGAGCGGGCCGACGGACCAAGCGTCGTAGCCCGCATTGCTCACCGTCGGGTACAGGCGCCCTCGGGAGATGAGCACCAGGCCGGTGGTGAGCGCCCGGGACCAGCAGAGCGCGCTGAGCGACGCGCTGACCGAGACGTTGGCCGATCCGCCGACTGCCCCCGCTGCGCTCTCCACGGCGCGCAGGGCGCCGATCGCCTCTATGACGCCCAGGCGCCTTGCCGCGACCTTGCGCCTGCGGACCGCCAACCCCGCGGGTAAGACGACTTCCACCTCGGTGTCGAGCAGCAGCTCCTCTGAAACGTGCTGGCCACCCTGGAACCGCTCGTCACCTCTGGCATCGTGGCCACCTGGGCGCCGGTAGCAGAAGAAGGCTCCCGAGCGGGGGGGGTCACCGGCGACGAACGTGACCTCGAGGCTGCCGATTGCGGTGGAAAGCCGGTCCGGGCCAGTCGGGCCAGTCGCCTCCGGCTTGGCAAGGGTCGCGGATGGCACCGGATAGACCATACTCACGCGCTGCGCACACGCGCCGCGCACACGTGCCGCGCGCGCTGGCTGCGCACACATGCCGCACGCTGACTGGGCTCAATCGCTGCCCGCGGCACCACCGCTCGAGCCGGCTACGAGGCGGTCGCCCAGCCGGGCACGCAACCGGAGCGCGATCCCAGTCGAGCCGGACCTGCCCATCGCGCTCTACCGCCGCGAGAGCTCGGCCAGGACCGGATAGGACAACCGAGGGCGCCCCACCGCGGAGCGATCTCTCGACGGTCGCGAACGGCGAACCTCGTCAGCAAAATCCAGCAAGTCCAAGAGCACTTCTCCGGGAGAGCGCCCGCCCGGAGCAGACCGGCGTTCGACCTGCCGAGCAAAGCGCCTGGAGGCCTCGAGGAAAGCCGCGCTGTCGAGAGCCGCGACCACCGCGCCGGCGCGCCTGGCGCTCTCCACGACTCCGTCGCGCGAGAAGGGCCGGCGGCAAGCTCCAGCTGCCAGGGACGGCTCAGCCGGCCCAGCCTCCCGAAGAAGAGGAGCCAGAGCCCCCCGAGGAGCTGCTCTTGGTGGATGACGAGCTGCCATAGGAGCCGCTCGAGCCGCTGGACGTGCTCGATCCATACGCGCCTGAGCTCGACCCATACGCGCCCGTGCTAGACCCGTACGCGCTCGACGCTGCGAGCGACGGGGTGGCTACCCACCACTTGCCAAGCAGGCCGTTGCCCTTGGCCTGGCCGGGAGCGGTGTCCCCGGAGAATAGGTAGAGGGGATGCCCGTTGTACTCGACCTGGCGCCCGTTGCCGTCGCTAGCTGTGCTGAGCGTGCCAGTCAGCGACGTCGACGCTCCCGGGCTACCTGTAGAAAGCAGCAGCGGCGGCCACACGGTGGTGCACGGCTGACCGTTCGGAAGCTTGAAGCTCGCTGTGCACTTGGCTGCGGTAGAGGTGTCGGGAGTGAAGTAGTAGAGGGTGAGGCCTGCCGAGTCCGTGAGGACGGTCTCGGACTTGCCGGAGACCGTGGCAGTGCCGGTCTTCACCACGACAGTTGCAGCAGCCGTCTTCACCTTGGCCGCGCTCTTCGACGTCTTCAGCGCACTCGGCGTGCTGGGTGTGCTGCTGCACGCCGCAGCGAGGAGCGCAACAGCCCCGAGCCCCGCCACCAGGCGCAGCGAACGGCCCACGAGACTCGCACGCTGGACCTCTGACGGCTTGTCCTCCGATGGCAGCGACAATGGGAGCGAACGACCGGTCATATCGGCACTTCCTTTCCTCTGGAGCATCGCCGCAGCAGGCTGGACGTCCCCCTCGCCGGCGCGACGAGAATCGAGCCTAACGGCCGGCTGCGACTATGTCAGGGCACCACCGACGCGAGGGCACCACCGACGCGAGGGCACCACCGATACGCGGATGCCTCCCATGCGAAGCCGCCTCGGCGCCGGAGCGCCACCGGCTCAGGAAGCCCCCCCGTCAGGGCGCCACGACCACCGTGGCGCGCATGCGCTGGTGGAAGTCCGAGCGATAGTGATAGGTGCCCGGCACTCTGAAGGTGTGGTACCAGACCCCGCTCTGCATCGCCGGGCTCGATGCCACGCCCGGGATGTCCACGTTGTCGGGTACCGGCGGTATGCCCCAGACCCACTCCACGGACTGGCCCGCGTGGATCCTCACCACGGCCGGCTCGAAGCTCTCGTAGTTCAGGTGCACCACGGCGCCCACCGGCGCGCTCGGAGAAGGGGACGGCCGGCCGTGCCCGACGCTCGGGACAGCAGGCAGGCCACCGCAGGCTGCAACTACGAGTGAGAACACGGCAAACGAGAGGAGGTGTCGAAGGCGTAGCACGGTCGCCAATCATGCCATCCGGCCCGTTGTCCGGGCCACCCCGGAAACGACCCGTGCCGACGAGAGCCTCTCTCCGAGTCGGGTATCCTGGGTGAGTGGCCTATGCTGCCCATCCGACCAGGTCGTTCGACTTCGACGACCTGCTCGCGCTGCCCGACGACGGGCTTCGCTACGAGGTCATTGATGGAGCGCTCGTTGTGAACGCCGCCCCGAGCTGGCGACACCAACGAATCGCCGATCGCCTTGTCCGGGTGCTCGCCGCTGCCGCCCCGGCCGGCGTCGAAGTCATCTCGGCCCCCGCATGGCGCATCGAGCCGGGTCAAGTGCCCGAGCCCGACGTGGTGGTGGTCGAGCGCACCGCTCTCGGGGACTACGCCGTCGAGGGCACGCCATTGCTCGTGATCGAGGTACTGTCGCAGAACCGAGGCATGGACCTTGTGCGCAAGCGCGAGCTCTACGCCCGTGCGGGCTGCCCTAGCTACTGGGTCGTGGACCCCGACGTCCCGTCGGTGATCGTGCTCCGCCTCGTCGATGGCAGCTACGCCGAGGTGGCCGCTATCGCCGGCACGGAGTGCGTCGAGCTTGCCGAGCCGTTTCCCGTCACGATCTCCCCGGCGGTGCTTGTCGCGGACTGACCGAAAAGCCGCCCGGTCCTTCGGCGCCGCTCGGTCCATCGCCGGCGCTGCGGCCAGCGTCGCTCGTCTCGAGCCAACGCCTGAATCCGGCGGCATTCGAGTGGACTCCGTTCAGCGTCTCCAACTTCTCCCTGTTCGCAGGGTCCACCGCGGAGAGATCGGAAGCGAACGCCTTCTCGAAGGCGTCCGCTATGTCGTCCCCGGCCCGCCATGCCGCGAGCGCCACCTCCGCCCAGCGCCGGAGCGCCTCCTCAGCCTCCGCGAGGAGCGCCTCGGGGTCAGAGAGCAATCCGTAGTGAGCAAGGGCTATTCCCTGGGGCCGGCGCTCGCCGAAACGGGCAAGGGAGCCAAGGGCCAGATCGAGATCGAAGTCGGGCGGCGGCGTAGCGGGCCGCAGCACCCCAGCGTCGGGCAGTCGCACCCCCGCCGCGTCCCCTGCGAATAGGATGCCACTCCCAGAGTCGTGCAGCGCCACGTGGTGCTTGGCGTGCCCGGGAGAGTCGACCGCCACGAGCACCCTGCCGGGGCCTATCACCACCTCCTCGCCGTCATGGAGCACGTGAAGGCGCTCGGGAGCCGTGGGCTCCAGGCGCCCGTAGAGCGAATCGAGGAGCGGGCCGTACACCCGGGCGGCAGAGTCGACGAGCCGGGTCGGGTCCGCCAGGTGGCGCGCGCCCTTCTCGTGCACGTAGACCGTGGCGCCAGGGAACGCCTTTGCCACGTCGCCCACGGCGCCTGCGTGGTCGAGATGGATGTGGGTCACAGCAACTCCGGCCAAGTCCGCTGGCCCGACGCCGAGCGACTCGAGCGCCGCGAGCAGCGGGCGCAGGGAGCTCTGGCTGCCCGTCTCGACGAGCACCGGAGCCGGGCCCTCGATCAGGTAGCCCGCCGTCACGTGCTCCCAACCCCCGAGGAGAGTGTCTATTTCCACGACGCCGGGTGCGATGCTGCGGGTGCGCGGAGCAAGATCTGGGGCACCCCCGCCCGCAGCGTGCGTGTGCCCGCCTGGTCCCCCAGCGTGCGTATGCGTGCCTGGGCCAGAAGTGTGCGTATGCGTGCCTGGGTCCTCAGGAGCCAACCTCTATCACCACCTTCACGTCGTCGGGCTTGCGGTCGAGTGCCTCCGACCAGCTCTCCAGGGGCACCCGCCGCGATACCAGCCGACCGAGCCACCCCGCGTCCGCCTTGGCCAGTGCAGCAGCTCCTGCCTCGTAGTGCCGGCGGTTCGCGTTCACAGAGCCGACTACCGCTTCGTTCTCGAGCACCATCGAACGGTTGAGGAGGCCAGCGTCTACCCCGATGCTGTGGCCCCCGGACGACACGCCGGTCAGGCACACCACGCCCCCCGGAGCGAGGTGCTCCATGGCGTCGAAAACCAGGGAGCCGACGCCGGTGCACTCGACGACCACGTCGGGCGCGTCGCAGGCATCCTCGATCGCCCCGGTGTGGTAAGTGGCTCCGAGGGCAGCCACCAGGTCGGGCTTCAGGCCGCTCGCCACCTGGTCGATGACGTGTACCTCGATCCCGCGCTGGACTCCTATGAGGGCTGCCAGCAGGCCGATGGGCCCGGCACCCGTGACGACTGCACGCTCGGGTGCGAAATGCGCCCGAGCGCCTATGCGCTCGACTTGCTCCCACGCCTTGGCCACTACGCTCGCCGGCTCGAGCAATACGCCCAGAACCCCGAGAGCAGGGTCCACCTTCACGAGGTAATCGGGCGTGATGCGGTAGCGCTCCGAGCAGTACCCGTCGTGCTCCTTGATCCCCCGCTCGGTGTAGCGGCCGTTGCGGCAGAAATCCCATTCGCCCACCGCGCAGTTCGCGCACGGCACCGGGTCGGGACGCCTTACGATCCCGACCACCAGGTCGCCGGCCTCGAAGCCCGAGCCCGCGGGTGCCTCCACCACGCGCCCGAGCGACTCGTGGCCAAGCACAAGGCGCTCCCTGCCCGGCGGAGCCCACCCGTAGGCTCCCGAGACGATCTCGGCGTCGGTGCCGCACACGCCGACGGCGAGGGTCTCGACGAGGACCGGACCGTCGGACGCCGGCGGGTCGTCGACATCATCGAGGCGGGCCGAGCCGGCCTTGCCCGGAACTACCGTCAGTGCCTTCACGAGTGTGGCTCCTTGCGTCGTCGGATGTGCGAAACGGACTTTCCCGCCGAGGCGGCCGAACCGGCCACACGGCCGTGCATCACGTTCCAGGGCGCGCCGTGCTTGGAACGGGCCCGGCCCCGCGCCATCGCCCTTCGCAGGAGCGGCATCGTCTCCTGCGCCAGCTCGAAGGGGTGCCCGCTCAGGTTGTACGCCGCGTTCACGAGCGACACATGGGAGAAGGCCTGGGGGAAGTTGCCGACCTGGCGCCCGGAGAGCGCGTCGTACTCCTCAGCGAGGAGGCCTAGGTCGTTGCGAAGGGACAGCAGCTTCTCGAACAGCACCCGGGCGTCGTCGTGGCGGCCTATCAGCTCCAGGCAGTCGGCCAGCCAGAACGAGCAGGCGAGGAACGCACCCTCCCTGCCGGCCAGGCCGTCGACGTCATGAGCATCGGCCGCCTTGTAGCGAAGGACGAAGCCGTCCTCCGTCAGGTCGCGCTCGATGGCCTCCACGGTGGAGCGAACCCTTTCGTCGCCGGCGGGCAGGAAGCCGACGAGGGGGATCATCAGCACGCTCGCGTCGAGCTCGGTCGCCCCGTAGTACTGGGTGAAGGCGCCGACGTCGGAGTTGTAGCCCTTGGAGCAGACCTCGTCGTGGATCTGGCTGCGGAGCGCTCTCCAGCGGTCGACAGGTCCATCCAGGTTGCACTCCTCGACCGTGCGGACTGCGCGGTCCACCGCCACCCACGCCATAACCTTGGAGTGCGTGAAGTGCCTCCTCGGCCCGCGCACCTCCCAGATGCCATCGTCTGGCTCCGCCCAGCCCGACTCGAGGAAGTCCATGAGCGCGCACTGGAGGTCCCAGGCCGGATCGGTCACCTCGTCTCCCACCTTGCAGGCTTCGTAGAGGGCAGACATCACCTCGCCGTAGACGTCGAGCTGGAACTGGCCCGCGGCTGCGTTGCCGATGCGCACGGGTGAGGAGCCCTCGTAGCCGGTGAGCCAGGGCACCTCCCACTCCTCGAGGCGTCGCTCTCCCGCTGGGCCGTACATGATCTGGAGGTCCTTCGGGTCTCCCGCCACGGCTCGCAGCAGCCAGTCACGCCACTCGATCGCCTCCTGGTGGTAGCCGCCGCGCATGAGCGCCTCGAGCGTGAGGGTGGCGTCGCGCAACCAGCAGTAGCGGTAGTCCCAGTTGCGGCCCCCGCCGAGGGATTCGGGCAGCGAGGTGGTGGCCGCCGCCACGATCCCGCCAGTCGGTTGGTAGGTGAGCGCCTTCAGCGTGACGAGCGACCGCACCACGGCATCGCGCCACTCGCCCTCGAAGGTGCACTCCGCAGCCCATTCGTTCCACCACTGCTCCGTGTCCTCGATGGCGTAGCGAGCATCGGTCGGGCGAGGCGGGTCCTCGCTCGGCGAGAACCAGGTGAGCACGAAGGGTATGTGCTCGCCTTCGGAAACGGTGAAATCCGCTACCGTGCGCATGTCCTCGCCCCTGGTATGCACCGGGGTCCACAGCACCAGGCCGTCCGGCCCCGCCACAGCGCTCAACAGGCCGTCGAGCCGCCTGACCCAGGGGACGACGCGCCCGAAGCCGAAGCGCACGGCCAGCTCCATCCTCACCGGCACCCGGCCGCGCACTCCCACCACCATCCGGACCACCTCCGGGTGGGTCTCGCGAATGGGCATGCAGTCGACGACGCGCACGGTCCCCTCGGGCGTGTCGAACTCGGTCTCCAAGACGAGCGTGTCGCCCCGGTAGCTCCTCCTCGCGGCACGCCCGGAGCCCGAGCCGGTACTTGCAGCGGCACTCTGGCCTGCTGCGAAAACGGCCGAAGGCGCTATGCGCCAGTAGCCGTTCGAGCCGTCGCCGAGCAGCTTGGCGAAGCACGCGTCGGAGTCGAAGCGGGGAAGGCAGAGCCAGTCGATCGAGCCGTCGATCCCCACCAGCGCTGCCGTGTGGGTGTCGCCGATGATCCCGTAGTCCTCTATACGAAGCGCCACGGCCCCATTCTTACCAGGGCGCCCTCCCGGTCTGCGGTCAGACCCGGCAGCGCCTGCCTGCTCTGTCGCCTGCGCAGCTCAGTTGATGCAAGCGCCGTCGCTCGTGGGAGAGCCCGAGGTCTCCGCTTTCTGTACCTCACTGAGCACTGCCGGGCTCGAGAGCGCGTATCCGACGTTGGAGTTGGTGGTGGAGCGGGCGAAGACGACGCCGACCACCTCACCGTCGGGCAGCACGAGCGGGCCACCCGAGTTGCCAGGGCGGATGATGGCGTCGAGCTCGTAGATCTCGCGAGTCACCTGGGCGTTGCCGTATATGTCGAGGCCGGTCGCGTCGAAGGCCGCCATGACGCCGGCCGGCCCGTAGGTGAAGGGGCCGCCGCCGGGGTACCCGAGCCACACCGCCTGGGTCCCCCGCGCCACGAGGGAGGAGTCGAGGCGCAGCGAGGGGTCCGCAAGCCCAGGGACCCGGAGCACGGCCACGTCGAGCCTGGGGTCGTAGAGGATGGTGACCGTGGCGTGGCGCCCGGACCGGTCGATCACGACCGGGTGCTTGATGCCGGCAACCACGTGGGCGTTCGTCACCACAATCCCCGGAGCCACCACGAAACCCGAACCCTCCTGGATAACCCCGCATCCCTGGCCGACGATCTGAACCGTGGACGGTCCTGCGTCCACGACCGCCGAGCGTATTGCAGCGTTCGTGGGGAGCGCGACGGGTCCCGCCGTCTGGGGCGGTATGCCCGAGAAGACCACCGGGAAGCCTTCGGAGGTGAGGAACCCCTCGATCCTGGAGAAGATGATCGAGGGCCTGAAGGGGATGACGCTGTCGAGCGTCCTTATGATGCGCGACTGGCTGACAGCCGCGTCGAGCGTGGTGAAGCGGCTGTTCACCAGCAGGTTCGCGGCCAGCCAAGCCGCCAGCAACGTGGCTATCACCGCCACGCCGACGCCTAGCGTGGAGTCGAGCGGGCCAAGCTTGATGCGCCTGAGCGCGAGCCCCGATCGTGCTCCGAGGTAGCGCCCGGCACCACCTAGAAGCATTGCCGGCCCGAAGAGCACCACCACGACGATGATCGACTTCGTGAGATGGCTGTGGACGAGGGCAGCGAGCGGAGGAACCAGAAGAGCCCCGACGAGGAGCCCCAGCCAGAACCCCCCGAATGACAGGACCTGCACTGCAGCGCCGAGGCGCAGCCCGTGGACCGCCGAGACCGCGACGAGCACGAGAAGAAGGATGTCGACCCAGTTCATGCAGGCATACTCCTGTCCATGGTCCCAGATTCTCTCCCAAATGGGTCGTCGTGTGCGAAGCAGCAATGCCGCCGGCGCGCCCGGCTCGAGCGTCGAGACCGCTAAGATTGCCTCGACCCCCGACGATCGGAGGCGTAGAGGGATGTCTGAGCTGACGGGGCCTGCAGAGCCGCCCGACCTGCCTGAAGGGGATCTCCCCGAGCCCTACGGCTACCAGGGCCCCTACGGGGGATCCGGCGGGCCATACGACCCCTACAACCCGTACAGTCGCTACTCGGCTGCGCAGCGTAACTACCCGGGGCCGCAGCAGGGCCGGCCGGTGGACCCGCTGGGTCGCCCGATGGCTGCCTGGTGGAAGCGGGCGCTCGCTTACGTGATCGACATCGTGATCTTGAACATCGTGGTGTCGATAGTGCTGGGAATCGTGGGGAGCAGCACTACGGGAGTGGAGCTCGCCCTTGCCGCAGTCATCGGCCTCGGCTACTTCGCATTCCTCGACGGGTCGGTGCGCGGCCAGACGGCCGGGAAGGCTCTCCTCGGAATCGCGACCCGCGACCTCTACACCGGCGGTCCGATCGGAGCCTGGCGTGCCTTGGTGCGGCGCTTCGTGTTCGACCTGCTTTTCGCGCTCTTCCTCGTGCCCGGCGTGCTCAACGTCCTGTCGCCGTTGTGGGACCGCCGCCGGCAGGCTTGGCACGAGAAGCTCGGCCACACATGCGTGGTGGACATCCGCTGACACTGGCCGGCTGGGCTGGCGGCTGGGCTGCAGCGCGAGTGCTAACTCTCGCTCACTCACCTACAACGGCGCATTTGGGACAAGGATCGCCAATGCTCACTCGGATGCAACGGCGCGTCCAGGTCAGGAGATCAGGTTGGCGCGGCGGATATCGAGGGCACGGGCTATCGCTCGGTCGACCTCGGCCATCCGTGCCTCGGACATGGAGCCGAGTGAAGCGGTGTCGATGTCCTCTTTCGGAATGGTTGCGAGAGCGTCGCACACCGCTTCACTCGGCTCGGACAGGCCCTCGAGGTGACCCAACGGGACCCGGGTGGGAATGTCGCGCAGCGATGTCGTGATCGGCGCACAGGTTATCGCGCTCAGCACCGGGACGATCTCGCTCGCCGTCAGCACCAAGACGGGGCGCCGTCCGAAACGTCCGCCCAGGTCCGCATAGCGGAGCTCACCACGGCGCATCACTGCGGCCAAGCGGATCGCCGGGCGAGGGCGGGCACGACGACGTCGTCGTCCGTCGGGAATCGTCCAAGCACGTTCACCACGTGCGCAAGCTCGGACTTCCGCCGTTCCTCTGCAAGTGCACCGCACAGGAAGTCGCGCACGACAGCCGAACGCGACACGCCACGCTTCGCTGCCACCTCATCAAGCGCCTCGAGCGACTCCTGTTCCACCTGAACCATGATGCGTTCCACGATGGCATCAATGATAGCAGGGTGTGTTGCAAACGCGCTGCCCCGTTCGAGGTCATCTCGTCTGTCGGTGGCGGCGGCACGCACGCGACAGCAGGTATGGTCCAGCGAGCGAGACGGTGGTAGCCGACGCGGTCACCAGCTCGCGTGCTGGTGACCTGTTCCTCCCTCTCCCTGCTTCAGCGGTGGGACTCTTCAGCGGGCAGGCGGCTTCAGGCCCGAGACGACGCCGGCTTCCGCGACCACCGGCTCGAAGCGCACCTCGGTGAAGCCGGCAGCAACCAGCGCGTCCTGCCAGAACTCGGGCGTGGCAGGCAGCTCCCCTCCGCGTCTCAGGCCGAAGCGCACGGCGTTCTTCGCGATGCGCCACAGGCCACCAGGCCCCTTGCGAGCGAGCACGGCGATCTTGGAGCGGAGGATCTGCCTGTCGCGCTGGGAGAGCCCGCGGCCGAACATCATGTCGGCGACCACGATGCGCCCACCGGGCCGGAGCCACGCGTAGGTGCGCTCCACGAGGCGCCTCTTGTCCACGTCCTCGAGATGGTGCAGCGCGTAGCTCGACACCACGAGGTCGAGGCTCCCGGCCGGTCGGTCGAGGACAGCCAGGTCGGCCTGCAGGGTCGACACGTTGGTCGCTCCGACTCTCTCGGCCTGCTCAGCCAGGGCCTCGAGCATCGGAGGTGCGAAGTCGACCGCCAGGACGCTCGACACCTTTGGGGCCACGGCCAGGGTCACGAAGCCCGTGCCAGCCCCCAGGTCGATGACGTCGTCCTCCCGGCGGCAACCGGCCACCCGGAGCAACGCCTCACGCACAGCCGCGAACCCAGGGGCAGAGCTCACGTGGTGGTCCCACGTCGAGGTGCGCTTCCCCCAGCGGCGCGCGTAGCCGGCGTGGCGAACATCGACACCGGTCGCTTCCGGCGCGCGTTCGCCTCCTGGCCCGGTTCCGGTTCCGGTTGCGGTACCTGGCACCATCTGGCCGCGTGCCGCGGCAGGTTCGTCGAGTGGGCTCACGGGGACGCAAGCGTAGCGCCGCGAAGCTGTGGAACCGTTGAGGGCTCCAGGTCGGATCACAGCATCCGTGATGCCTGCTCTCAGCGGGGGCTCAGCAGCGGCTGCGTATCCTCCACGCATCGCACCTACTACCCACGCCCTACGCAGCGCCTTCGATCCGTCCGCCCAGGGGACGGACAGGCGGAAGACCCGCGCTCCAGCCTCGATGGTAACCCAGAAGCCGCCCCGGCCATGGGTTGTTGACACAGCGGTCGTCATCGCCGGTATCGGCCTCGGTGCCACGATCGGGCTCGCTCTAATTGCGGAGACCCGCAGCGAGCTCGTGGCCGCTGGCGGCATAGCCATCTTCCTCGGCAACCTCACGGCCATGGCCGGCACCTACCTGGCGCTGGTGATGGTGGTGCTCGTGAGCCGGATACCCGCCGTGGAGCGTTCGGTGGGCCAGGACCGCCTGGTGCGGTGGCATCGAAGGCTCTCCCCCTGGCCGCTCAGCCTCATAGGCGCGCACGTGGTGCTCACGACCATCGGCTACGCGCAAGCCGACAAGTCCGGGGCCCTCCACCAGCTCGGGACGTTCCTGAGCTCCTACCCCGACATGGCCGAGGCGATCGTCGCGTTCGGGATCATGGTGGTGATAGGCGTCCTGTCGATCAGAGCGCTCCGCGCCCGCCTGCGCAGGGAGGTCTGGTGGACTATCCACCTGTGGATGTACCTAGCCCTCGCCCTCGCCTTCCTCCACGAGATCGCCCTCGGCCCCTCCTTCGTAGGCCACCCGCTCGCCAGAGCCGTCTGGATCGTCGTGTGGCTGGCAACGGCGGGCCTGGTGCTCGCGTACCGCGTCGGCCTCCCGCTCCTGCGGAGCTACCGGCACCGCCTGAAGGTGGTCGAGGTCCGCCGGGAGGCCCCCGGCGTCACGTCGATCGTCTGCTCGGGGCGGGACCTCGACCGGCTGGCCGTGTCCGGCGGCCAGTTCATGCTCTGGCGGTTCCTGGCACGGGGAATCTGGTGGCAGGCCCACCCTTACTCGATCTCCGCCCTGCCCCGCTCTCCCTACATCCGTCTCACGGTGAAGGAGGTGGGGGACCACTCGGGCGCGCTGGCCAAGCTGCACCCTGGCACCCGTGTGATGGTGGAGGGTCCCTACGGCGCCTTCACCCGCCACGTCCAGCACCACAAGCTGGCTGCACTCGTCGCGGCCGGGATCGGAGTGACCGCCCTCAGGGCCCTGCTCGAAGACCTCCCCGGAGGCCCCGGGGGGGCGCACCCGGTCGTGATCGTCCGCGCCTCGCGCCCGGCGGACCTCGTTTTCCACTCGGAGCTGGCCACGCTCGTCAAGCACAAGCGAGGCGAGCTCCACGAAGTCGTCGGATCGCGCGACGAGGTGAGCTTCGACGAGGCGGCGCTGCGCTCACTCGTGCCCGACATCGCAAAACGCGACCTCTACGTCTGCGGGCCGGAGGGCTTCGTCGAGAGCGTCGTGGGTATCGCCCGGCGTCTCGGCGTAGCGCCCGAGGCTGTCCACCACGAGGCTTTCAGCCTTTGACTCCCATGAAGATCAGATCGATAAAGATAAAGAGAGCACCCGTGGCGCTGGTGGGTGCGATAGCAGGCCTCGCCGGTGTCGTCGGCTTCCACTCCGCGACGCGAGCGCCGGGGCTGGCTGGCTCACCGGCCCCAGCTTCGGGGTCGGGTGGCGGGCTCGGGTCCAAGGGAACGGTCAGCACCCCGGCATCAGGTGGCGGCACAAACCCGAGCCAGGGCCAGGCAGGCGGCTCCCAGGCAGGCGGTTCCCAGGCAGGCGGCTCCCAGGCAGCCCCGCAAAGCGCCATAGGGGCGAAAGAGCAATACGGCTACGGCCTCCTCGCAGTAAAGGTCACCGTCGCCGGCAACAGGATCACCCAGGTGTCCGTGCCGACCATCCAGGTCGCAGACTCGTACTCCGGGAGCATCGCCCAGCAGGTGATCCCCATGCTCCGCTCGCAGGTGCTCTCCCTGCAGAGCGCCCGGATCAACGGAGTGTCGGGCGCCACGTACACGAGCGAGGCCTATGCCATGTCGCTCCAGAGCGCTCTGAACAAGCTGCACTTCAAGTGAGCCGCCATCAACGTGCCGAGCCTACGTTGGTGCACGTGGAGCCCGTCATGGGAACGATGGCATCCTTCACGCTGTTCGCAGCCCCCTGTGCCGGCGAGTCCAAGGAGGTGATTCCGGCGGCGGGCGTGGACGGAGAGCTGCGCGCTGCGCTGGGCGAGGCGTGCTACGCCCTGCACAGGGCCGACGCCGTCTTCAGCACCTGGGACCCCGCGAGTCCGATGAGCCGCCTGCGCCGCGGAAATGCCTCGATGGCCGAGATGCCGCCGGAGGTCGCCGAAGTGCTGGCACTGTGCGAGTTCGCCCGTGAGGCGTCACGCGGCTGGTTCGACCCGTGGGCAATGCCGGGCGGGCTCGACCCGACCGGATTGGTGAAGGGATGGGCCGTCGAGCATGCCCTCGCCGTGCTCGAGAACGCCACGCTGAACCCGGGACGCCCGAACCCGGGATCCGCGGCCCCTGGACCCCCGAACCCGGGACCCGCGGACTCAGGACCCGCGAACCCAGGATCCGCAGGCCCCGAGCTCCAAGGTGCAGATCGGCACGGCTGCTCCCTCCTGACCGGGGCGATGCTGGACGTCGGCGGAGACATCGCGACGTTCGGCGCGCCGGGGACGTCAGAGGAAGGAGGCAAGTGGCGGGTCGGCATCCGCAATCCCTGGGATCCGCATGCGCTTGCCTGCATCCTCGAGACGGACGCGGCAGTCGCGACCTCGGGAACCTACGAGCGCGGAGAGATACTGATCGACCCGCGCACCGGCGAGCCGGCCTGCCGCTGCGCCTCGGCCACGGTGACCGGACCGAGCCTTGCTATGGCAGACGCCCTCGCCACCGCTCTAGCCGTGGCCGGTGCCGACGGAATGGACTGGTTCGGATCGCTTGCCGGCTACGAGGCGTACCTGATACTGCCTGATGCCACCGCGTTGATGACCCAAGGCCTGGATCTTGCCGGGCAGATGGTCGCGGTCCCCGTCCCCGGGAGCTGGTCTCCACCCGCAATATCGGCCTCGGCTCCCCGGAGTGCCGCCGCCGGGCACCTGGCCGGAGGTGCCATCCCGCCTACCACGACCTGCTCAGTCGGCGGCGAAGTCAACGAGACCTTCCAAGGCCGGTAGGCGGACGACGAAGCAGGCTCCCCGACCTGGCGTGCCGGCGCTGCCCCCTTCCTCGCGGGCACCCGCCTGGACGGCGCTCTCCTGGACGGCGCTCTCCTGGACAGCGCTCTCCTGGACGGTACCCGCCGGGCCGGGCCGGGCGAGGCCGTCCACCACGGTCACTGACCCGCCGTAGGAGTCCACGATCTGGCGGACGATCGCAAGGCCGAGACCAGAGCCGCCCGTGCCGGCGGCACGAGCCTCGTCCAAGCGCGTGAAGCGCTCGAACACTCGCTCGCGGTCCTCGGGACGTATCCCCGGCCCGTCGTCCGCTATCTCGAGCACGACCTCTCCTTCACCGTCGCTGCGCACGCCGAAGCTGATCTGCGAGCTGGCGTGGCGCAGCGCGTTGTCCGCGAGGTTGCGGAGCACCCGCTGCACGGCGGACACATCTGCCATGACCTGCCCGGCGCGCACCCCGCTTGTGTCCACCGAGACCGCCCCGCCCGGCCGGGTAGCTGCACCTGGGGCGATCCTCTCCGCCTCTGCCATCGCCGCTCCGGCCAGGTCCACCGGCTCGAGCACGCCGGCAGCCAGCGCTCCCTCGTCCGCCCTGGCGAGGGCCAGCAGGTCGTTCGCGAGGCGCTCCAAGCGCCGGAGGTCGTCGAGCATCGCGCCGGCCACCTGCTGCCAATCCGTCGTCTCCGGGTGCGCCAGGGAGACTTCCGCCTGGACCTGCAAGCTCGCGAGCGGGCTCTTCAGCTCGTGCGAGGCATCCGAGGTGAAACGTCGCTGGCGCTCGGCAGAGCGCTCCAGGCGCGCAAGCATCGCGTTCATCGTGCTGGCCAGGCGCGCGACGACGTCCCGGCCGGGGGGAACGGCAACACGGCGAGCCATGTCCCTGCTCGACACCGACGCAACCTCGGCTCGGATCTCCTCCACCGGAGCGAGCGCCCTACCCGAGAGCCACCAGACGACTACGCCGACCAGCACTATGAGAACCGGTACGCCCAGTGCCAGAGCGGTGGCCACCAGGTGCTCGACGTGCACCGGCCATCCGAGCGGCTCGGCCACCTCGACGATCCACGGCGCGCGGCTCCCCCTCACCCGAGCGGCTGCGCTCATCGTCTCGGCGAAGAGCAGATAGGGATCCTCGTCGATGCCCCTCAGAGCCCCTACAACGCGCACCGTCCCGTTCTTCCCGGGCGATGCACCGGGCATCAGAGCCTCTCCGGACCGAGCAGGCGTGTCGCTCGCCACGACCGCGCCGCGGGGTGTGACCACCTGGACGTACACACCTGCTTGCGCCTGCGGCAGGACGATCCGCCCCGAGGACCTCCCCGGCGGGTGGGCCGACACGATCGAGGCAATGTCGGCAGCCTGGATTCGAGCGGCAGTCTCGGCTTGCTCGTGGAGCGCACCGTCGAGGAGCACGACGAGAGCCGCGCTCCCCGCAGCCATCGCCACTCCCACGACGACCACTGCCGCCGCCACCGACCGGCCGCGCACTCCGAGGTGAAGCCGCCCGGCCGCCGCCAGCGCCGACCTCACGACACCTCTGGCTGCTCTGGCTGCTCTGGCTGCTCCGGCCGCTCCGGTTGGTCTGGTTGGTCTGGTTGGTCTGGCTGGTCCGGGGCCTCGAGCCTGTAGCCAACCCCCCGGACCGTCTCCACGACGACACCGTGCGGCAAGGGCTTCTCCCCCTTGTCGCTGCCCAGGGGCACCTCGGCGAGCTTCCGACGCAAGTAGCCCACGTAGACCTCCACGACGTTCGGGTCGCCGTCGAAACCAGTGCCCCATACGTGCTCGAGCAGCTCGTGCTTCGAGATGGCCGTTCCCGAATGTCGCATCAGGTACTCGAGCAGCGAGAACTCCCGCGGCGTCAGCGCGAGATCGATCTCCCTAGCGCGGCGAGCGGCGCCCGCGGCTGCGGTGCCCTCCGGCACGCCGCACGAGATCCACGATCGGTGTGCTGACGGATCGAGCCACAGCGGGCCGACCTGCAGGACCGCCGGGCGTTCGACCGCCCCCCTCCTTATGAGCGCCCTTATGCGCGCGACGAGGACCACGAAGGAGAAGGGCTTGCGCAAGAAGTCGTCCGCGCCAGTGTCGAGCGACTCTGCTTCGTCGAGCTCCCCGTCCTTGGCCGTCAGCATCAAGATGGGGGTCCAGTTGCCCTCGGAGCGCAGCGTCCGGCACACTTCGAAGCCGTTTGCCCCCGGCAGGAGTATGTCGAGCACGATCGCGTCGTAGCTGTGCTCGCGGGCCATCCACAGCCCGTCGGTCCCCGTCGGTGCGACGTCCACGGCGAAGCCTTCCGCGCCGAGGCCCCTCTGGAGCGCCTCGGACAGATGGCGCTCGTCCTCCACCACGAGAACCCGCATACTGCCGGCCCGCTCAGCCGTGCGGCACGGGGAAAGGCGGTATGCCCATCGTCGCTGCGTGCGTCATGAGCAAAGAATACGGCGGTGCGAGGTCGACGCCGTCAGGCTTGTAGAGATACCCGGGAGCAGATCCCGGCACACCGGTCACGCCGTACTGCCAGACCACCTGGTTGGTCTTCGGGTTCACGACTATGACCCTGTCGTTCCAGTCGTCGTTCAGCAGGACGTCCCCGTTCGGGAGGGGGAGCGCCAGCGAGGGCTGGTTCAGCGCGGCTGCCCCGGTCGGCGCGTAGCGCCAGAGGAGCTGGCCCGAGGAGTTGAACTCCTCCACCACACCGGGCTTGGTGTAGGCGGCCGTGAGGAACACGTTGGGCGACACCTCGTTGGTGTCCGACGGGTAGCTGATGCCCGGGGGGTGGACGGACCAGAGGATCTTGCCGGCAGGTGTCATCTGGTCCACCCAGTCGCCGTTTATCTCCGTTACGAGCCAGTTGCCGTTCGTCATGGGAAACATGCCGTTCGGGCTGCCGAAGCGGTACGGAGGCTGGTGGTAGCAGTACGGGTCGGTCAGGCCGTATATGTGTACTGGTGCGGGGTCCGAGGGCGACAGGTACAGCAGCCGGCAGTTCTTTATGTCGGCCGCGATGACGTTGCCGTTCGGAAGCCGCATCGCGTCATCGGGGTTGTCCACGTAGCCCGGTCCCGAGCCCGGGACCCCCGGGTGGCCATATCGCCAGGTGATGTGCCCAGTGCGGAGCGAGATCAAGGTTATCGCGAAGTCGGACTCCTGCGTGGCGATGATGTGGCGTCCATGCGGCCCGAAGAACGCGTCGTCCGGGGAGAGGAAGGTCTGGCCCGGAGCCAGGTCGCCGGCGGCCGGGAACTGCCAGAGGATCCTGCCCTTCGGGTCGACGAGAAGCAGCCTCGAGTTGTTCCGGTCGGCTATGAGGACGGGGCCCGGCAGCACGCTCGGGTTGGACCCGGGCTGGAGGTGTCCGGGCTGGCCCTTCACCTTGGACTCGAGGTAGGCAATCCACGCAGACGGGCTCCAGGTCTTGGAGCTCAGCAGGCTGCTCGGAGGAGAGGACGGCGCTGCCCCCGACTTGCCTAGCCGGCCCGCCGCTGGCAGGGTCGCCTTCCGGCCCACCGCCTGCTCGCGCTTGCCCGAGGGCACTGCCGAGCCCCCGGTGCAGGTGGCCAGCACGATCGCCACGGCAGCCAGGAACGCCACGAGCGTCACCGAGATCCTCCTGCGCCGGACCGTCGCCCGCCTCCTCGCCCTCGCACTCCGACTCGAGCCTGACGCTGGGCTGTCCAAGATGCGTAACCTCCGTCCGAGCTGGCAGGGAACTTCACGCGCATCCACGTGCATCGGAGGGCACGGCGCGCGCAAACGGCAAAGAGGCTACCCGGGCCGGGCCGGACAGCGGGCGCGCCTGCAAGCCAGCCGCCACAGTGCCCTCACAGCTATGCTCGGCGACGGAGCGCCGGGAAGCCTGGTCGGCCGTACATGCTGTGAGCGCTGCTCACGCTGCCATAATCCGCGGAGGACCGCCGTGCCGACCGACCCCGAGATGCCCAGAAGCCGCCGGACACGGTCCTTCCTGGCCGCGTTCGTTCGGACCGAAGCCGCGGGTGGACTGGCGCTCACTCTGGCGGCTCTCGTTGCGGTCGTCCTCGCAAACAGCCCCTGGCACTCGGGCTTCGCCGCTGTCTGGGAGCTGCGCGCACCCAGGGCTCTCGGCACGCTGGGCTCGCGCGCTGGTCCGGCCGACCTGCGAGGCTGGGTGAACGACGGCCTGATGAGCGTCTTCTTCCTCCTGGCGGGCCTCGAGCTCGCCCGCGAACGCTCGGAAGGAGTGCTCCGGCGGCCCCGGGACGCGGCACTCCCGCTCCTCGCAGCCGCGGGTGGGATGGCAGGCGCAGCCTGCGTTTACGCGATCGCCACAGCAGGCACCCCCGCTGTGCACGGTTGGGGCGTGCCCACCGCGACCGACATCGCGTTCGCGCTGGGAGCTCTCGCCCTGCTCGGCCGGCGGGTCCCCCCCGCCCTCCGGGTGTTCGTGCTCACCCTTGCCGTCGCAGACGACATCGGATCGGTGGTGCTCCTCGGCGCCCTCTACGCCCGCCACGTCGACGTGACGGCACTCGCCGGGGCACTCGGAGCCGTCGCCGCGATGATCGGCGGCCGGTACATCGCTTCGAGCGGCCACGCCGGTTCTGGCCGCCGCCGACCTTCTGGCCGCCGCCGACCTTCTGGCCGCCGCGAGGCGCTTTCCAAGCGCCTGGGCCTCGCCTCGGTCTGGCCTTACCTCGCCTTCGGAGTCGTGCTGTGGATCTTCCTCGCGCGAGCAGGCGTCGAGCCCGCCCTCGCAGGCGTTGCCGTGGGGCTCGCCCTCCCCGGCGAGCCAGCCCGCAGGGAACGGATCGAGTCCGCGCTGCACCCTGTATCGGCCTATTTCGTACTGCCGGTATTCGCGCTCGCCAACGCCGGAGTGGCCTTCGGCGCGCTCGACCTCGCCCGTCCCGGAGTGGCGGCGGCCTTGGGCGGCATCCTCGCGGCCAGGGTCGCCGGCAAGCTCGCAGGCATAACGGCTGCGTCCTGGCTCGCCGTGCGCCTCGGGCTGGCCCGCAAGCCTTCGGAGCTCACGTGGGGAAAGCTGGCCGGAGGCGCCGCTATGGCGGGGATCGGCTTCACCGTGCCGCTCCTCGCTGCCTCGCTTGCCTTCGCCCGCGCTCCTGACCTGCTCGCGGCCGCCCGAGCCGGCCTGCTCGGCGGCTCGGTGCTCGCGTTCCTCGCCGGAGCCGCCATCCTCTCTCTCGCCCGCAGATAACCTGCGGGCCGCCCGCTCTCGCGCCCGGGATCTCCTCCAGAACGCGATCCGCAGCGCCGTTCGCCGGCGTTACATGGGCGAAAACCCGAGCGTGCTCACCCGGTCCAGACGCCCTACACGACGAGCGAGCGCGCAATCGAACCCCGTGCGCGCCACCTCCTACGCTCACGGCAGGCAGCGACTCGAAACACACGGTCCATGACGCGGTGGCTGGCTCGTCGTCGTGGTTGTAGGAGGTCGCGGGCCGGTCGTCGTAGTTGTAGGAGATGGCTGGCTCGTCGTCGTGGTTGTCGGAGGTGGAGGGTTATGGCTCACGATGACCGTGAGCGTCCAAGGGGCACCACTAGGCAGGAAGGCTCGAATGACGACAGTTCCGATCTTCAAGGCGAAATATTCGATCTCCCAGGTGGGAGGGTGGTTTCCCGGACCACCTGACCCTACGCCAGCACCGAGGGAGCAGAGCACGTTGCCATTGGAGAGGAGCGGCGGATAGACAGAGCCGAAGCTGTCCCCCTCGTAGCGCATCCATATGTCGAGCCCATCGCCCGGCGCAAGGTAGATCGTGACCGCAGGACCCGTCGTGTCCCAGTTCTTTGCATACACCGTCTGTGGCGAGCTCCCTGCGGGACCACCGCCTGGTCCGGTAGTGACCCAGGCTGGGCACATGTACCCAACACGCACTGGCAGGACCCCTACTGGCTTCGACAGGGGCAGGCTGGTGCTCGTAGGAAGGACGGGTTGCCCAGTCGGGTGGGCAACTGCACCTAGGCCAAGCTTCGAGGGAGCGGGTGCCTGCGGTGTTCGTACGAGGAGGCGTGCAGGGCTGCTCGAGGGGAGATGAGGACGCCCCGCCCCTCCTAGGAGGCTCCCAGCCGCGGCAAGGCTGCCTACTGCCATCACTATTGGCACGGGCCTGAGCACCCCGCGCATCACATACTCCCTCCGAGCAAGGAAGAGGGCTCGCCTGATTTCCGACAAACGTGCATCGCACACCTAGGAGTCGTTGATGACGAAGTAGTGCCCGCCGGTCGAGAGCCACTCCAGGCCCTCTACGACGGGAGTGAAGTAGGCGTATTAGGTCTTCGGCGTGACCACTACCGGCGCCACGAAGTCGAAGGTGAAGTTGTAGCTCCCACCAGGGAACGTGGTCAAGGGGAGGATCGCGTAGCGTCCTTCGTTCGGCCAGGCGCCGTAGAGCTCGAAGGTGCCGAGATCCGCCGCGTCGAACGAGCCGAAGGATGGGGGACGTAAAATGGCTGCCGCATGTGCGGAAAGTTAGGTGTGACGCTCACTGGGTCGCGAGGAACGCTTGCGTGGTGGTGCCGTCGTTCTGAGCGAATATCAGGCAAGACGGCCCAGGGGCGCACGATCCACCTTCGAATTCCCATGGGGGCGACACGGTCGCGGGCGGCGACAGTTGCGTCCAGGTCGTACCGTCCCACGCCTCGATGAGGCCGACGATTCCATCCGCACCCTGCATATAGCCGATAGCGAGGCAGGCAGTCGCACTAGGGCAGGAGATTTCCCTGAGATTCGGCTGATATCCGCTGGAGGTAGACCCGTGGACCGGCATCCACGTTATCCCGCTCCAAATAGCACTGAACATGGCCCAGCGCGCGGGACGTTGGTAGCTGCCGGGCGATACCTCGCTCAGGGTGCTGACTGCCATGCAAGAGAGCCGCGAGGTGCACGAGACACCAAGGAGCCCGCCCACGAGGCCCTGCGGGCTCTGCTCCAGCGACCAGCGGGTCCCGTCCCAGCCGGCATAGAGCGTCCCGGGGCCACTGCCGTCGAAGCCGACCGCCTGGCAAAACGAGGCGCTCGGGCATGAGACGCTTCTCAGGGAGCCGCCGCCGGCGCTCGAGAGCACCGTGTCGGACCAGGTCGCGCCGTTCCAGATGGCAGCGAGCGGACGAGTCGGGGCAGAGACGCTCTGGCCTGTCCGGCCCACAACGGAGCAGAAGCTCGTGCTTACGCACGAGACACCTCGGAGAGAAATGTCCGGGGTCTGTGTCGGCAATCCAAGGGGCGACCACGTGCTCCCATCCCAGAGCGATACGAGCGGCGTGGCGGAGGGAGGCTGGCAACCTCCTCGTAGTGGGGTACTAGAGGTCGGCGGGGTCGGCGCTGGCACTGCTCCCGAGTCGCAGACCCCACTTGGCTCAACATGTCCGACCGCCATGCAGAACCTGGCGCTCGTGCAGGAGATGCCCCGGGGGGAGGCATATGTGACAGAGCCGGTCGCAGAGTCGGTCTTTACCGCTTCAGAAAAAGGACCCGAGAGTTGCCAGCGTTCGCCGTTCCACACGGCGGTGAATCCGCTGGAGGACGAGTTCGTGGCGGGATCGTAGGACGCGCCAATCACCATACAGAACGTCCTGCTCACGCACGAAGATCTCACCCCCTCGACCTCCTCTCTTCCCGGGAGGGCAAGAGCCGGCAGCGTGCTGTAGCTCCATCGCCCAGGCTGGGGTGCCAAGGTGGTTCTCGTCGGGATCGTAGCCAGGATCGTCGTCGGCAGGGGCGGAAGCGTCGCGGTCGTGACCGGCGGCAGGGTGGTTGGTTCCGAGAGGCGAACAGGGTGAGCGCGCATCTCCGTGCGTCCCGCCGAGGCGAGGAGACTCCCGGCCGAGGCGAGCCCACTGACCACGACGACGATGGCGAGGAACCTGAGCACCTGGCGCATCACATACTCCCTCCGAGCAAGGAAGAGAGCTCGCTTGATTTCCGGCAAACGCGCATCGCACACCTAGGAGTCGTTGATGACGAAGTAGTGCCCGCCGGTCGAGAGCCACTCCAGGCCCTCCACGACGGGGGTGAAGTAGGCGTAGTAGGTCTTCGGCGTGACCACGACCGGCGCCACGAAGTCAAAGGTGAAGTTGTAGCTCCCACCAGGGAACGTGGTCGAGGTGAGGACCGCGTAGCGCCCTTCGTTCGGCCAAGCGCCAGCTGGCTCCGAATCGAGCTCGGCGGCCTCGCTGGAAGAGCCGTCGTAGAGCGGGGAGGCCGGCCCGTCGTGGGCACCTGGGGACGACTCCACGCCGAGGGTGAAGTTCTGAAATGCGGCCCAGGGGACGTTACCCGTGTTCACGAACTCGGCAGTAGCAGAATGAAGCTCCAGCCCGGGGAGCGTGCTCCAGGTAGCAGAAGGCGGATTCTGGTTCGTGTTCTCGCCCGCGAACGTAGCGGCATAGTAGCCGACGTTAGCTACGAGATATATGGCGTCAGTCGACATCCACGTAATTCCTTCGGCAACAGGGTCGAAGTACTCATAATGGATACCGCCAGGAGCGTAGTTTGGCACGGTGAAGGAGAAGCTGAAGAGCGCCACCTGGCCAGGGCGAACTGGCTCCCAGGTATTACCGTCCGTGACATTCTCCGAGATGAACACACGGTTGTAGCACCCGGGGCTTCCCTGAGCCCAGCTCGTATTGGCAAGTATGCTACAACGATTGCGGGGATTGGAGGTTCCCAGTCTCACGACGCCACCCACCGCCCAGGGAAAGTTCCCCGTGTTCGTGATCTCCACGTTTGCGGGAAAGGTAGAACCGAGACCCATAGGCTGGCCGCCGTTGGGGCTCACTTCGCTTGTGTAGCTATAAGTGTAGCTCTGGTCCACCCCGGCAACACAAGACTGGCTCACGTTGTCCCAAAGGTACTGCACCCAGATGGCACCTCCGAGCGCGGGGATGCCCCCGTATGCACAGAGGTCGCCAATCTCATATGCCTGTGAGTCGGGACCGTTCAGAAACCAACCGGTGAATGGATTCGGATCGGTGGCGGTCTCCGCGTACTCATGGGAGATGATCGTGGTGAAGGCTGCAGCCACCTGATCGCTGTTGCCCTGATAAGGGAGACATCCGTTATTGAATGGTGCGTCCCCAGGCCAGGGGATGAGCGAAAGCGCGTAGGTATTCCCCCCGTTTACGACGGCGTTATGTGCAGCACAGGCGCTCGGCGTGGCGTCATAGAGCAATGACGCGGCGTCACCGCCATAGCCTGGGGCGAGCATAACGATGTACTGGGAGTTGTTCAGGTTGTTCGTCGGCCACCCGTTCACCCCGATCGCGTAGCCGACCTCGGCGCCGACGTCGGCCCAGGTGATCGAGGACGGCGGGGCATTGTTGTCGATGAAGGTGCCAGCGAGGGTTGGGTTGCCGGCCCCGTACTGCGAGAGGATGTCCTGATAGGCAGATCCCGGGAGGCGCATGATGAGCTGGGTCGCGGCGTAGCCGGTGGTCGGCGTGTCCCCGCCCCAGAAGATGA
The DNA here is from genome assembly GCA_021801525.1 of Actinomycetes bacterium. Classification (GTDB taxonomy): domain Bacteria; phylum Actinomycetota; class Acidimicrobiia; order Acidimicrobiales; family JAJYXR01; genus JAJYXW01. The sequence continues at coordinate 27,486 of JAJYXW010000035.1, forward strand.
GGTATACCTCGGGCGTGACCTCGGGTGCCCCACCATGGCTATACACCCTGTTGCACCAGGAGCTCCCCGCGCAGACCGGTTGGAAGTGTGCGGTCTCCCAGGCGTTGGGCCCGGAGTTCGGTGCGGTCGCGGCCGGTAGCGCGTAGGTGAAGGCTTTCGTAGGCGAGGGCATAACCGGGGGCGTCGGTGCCGAGGTCATGCCCTCCCCAACGGCGTTCGTCGCAGAGACCGTGAAGCGGTAGGCGTCGCCGTTGGTGAGCCCGCTCAGTGTCGCTGTTGTTGCCGTCCCTGGGACGATCGTGGTTGCTGCGCCGGGGTACGTCGTGATGGTGTAGGCGGTGATCGTCGTACCGCCGCTGGAGACAGGTGGGCTCCAGGTGAGCTTCACCGAAGAGTCTCCGGGGGAGGCAGTGACTCCCTGGGGGACGCCCGGTACCCATTCAATGGCTGCGGGAGTGGGATCGCAGACGTATCCGGAGGTGGTGCCACCACAGGCCGACCCCGTCGTAGTGCCGTTCCCGAGCTCGCCGTGGGAGTTGTCCCCCCACGCATAGGCCGTGCCGTTCGACTCGAGCGCGAGGCCGAAGCCGACGCCGGCACTGCCACCGCCCGCGATCGCCGAGGTGTCTGTGAGGTCGCTCACGGGCTCGGGTGTCGGATTGCAGCCGCCGCCGCAAGCCGGTCCGGTCGTCGTGCCGTTCCCGAGCTCGCCGAAGGTATTGTCCCCCCACGCATAGGCCGTGCCGTCCGACTCGAGCGCGAACGCGCTTTCCTGCCCTGCAGCAATCGCGCTCACACCACTGATGCCGCTCACCGGGGCAGGTGTCGGGTTGCAGTAGCCACCGCAGCTGTTCACTCCGGTCGTGGTGCCGTTCGCGAGCTCGCCGTAGGAGTTGTCCCCCCACGCGTAGGCGTCACCGTTTGCCCCGAGCGCGAGCGCGAAGTAGTTCCCTGCGGAAACCGCGCTGACCGAGATCCCCGCGAGGCCAGCGACCTCGGTCGGCACCGCGTTCGAGGAGACTGCGCTCGGAGAGACGCCGAGCTGGCCGAAGGCATTGGACCCCCAGGCCCACACGGTGCCTGCCGCCCCGACCGCGAGCGCAAAGCTGCCGCCTCCCAGGAAGCCTCCCGCGGATATCGCGCTCACGCCAGTTAGGCCGGTCACCTGGACGGGGCTTGACGCGCAGTCACAACCAAGGGGATCGACGACCGCACCCGGGCCGAGCTCGCCCGAGCCATCCGATCCCCAGGCGTAGACGTTCCCATTCGACTCGAGAGCGAGAGCGAAACCCGAATCACCGCTACCGGACGCTGATACCGCGTTGGTCCCACCCGCGGAGATGGCGACAATCCCCGAGAGCCCTGGGATCTTCGCGGGTGTCGGGTTGCAGTATGAATTGCCGCCCGCGCAGGAACTCGAGGCAGCGTTTCCCACACCGAGCTCGTCCGAGCCATCCGATCCCCAGCCGTAGACGCTGCCATCCGAGCGAAGCACCAAGCCGAAGTTTGCCCCAGTGGAGACGGCGGTCGCGACGTAGCTGAGAACGACTCCGTTGGACTGTGCCGAGGGTGGGCTCGTCCCGCCGGCCCCGGGATCGCTTTGCGTCGTGTTCGAAGCGGTGACGCTGAAGGTGTAGCCCTGGCCGTTTTGGAGACCCGTGACGGTCGCGGAGCTCGTCGGAGCATCCACCGTGGTCGTCTGCCCACCAGGGAATGCGCTCACGGTGTAGGTCGTGACAGGCATGCCACCATCATCGCCCGGGGGACTCCACGACACCCTCGCCGAGGTTGGTCCCGCAGCGGAAGCACTTACGTTGGTCGGCGATCCAGGTGGCGCAGCGGGCGTAACGGCATTCGACTGGGGAGACGTCGTGCTCGAGCGGATCGAGCTCACCGCGGTCACGCTGAAGGTGTAGCTGGTGCCGTTCGTGAGACTGGGAAGGGTCGCAGAGGTGCTCGTGCCTCCGACACTTCTTTGTGCCCCACCAGGGCTTGCGGTGACGATGTAGGCGACGATCGGGAACTTACCGAGCGGCGGAACCGCTTGCCAGGTGACCGTTGCCTCGGCGTCTCCTGCGGTCGCATGCGGTGCCGAAGGAGCAGCCGGGCTTAGCGGCAGGTCGAGGCTGGGCGTAGTGATCGGGGCAGCTATCACCACCTCGACAGGAACGTCGCTACCGGAGGAGGAGGCGTCGCCCAGCTGGCCGTAAGTGTTGTCCCCCCAGGCCCATAGAGTCCCGTCGGAGCCGACCGCATAGGAGTCCGCACTAGATGCGGCAAGGCCCATGACGCCGCTCGGGCCAGATACGCTCACCGGGGTAGAGGAGCTCGTCGTCGTGGCATTCCCGAGCTGGCCAGAGGAGTTTTCCCCCCAGGCATAGACGCTCCCCGAGGAAACAGCGAGGGAGTGCTCACTGCCGGCCGCGATCTCTGTCACGTTCGCGAGGCTCGTCACTTGGACCGGGATAGAGGAGCTCGTCGTCGTGGCATTCCCGAGCTGCCCGTAGGCGTTGTCACCCCAGGCATATACATTGCCGTTTCTCAGTGCGAGCGCGTGAGTGCCGCCGGCAGCTATCGCGTTCACCCCCGAGAGCCCGCTCACCTCGACCGGACTCGGCGAGTCTAGTGGGGTCGTGCCGTTCCCAAGCTCGCCGTCCATGCCATATCCCCAGGCGTAGACCTGGCCAGCCTGGCTCAGCGCGATCGCGAAGTCCGCGCCGGCTGCTATCGCCTTTATGGAGGGAAGCCCGCTTACCTGCTCGGGAGTTGCGTCGTTGCTGGTGGTGCCGTTCCCGAGCTGGCCAAGGGTGTTTTGCCCCCACGCCCAGACGCTTCCGTTCGACTCGAGCGCGACGCCAAAGGCTTGACCTGCTGCTATCGCGCTCACACCAGAGAGCCCGGGAACCTCGACCGGGACATCGCTATAGGTGGGCGTCGTTGCACCAAGGATGCCAAAGGAGTTCTCTCCCCAGGCGTAAACAGCCCCAGTGGAGGACAGCGCAAGCGAAGAGTAGCTGCCCTCGGCAAGCCCCGAGAGGTTGCTCACGCCCGAGACGCTGACCGGGGTGGCGCTCCCGTAGCCATGCGTGGCGTTCCCGAGCTGGCCATAGCCGTCACGGCCCCAGGCGAGGAGCGAGCCGCCTGGCTCGGCGTAGAGGGCCGAAGCTCCGCCAGCCGCGAGGAGGGGAGAGACAGTGCTGGTTGTAGTGGCGCCTGCGGGCACCTCGGCTTGGAGAAGGCCTGCGAAGAGGCCCAGGCAACCGCCCACGAGCACTACACGCCTTGCGCCGGAAAACCTTCTAGCACGAACTCGCCATGGGGACATGAGCCGAACCGCCTTTCGCCTTCGGCCCCCCTTGGCACCGCCGTGGCTCCCCACCACGATCTGGGCACATTATGCGGTAGACCGGGCACGTTGTAAAGGGGCGCCTGGCTGCTCGCGTTCCTCGCCGGAGCCGCCATCCTCTCCCTCACGCGCAGATGACCTGCGGGCCGCGCCGCTCCCGCGCAACGGGATCTCCTCCACCACGAGATCGAGGAAGCAGCCCGCCGCTTCGAGCAGCTCGCCGATGAGCTGGACCCCGCTAGCGCCGAGGCCGAAGACACCTCGGACCTCAGAGCAATCGCAGCCGCCTCGGAAGCCGCTCGGGCAGACGAGGCCTTGCTCCGGGAGGCCGTTCACGTAGCCCGAGCTCACGGCCGATCCTGGAACCAGATCGCCGTTTCCCTAGGCGTGTCCAGGCAGGCAGCCCGCCAGAGGTTCGCTCAGCAGGAGACGGGCGCTGTCCCGTGAATCGAGTCCGCGCTGCACCCTGTCTACTCCTATTTCGTGCTGCCGAGATTCACGCTTCTGAACGCGGGCGTAGCGCTCAGCGCGCTCAATCGTCGTGGAGGGCGTCGAGGACCGGGACCCGCGAGGCCCTCCAGGCGGGCCAGGCACCGGCGACCAGGGCTACGGCAACGCCGAGCAGGGCGTAGAGGGACATCGAGGCAGGGTCGAGCACGTAGGGGTCCGCGTAGCCGAGGAGGAGCGGCGCCACCCAGAGCAGGCCGGCCAGCCCCGCCGCGCCGAAGCCGATCCCGAGCAGCGCGCCTATCACCCCGACGGCACCAGCTTCCGCGAGCACCATCGAGAAGACATGCCTGGGCTCGAGCCCTACCGCAACGAGCGTCGCGAGCTCCCTCTGGCGCATGACGCCCGCCAGCAGCAGCGTGGATAGCACCGCGACGAAGGCCACCACGACGAGAGCCCGCTGGAGCGCCCAGAACGCACCGAGCTGAGCCGAGACCGACGACTCGGCCGCGGCCGCACGCTCGGCCGGGGTCGCCACCCTCAGGTACGGGGCGAGACGAGCTCTTCGCACCTCCGCGGCGAGGCTCGCAGGCGACTTGCCCCGCGCCGGGACCAACAGCACGTCGGTCGGCGGCTGCGGGCCATACAGGCGCACCAGCTCGGCCATCGGCATCGTCACGACCAACCCGGCGAAGGCCCCGTCGTTCCAGACGCCCTGGACCGGGACGCTCGCGAGGCCGGACGGCGTGTCGAGGCGCACTCGAGAGCCAGGGCGCAGGTGCCGACGGCGCGCGAGGCCCGCCCCGATCATCACCTCGCCGCGCTCGAAGAGCAACTGGTTCGCGGTCCCGAGCAGCACGGGCCCGTGCACCTCCGCGTGGGTGTACGCGACCACGCCGACAAGGTTCCCCGGACGGTTCCCGGTGAGCAGCGCCACCTCGGTGTCGACTGCCGCCACCCCCGGGAGCCTGCCGAGACGGGCGAGGACCGAAGGGGGCACCTTGGAGTCGAGGTCGATGCCGTTCCCGGTGGCGCCCGCCGACACGCGCACCCGGCCCTCGCCGGCGGGAGCAAACGAGCCGGCTATGGCGCCTTGCACCGATGCCGTAAACCCGGACGTCATCACAGCGACCCCCACGCTCCCCGCCAGCGCTATCGCCATGACCGCGCTCCTCGCCGGATGGCGCACGAGGTTCGCGAGCCCGAGGCGCGCCATCGCCCGGCGGGGCAGCCCGCAGCGTCGCACGCTCCAGGCAATCGCAGGCGTGAAGGCGCCGACGGCCAGCACGAGCCCGGCTATGAGCACGAGGAACCCGGCTATCCCCGCGTAGAGCTGCCACGCGGATATTCCTCCGTCTCGCTGTGACAGCCAGCAGGCGGCGAGCCCAACGAGGGAGAGCAGGGCGAAACCAAGTCCCCGTCGGATCGGGACACGCGGCAGCACCTCCAAGTCCGCAGCGTGCTCCGACAGCTCTGCCACGACGTCTGCCACGAGCGCGCGCCTAAGCGGAAGCGCGGCAGCCGCGAGGGCCACCACCAGACCGAACGCCGCACCCGCTGCCACGACGGAAGGGGGAACGTGCACCCCGATCGGAACCCCCGCGAGCGAGCTCGTGAAGGTGCTCAGCGGAGCGACCACCGGGCGCGCGAGCAGCGCTCCCGCGGCGACGCCCCCAAGTCCGCCGGCAACGCCAATGACCCCGGCCTCTATCAACGGCCCGGATGCAAGGAGGAGCCTCGGGACTCCGAGAGCCGCGGCTATTGCGTTGTGCCGGCGGCGCTCCTGGAGCGAAAGCGCCACCACGTCGTAGACGAGCACGCCCGCAACAGCGGCTGCGAGTAGGGCTATGAGCGTGAGGAGCGGCAGGTACGACCCCGTGGCGAGCGACACGGCCGGCGGCGGGACAGACGCGCCGAGCACCGCGTCCTGCCGGCCCACCACGCGGGAAAGCCGGGAGCTGAGCACGCGGATCGAGGTTCCCTTGGCCGGCAAGACGTATACGACGTCGAGGAGGCCAGGGCGGTCGAAGAGCGCTTGTGACTCGGCGAGGGGCATGAGAACGGCCCTGCCGCCGTCGAGGTGATCGAGGGCGGGCAGGACCGGTGCGCCCGAGAGGGGCACGACGCCCAGGTCCGTCCTGAGCACCGGAGGCGCCGGCCGGGCACGCGCATCCCGGGGGGCGCCAACCGAACGGCCCGCCCGACCCGCCGTGCTCGTGCCCGTGCCCGTGCCCGTGGCAAAGCGCCGGCTGAGGAACGGCGAGACGTAGATCGAACCCGGAGGAGCTTGGCCGAGGGGCGCTTCGCCCGGTAACGCCCCACCCGAATGCGGCCCTTGCGCCGGGGCTGACGGCTCCGCCGGCAGGCCCGGCCCGGCCGAGACCCTGCCTCCCGCCGCAGGCGGGAGCGGTGGCTCGGACGGCGCCGCAGGCGCCATGCACAGACCAGGAAGCGCCTCGGCGACCTTGCCGGTGCAGTCCAGCCCGATGGCCAGCACCGTCTCGGATCCGCGCGTGGAGGGCGTGTCCGGCCCCACGAGCGTCGTGGCCTGCACCATCCCGAGGGCGAGCTTCACACCTGGAGTGCGGGCGACGGCTTTTTCGACGGACTGCTCGAGCCCGCCGCGGCTCGTGGCGCCCACCACCCGGAGGGGAGCCGGACCTGCGAGCGCCCGCGACACCTCCGCGACCGACGCCGGCACGCTCGCACGGACTATCGCCACCGAAGCGGCAAGCGAAGTGCCCGCCGCGACTGCCACCACCGCTACGAGGAGGCGCAGAGGATGGCGCCGGAGGTGCCTTAGGGAGAGAAGCCTGAGGGCCCTCATGCCAGGCGGCCGTCGGAGAGCTCCACTGCCCTGTCGGCGCATGCCGCAGCAGCAGGATCGTGAGTCGCCATGACGAGCGCCGCCCCCATCTCGCGCACGTGGCTCGTGAGGAGATCGAGAACCGATGCTCCTGTGACCGAGTCGAGGTTGCCGGTCGGCTCGTCCGCGAGCACGAGCGCGGGCTGCGTGACCAGGGCCCGGGCGACCGCGACCCGCTGCATCTCCCCGCCCGAGAGCTCGCCCGGCAGGTGCCTGGCGCGATGCGCGAGTCCGACTGCGTCGAGCATCGCGGCTGCCCTGTCTCGGCTGGCCCTCGCATGGCTGGCTCTCGTGCGCTCCACGAGGAGGGGCAGCTCCACGTTCTCGGAGACGCTGAGCGACGGCAGCAGGTGGAAGAACTGGAACACGAAGCCGATGCTCCGGCGCCGCAGGCGAGCCCGGGCGGCGGCAGGCATCGCCGAGATCTCCACCCCGGCGACCATCACGGTGCCGGAGTCGGGGGTGTCGAGCCCGCCGGCTATGTGAAGAAGGGTCGACTTGCCCGAGCCGCTCCTCCCGAGCACGGCCAACAGCTCGCCGGGCCGGACGCTCAGGTCCACACCGCCGAGAGCAGTGACCACCTCCTCGCCGCGGCGATAGTGCCGCTCCACGGCGCGGAGCTCGAGCGCTGGGGCTGCAGCCGGCATGCCGAGAGTGTCCCACCGCTCCAAGCTCCCCGCACGGTCGAGCGGCTCTCCGGTATCGTCGTCGCTATGACACGATCTGCTGGGACAGGCGCCGTCCGCACGACACGAGCGAAGCTGCCGGGCCCGCTCCTGGTGATCGCCGCCGCGGCACTCGTAGCGGCCTCCTGCTCGGCAGGCCCTGCTAAGCCACCGGCTGCGAAGGTACCCTTCCGCGCTGCGACGCCCCGGGCGTGGGGCGTGTCGATCCCCGGCGCTCCCGCTTGCGATCCTCTCGGGGGCTCCCCGTGCATGGTGCCCTTCCCGAGCGACTACTACACGGTGCCGGACCCCTCCATGCCATCGGGCCGGCGGGTGGACTTCCCGCAGGCCGCCATGCCGGTCAGCACTACCGGCGTGCCCGTCGACCCCGCCTCCTGGGAGCGCAACGACGGCTTCAGCCCCGGGTCGCTCATCCTTGCCTTCGTGCCCGGCCTGGACCTTGCGACCTCCGGGATCCCCGGCAGCACCAGCGTCGAGAAGTCCCTGGAGCCGAGCTCGCCGATCGTGCTGCTCGACGCCAACACCATGAAGCGGCTCCCCTACTGGGCCGAGCTCGACGTCCAGGACCCGAACCCCGCCACCAGGCTGCTCGTCATCCACCCGGCCGCAAACCTTCCCGAAGGGGACCGGATCATCGTCGCACTACGGAACCTGAAGACGAGCACCGGCACTGCCATAGCCCCGTCGGGGACCTTCGCGAAGATCGTCTCGGGTACAGGGGGGGCGCCCGAGCCTGGAGTCTCGGCCGCGCCGGCCGAGCCCAAGGTCTCGGCCGGAGGGGCGGTCTCGGTCAGTGGGGCGCCCGCGTCCGGAGGGGCGGTCTCGGTCGGGGGGGCGGCCGCGTCGGGCGGGGCGGCTGCGGCTGCTCTCGTGCGCCACGAGGACCACGTTCTCGCGACGCTGAAGGCAGCAGGGATCGGGCGCAAGGCGATGTTCCTCGCATGGGACTTCACCGTCGAGAGCACCGCCAACCTGACCGGATGGGCGCTCCACATGCGAAATGCCGCCTTCGGACAGCTTGGCTCGGGTGTGCCCGCCTACCACGTCACCTCGGTCACCAACTTCACGCCTGCGCAGCACGCGACACTCTCCCGGCAGGTCATAGGCACATTCGACGTGCCGAGCTTCCTGAACAAACCTGGCGGGCCGCAGGGCTCGGTCCTCAACTTCGGTCCGGGCGGAGAGCCGACCCAGATACCCGGCAACGTCCAGCACGCGGTGTTCTCCTGCCTCCTGCCCCGCTCGGCCGACCCGAACCCGTCGGCCGCCGGTGAGCCGGTGCGCCCGGCGTGGCCGGTCCTCTACGGCAAGGGGCTCTTCAGCGTGGCCACCCAACTGGAGGTGGCTGGCGTGCGGACCACCGCCAACCGCTACGACCTTGCATACTGCTCCACCAACTGGATGGGCCTCGACGGCAACGACGAGCTTGCCGATGCGGGGATCATCGAGAACCTCTCCACATTCGCCACGATCCCCGACCGCCTCGTGCAGTCGATGATCGACGCTCTCTTCCTCGGGCGCCTGATGTCGAGCCCGAAGGGCTTCGCCGCCAACCCCGCCTTCGAGTCCGCTGGGCCCAAGCACACTCCCTTGATCGACACCTCGAAGCCGCTCGTCTACTACGGGAACTCCGAGGGGAGCCTGATGGGGGGAGCGGTCACCGCTCTCTCGACCCAGATCCGCCGGGCGGTGCTCGGGGTGCCAAGCATGGACTACGCGATCCTCCTACCGCGAAGCGTGGACTTCGCTGCCTTCTACGTGCTCTTCGACAAGGCGTACCCCTCCAAGCCCGAGCAGCAGGTGATCCTCGACCTGCTGCAGATGCTCTGGGACCGGGGCGAGACGGACGGCTACGCCGAGAACATGACGACCCACCCGCTGCCGGGCACCCCGACCCACCAGGTGCTGCTCCAGATGGGCTTCGGAGACCACCAAGTCGCGAACGTCTCGACGGAGATCGAGGCACGCACGATCGGTGCCAGGGTGCACCGCCCGGTGCTGCCTGCCGGCCTCTCGCCCGGGCACCCCTTCGCGGGGACGTTGTCGCTTCCGGAGGGCACCTACCAGGGTCCCGCGGCTCTGTACCTGTGGTACGACACCAACGTCCTGCCGCCCCCGGCCGGCGACGTGGCACCGTCTGCCGGCCCCGACCCCCACGACACGATCCCGCGCTCGGTGCCGGCTGCTGAGCGCCAGCTCGTGACCTTCCTCGAGACCGGCAAGGTGATCGACGTCTGCGGTGCATCACCCTGCGTCACCACCCAGGCGATCCCCCCGGGAGCCTGAGGGGACCCGCCGCGGTGGACCTCGACCCAGTCGAAATCCGGGTAGTGGGCTCGCTCGCCGAGAAGCAGCTCACCACGCCCCAGCAGTACCCACTCACGCTCAACGCGCTCTTGCTCGCCTGCAACCAGACGACCAACCGCGACCCTGTGGTGAGCTACGACGAAGCGCTCGTCGAAGCGGCCCTGGCGTCGCTGAAGGAAAGGCGGCTGGTGCGCTTCGTCCATCCATCCCATGGCCGCTCGGCGATCCGCTACCGCCAGGTGCTCGACGAGCTGCTGGGCCTCGACGTGCGCCAGCTCGCTCTCGTCGCCGTCTTGGTGCTGCGCGGACCCCAGACTGCCGGCGAGCTGCGCGCTCGCACCGAGCGCATGGCTGGCTTCGAGGGGGTCGCAGATGTAGAGCACGAGCTCGAGCAGCTTGCAACGCGCGAGGACCTTGTGCTCCGCCTGCCCCGGCGAGCCGGCCACAAGGAGGACCGCTTTGCCCACCTGCTCGGCGGGGATCCCCACGCCCTTGCCGGCGGAGTGAGCGGGATCGGAGTGAGCGGAGGGGGCGGAGAAAGCGCCTATCTTGCCGGCACGGAGTCGAAGCGCCTTCCTGGCCTGCTGCCCGGCTCCCAGCCTGAAGCGGTGACGGGCGCTGTCGCACCG
>JAJYXW010000064.1 GCA_021801525.1 Actinomycetes bacterium
CGCGCCCGTCGCGGGCGCGCCCGCCGGCGGCTCCATCCTCGGGTATGGGCCTGCCCACTCGGTCTCCGGGTCGCGACATCACAGCTCTCCCGAGAGGTTCGGCAGGTTCACCGCTTCGGCGATAGTCGTCGCCGGCGCAGACCCGGGCCCGCTCGCGCCGCGCACGCGGTTCGCGCTCACGGAAAGGGACACGTACACGTAGGGGTCGCCCGTCCCGCCGGCAGGAGGTTCAGTCGTGCAACCCGCAGGCGGGACCGCCGTCGCCGGCAACGCGGGGGCCGTGGCACAGAACGCCACGTACGAGAGTGGCACCGGAGCAACATGGGCCGCCTCTGAGGGCGTCGTGTAGCAGTCGACTCTTGCCTGGCTGAGTGGGACGGTCCCACGAGGACCGCTCAGGGTGAGAAACGGGGACCCGCCCGCGCAGAGGTCGAGGGTGTAGAGAGCGGGGCTGCCCGAGGTGTTGGAGACGCCGTAACTGCAGAACCGGACCGCAATCCCCGACGCGGGGGCAGGGCTCAGCGCGACGAAGGCAGATTGGATAGAGCCGCAGCCGTTTGGGAGCTGAAGCTGGCCCTGGCTCAGGTCAACGGGCGCGACAGCGCCCTGCAGGTAGCGCACGAGGGTGTCCATGCTCGCCTGCGCGCTCTGCGCTGCGTTGCCGAGGCGCGCCGAGCTGACCGAGCTGCCGTTCATCGCGACGACGCTGGTCGCCGCCATGGCCGCGAAAATGCCCAGCATCGCCAGAGCCACCAGCATCTCGACGAGGCTGTAGCCCTGGTCGCGAGCGGGCTCGGAGCTCCGGGGCATCGCTCCCATCACGGACACGATCTCCCTGAGGCAGCCATCCCCCAGCGGACGACCTGGACCGACCGGGCTCCCTGTCCCTTCCCCCAGGTAACGGTCACCGTCTCCTGGGCAACGGGCACGGGTACCTGCTTCGCCGCCGCCTTCCCTGCCGCTCTAGGCCCTACGGCGGGGCAGACCGTGGTGCTCACAGCCGTCGTCTTGAAGGTAATCCCCGACACGACGGCCTCGGGCGGGGCTGCCTGGCCGTCGGCAGCCTGGTGGGCAAGCGCAGTCGCTATGGCCCTCGCCCTCTCGGCGCCCGTCACCCCGCCGCTGTTGGTCAGCAGGTATGCGACGGGAGTGATCACCACCATGAACAGGGCGACCGCTATCACCACCTCGATCAGGCCGAAGCCGCAGGCCGTCGCATCACACCCTGCCCGCCGGACGCGCCGAGGCCCGCCAGCGCCGTCACGGCACTGGCGGGTGGCGCATGCGCGCACCTCCGGGCCTGGCTCCCCCGCACTCCCCATGCATCCATTTTGCGCCTGCCGCCCCATTACCGCAACGCGTGATCTTACGGATGCATTACGTGGTATCACCTATTCGCGCCACCTCGTCGCAGGTGCCGGGACGCGGACCGCCGCCCGCTGCAACACCCCGGGGGGGCCGAGGGTGGCAGGGGCGGCGACCCGACCTGCGAGCACCGGCAGTGGCGAGGATCCGCCCGCCCGTCGGCGCCCCCCGACCCCGCTCGAAGCGTCAGGCCGGACAGCTACAGGTTAGACGCTGCTGCGCCCTTCGGTGCCGGGAGCAACTCAGCGTCCCTCGAAGCGCGGCTCGCGCTTCTCGGCGAAGGCTCGCATCGCCTCGCCAGGGCGCATAGCTTCCCACCGGGGAAGCGGCGGCATAGGCTAGATGGAGTGTCGACGATTGTGCACGTTCCGGAAGACCTCGCCGGCCGGCTGGGGGCAGAGGCCGCCCGGCGGGGGCTGAGCATGGACGAACTGTCAACCGAGTTGCTGGCCGCCGGGCTGTCCCAGGACGACCCGCTGGAGGCGTTCATCGGGTCCGGCCACTCGCGGCGGGGTGATCTGGGCCGGCGGCACCGCGAGATCAGGGCGGATGTCACCAAAGGACGGCCTGCCGCCGAGTTGTGACCGTCGTCGTGGACACTGGCGTGCTGCTGGCGGCCGCGGATGCGGACGACGCCGATCATGAGCGATGCGCCATGCTGCTGCGACAGTACCGTGGCGAGTTGCGAGTGCCGGCTCCGGTTGTGCCGGAGTGCTCCTGGCAGATCGAGCAGAATCTTGGTCCGGTTTCCGAGGCCCGGTTCTTGCGTCTCATCTCATCCGGCCAATTCAAAGTGATCGACTTGGCCGCGGCCGACTACGAGCGCTGCGCGGAGCTGATCGAGGCCTACGCAGATCTGAGCCTCGGCCTGGTAGACGCCAGCGTGGTGACCGTGGCCGAGAACCTCAACGTGGTGACCGTGGCGACATTGAACCGACGGGACTTCACCGTCGTGCGTCCGCGCCACGTCGAGGGCCTGGAGCTGATCCCCTGACCGCGGAAGTCCGGCGGCGCGTTCAGCGTCCCTCGAAGCGCGGCTCGCGCTTCTCGGCGAAGGCTCGCATCGCCTCGCCGGTGTCCGCCGTCGCGAAGTTCACCGCCTGGCACCGCGCCTCGTCCTCCAACGCCTGAGCCATCGAAACGGCGAAGGAGTTGTCGAGCAGCGTCTTCGTCATGGAGAGCGCGACCGGGGGACCAGCCGCGAGCTTCCGCGCCCAGCCGTCGACGAAGGAGTCGAGCTCCGCGTCGGGCACCACGCGGTTCACGAGGCCGAAGCCGGCGGCCTCCTCGGCCGAGAGCATCTCGGCGAAGAACGCCAGCTCCTTGGCCCGGTGGAGCCCGACCATCCTAGGCAGGAGCCAGGAGGAGCCGCCGTCCAGCGAGAGGCCCCTCTTCGCGAATATCTCGGAGAAGCGCGCACCGTCGGAGGCGACGATCAGATCGCATCCGAGCGCAAGGCTGATCCCCGCCCCTGCCGCGACGCCGCGTACCTTGGCGATGGTCGGCTTCGGGACCTGGCGCAGCGCAAGCATCACCTCGCCGAGGAAGCGCATCCTCACGATGTGGGGATCGCCCGGCTCGCCGCCCACGCCGCTCGGGTCGGAGATGTCCGCACCCGAGCAGAAAGCGCCGCCGGCCCCGGTGACCACCATCACACGATCCGAGCTGCGGCCCGCTACCTCCCGGAAGGTCTCCGCCAGCCGCTGCCACACGAGACCGTTCGCGGCGTTCTTGCGCTCGGGCCGGTTGAGCGTGACGCTCACCACACCGGCGTCCCTCTCGACCAGCACCACGTCGCCGCTTGACATGGCCGCAGACTACCAAGATGCGGCGCCGTGCCCGGACCCACAGCGGAGCGCTCTGGTCAGAAAGCGCCTTCGATGACCTCCACCCGGAGTCCGCCCTCCGGCTCGACCATCACGGATGCCACGTCGAAGCGCACCGTCCCCACCCGGGCGCGGCGGCTGCCCTGGAGCCCGGTGCGCTCCGACTGGAGCCAGGCCGCGGCGAGCCGGCGAAGCCGCATACGCTTGGTGCCCGTCACCGCCTCCGCAGGGCTTCCAAAGGCATCCGACGAGCGGGTCTTCACCTCGCAGAAGACCGTAATGTCGTCCTTGGCGGCTACCAGGTCGAGCTCGCCCTGCCGGCAGCGCCAGTTTCGCTCCAACACCTCGAACCCCGCCGCCTCATACCAGGCGGCAGCAGCATCCTCGCCGAGCTGGCCAAGACCCCGTGCCCGCCGAGCCCGCGTGGACGCCGAGGGGCGCCCTGCAGAGCGGCCGGGATTCTCGGGAGCTGGGCTTTCGGGACTCGGGCTCAATCGTCGCGCTCGGGCAGGCGCTCCACGTTCACGTCACGAAAGGTGATCACATGAACGCTCGGCACGAAGCGTGCCGGGCGGTACATGTCCCAGACCCAGGCATCGGATATGTCCAGCTCCACGCAGGCGGGCGACGTGGAGTCCCTGAGCGTCACCTTCACCTCGTTCGCAAGGTAGAAACGCCGCTCGGTCTCGACAACGTACTTGAACAGCGGCAGGACGGTCCGGTACTCCTGGACGAGCGCCAGCTCGATCTCGGCCTCGTAGCGCTCGAGATCCTCCTCGCTCATTCGCGCCCTCCGGTCGCGGTGCTCATTCGCGCCCTCCGGTCGCGGTGCTCATTCGCGCCCTCCGGTCGCGGTGCTCATTCGCGCCCTCCGGTCGCGGTGCTCATTCGCGCCCTCCGGTCGCGGTGCTCAAGTGCGCGCTACCCGCTTCTCCTTCACCTTCGCCGCCTTGCCCACCCGGTCACGGAGGTAGTACAGCTTCGCCCGGCGCACGTCGCCTCGGGTGAGCACCTCTATCGTGGCGATGATGGGCGAATGCACTGGGAAGGTGCGCTCCACGCCCACGCCGAAGCTCAGCTTGCGGACGGTGAAGGTCTCCCTCGCGCCCGATCCCTGCCGGCGGATGACGACTCCCTGGAACACCTGGACGCGCTCGCGTGCGCCCTCGACCACTCGCACATGGACCTTGAGCGTGTCACCGGGCGCGAAGTCCGGGATGTCGTCGCGCAAGCTCTGACGGTCGACTATGTCGGTCGGGTTCATGGGCAACCCTGCTTCATGGCGGGCTTCATGGCGGACAAACCTCCAGGTTCCTCACGGTCCGTTCCGACCGACCGCGCACTCCGGGTCGCTCGGGCCGTGCCGGGCCGCCATGCAAGTGCCACGAGCGCCCGACCTCGGAGCCAACACGATACCAGAGCACCGCAAGGCCGATAGAACGATGCCTCCGGCGGCTTCAGCTGCCAGAGCTTCAGCCGTCAGAGCTTCAGCCGTCAGAGCTTCAGCCGTCAGAGGGTTCGGCGAACGAATCGAGCAGCTCGCGCTCTTCGGGCGAAAGGCCGCCGCGGGCAGCCACCAGGTCGGGGCGGCGCTCCATCGTGCGCCGGATCGCCATGGCCCGGCGCCAGCGCTCCACCTTGCCGTGGTCACCCGACAGCAGAACCTCGGGGACTTCCCATCCCCGGAACACGGCCGGCCGGGTGTACTGCGGATACTCCAGCAGGCCGCCACCGAAGCTCTCCTCCGACGCCGACGCATCGTTGCCCATGACCCCGGGGAGGAGCCGCGTGACTGCCTCGATCACCACTATCGCAGCCGCCTCTCCCCCCGCCAGCACGTAGTCGCCGATTGATATCTCGCCGTCGACCAGGTGCTCGACCACACGCGCGTCCACACCCTCGTAGCGCCCGCAGAGCAGCGAGAAGCTCCCTGCCGCATCCTCGGCAGCGCTCCTGGTAGAGCTCCACGGAGAACTCCCGGTCGCATCCCCGGCAGAGCTCCTGCCCTCGTCGGGATTCCCCGGCGAGGCTCCGAGGCCTGCCAGGCGCTCCACCAGCCGCTGGTCGAGCCTCGTACCCCCGGGACCGAGTAGGTAGAGCGGACGGGGGGGGTCGACGTTCTCCACTGCTGCGAAGAGCGGACCCGGCGCCAGCACCATCCCGGCTCCCCCGCCGAAGGGCGCGTCGTCCACCGAGCGCCGGGGATCCTGGGCCGCCGAGCGCAGGTCGTGAACCCTGACATCGAGGATCCCTGAGCTTCGAGCTCGCCCGAGGAGCGACCCCGAGCAGTAATGCTCCACGAGGTCGGGGAATATCGTGAACACGTCTATGCGCATGATCTCCGCCTGAGAGGCACTTCGGGCACTTCGGTAGCCGCTCAGTCCACGAGCCCGGGAGGAGCATCGACCACGACCCTCCCAGGTGAGTGCTCCACCACGAATCGCGCCGGGAGGAGCGCCCCGCCGTCGAGCTCCAGCAGGTCGCTGGCCGGATTGGCCACCACTGCCGCGACGCTGCCCAGCCGGGACCCGTTCGTGTCCAGCACCTCGGAACCCACCAGCTCGTGAACCCAGAGCGCTCCCGGCTCCGACAGGGGAGCCGCAAGGAGCATCTCACCGTGGAGCTCCTCGGCGGAGCTGCGGTCGCTCACTCCGGCCAACGAGACGATCCATCTGCTCTGGACAGCTCCCGGGCCCTCGCCTGCGCCCGAACGCTGGAATGGCCTCGAGCGCTCGACCAGCAGCTCGCCGGCCCTCTCCCCCACGAGGCGCGACCCGGGGGCCACGCGCTCGGAGCGGTTGGTCACCAGCTCCACCACCACCTCCCCGGCAAGCCCGTGGGCACGCGCCACGCGGCCAACCTCCAGAAGCTCGCCGGTCGACGACGTCGGCCGTGCCCTACTGGTCGACGACGTCGACGTTGGTCGTCACCCCGTCACGGGCTCCGGCGGCCGCGACGATCGCACGGATCGCCTGCGCCACGCGGCCCCGCCTGCCGATCACCCTCCCCATGTCCTCCGGAGCCACATGGAGCCGGAAGCGAACGCTCTTGGCGCGCTCCTCTGCTTCGATGACCACGGCATCGGGTTCGGATGAAATGGACTTCGCCAGGTAGGTGAGCACGGCCCGGGCGGTGGCGCCGGTGAGCCGGTTCCCCGCCATGTCGTCCTCGTGCTCGTCGCCTGCATCCCAGAGGTCGTCGGCCTGCACGTCCTCTGCGTTTCCGACCTCGCTCACCGGGCCTTAGCCTGCTGGTACTCGGCCCATGCCCCCGTCGACTCGAGCAGTTTGTGGACGCGCTCCGTAGGCTGCGCGCCCTGGCTCAGCCACTTCAGCGCCTTCTCCGTGTCGATCTGCACCACCGCTTCAGGGTCGGACGCGGAGCGTCCCCTAGGGGCGTAGGTACCTAGCACCTCGATGAAGCGACCGTCTCTCGGCGACCTGCTGTCGGCCGCCACCAGCCGGTACGTCGGCTGCTTCTTCTTTCCCATCCTCATGAGCCGGAGCTTTACGGCCACTTTCGGGTCCCTGCCTTCCTGTGCCTTTGGTTGCTGAGAGCTTACCCGCGGGGCCCCTTGGGGGTGACGCGACCGCCTTTCTTCTTCTTGCCGCTCCGGGACGCGCCCTTGGCCTGCCCACCAGCGGCCTGCCCTGCCTTGGCCTGAGGCGCCTTGGCCTGTCGCGATCTGTCCCAGGCGGCGGGGCCGGCAGCGAGGCCGGCTCCGGAACCTAACGGGTCCCCATAGGCGAGCTCACCGGGTGCCGGAAGCCCGCCGGCAGCTCCGCCCTCCCCTGCGCCCATGGCCTGGCCAAGGGCTCCAGCGAGGCGACCTGGCTTCATGCCGCCGAGCAGCCCACCGAGCAGCCCTGGATTGCGCATCATCTGCTGGGCGTCGCGGAACTGCCGCAGGAGCTGGTTGACCTGCTGGGTGGTCGTCCCGCTCCCG
>JAJYXW010000132.1 GCA_021801525.1 Actinomycetes bacterium
AGTCCTGACCGTCGCCTGAGGAGGCGACTTCGCCACCTCGGCGCTCACGAAGCGAAGGGCGTGGGTGGCGGCGGCGGTGAAACGCCACGGGTGCCGGGCGCAGCAGCACGAGTCGTGCCCAGAGGCCCAGCGGATAGGCACGGCGGGCTCGTCGTCCCCCAGGCAGCGCATCGCGGCGTTGTCCCCTTGCTCTGAGGATGGGTCGTGCAGGCGGTCCAGCCTGCACTTCCTCCTCCGCCTTGCGCTGCTTGCCTGGATGAACGACTCCCTGGTCCAACGCGCCTATCCGCTGGGCCTCTTACCGACGGGGCTGCCGTCGCTCGGGAGCTCGGTGGTGGAAACTGCCCTGTGCCTAGCTGAGCGCACTCGGCCTTCTCGCAGGATCGGAGGAGGATTAGCTGGTGAGTATCGCGTCGATGAGGTGCGGTCCCGGCTCGGCAAAGGCCCGGCGCAGGGCTTCCACTAGCTCCGGGGCGCTGGTAGCGCGCGTGGATGGGACGCCCATACCCCCGCCTATCGCCACGAAGTCCAGATCAGGGCTGCCTATGTCGAGGAGGCGCCTGGCGGTGGGTCCCGGCGGCTCGGCGCCCACCCGCGACAGCTCGAACGAGAGGATCGCGTAGGCGCGGTTGTCGAGCACCACCGTCGTGACGTCGAGCCCCTCACGCGCCTGGGTCCAGAGTGCCTGGGGGGTGTACATGGCGCTCCCGTCGGCCTCCAGGCAGAGGACCGGCCTTCCGGGGCAGGCGACAGCGGCACCGGTCGCGAGCGGCATCCCCTGGCCTATTGCCCCGCCGGTGAGGCAGAGCCAGTCGTGGGGCGGCGCGCCGGCCGTGGCACCCGGGGCGAAGAGCCCGGCGGTGTTCCCCTCGTCGACGACGATGGCGTCCTCGGGCAGCAGGGCACCCAGGGCCTGACCCACGGCAGCGGCGTCGAGCGCGCCCGCGGGTGGGGCCGGCCTTGCTTCATCGGGGAGTAACCGTGCGACGTCGGGGGGCCCGGCACCGGGCCGAGAGCCCAGTTCCGTACCGAGGGCTTGGAGGGCTGCCTCCACGTCGTCTGCCCCGGTCGCGAGCACATGGAGGTTGCAGCCCTCGGGGACGAGCTTGCTCGGCTTGCCGGGGTAGGCGAAGAACGAGACGGGGGCGGGGGCGACCACCACCACCAGGTGGCGCAGCCCTTCCATCTGGGCGATCTGCATCTCCGCCAGGTAGCCGAGCCGTTCCGGCGCGGGGATGCCGGCCCCCCGCTCGAGCCTGGCGGGGAACGTCTCTGCGAGGAGCTTCGCCCCCGCTGCCGCGGCGATCCGACCCGCCTCCTCGAGGCACCGGCGCCCGAGGGCCCTCCCGCCGAGGAGGAGCGCTGCCGGCTCGCCAGAGCGGAGGGCCTTCGCTGCTTCCCCGACGGCCTCGGGATCAGCCGGTGCAGGGCCAGCCGGCTCCACTCGCCGGCCGACCTCGGCGCCGGGGAGCCAGGACACGTCGGCGGGGACCACCAGGGTAGCCACCCGGCCGGGCGGGCCCATCGCGGCGGCGACGGCCTCTGCAGCGTCCGCGCCCAGGGTCGCCGTGCTCGAAGACCAGCGGTACCAGCCCGAAACGGGGCGGGCGAGGCTCTCGATGTCGCTCTCCAAGGGCGCGTCCAGTGCCTTGTGGTAGGTGGCGTGGTCGCCCACGACGTTCACGAGCGGTGTGCGTGCACGCCGGGCGTTGTGGAGGTTGGCGATGCCGTTGCCGAGACCCGGGCCGAGGTGCAAGAGGGTGGCTGCCGGCTTTCTGGCCATGCGCCCGTAGCCGTCGGCAGCGCCGGTGGCGACCCCCTCGAAGAGCGCGAGCACGGCCCGCATGCCGGGTACCCGGTCCAATGCCGCGACGAAGTGCATCTCGGAGGTGCCGGGGTTGGCGAAGCACGTGTCCACCCCCGAGCCTGTGAGCGTCCGTAGCAGCGCCTCTGCACCGGTCATCGGCGCGGCGATTGCCGTAGTGGCGGCTGCCGTAGTGGCGGTTGCCGGCGAAGCGGTCGTCCGAGGAGCGCTCATGCGAGGAGCGTACCGGGGTTCAGGATCCCCGCGGGGTCGAAGGCCGCCTTGACGCGCCGCATCAGCTCGAGCTCGACGCTTCCGGAGGTGGCGACGAAGGAGTCGAGCTTTTCCGTGCCTATGCCGTGCTCCGCGGATACCGCTCCCCCGAGCGAGATGCCCGCCGCCAGGATCGCATGCACGACGTCGCGGCGGCGCTCGGGGTCGGGCTGGAACACCGACAGGTGGACGTTGCCGTCCCCGGCGTGGCCGCAACCCGCCACCAGAGCGCCCAGGTCCGAGGCGATCTCCGAGACGCTCGCGAGGTACGCGGACATGCTTGCCCGCGGGACCACGACGTCGACGATGTCGTTCGCTCCGTGGGCCTTGGCCACGAAGAACGCCCGCTCCCGAGCCTCCACGAGCTGCTCGCCTGCCTGGCGCGAGAGCAAGTAGACGTCCAGGGCGCCGAGCTCTTCGAGCAGCGTGCCGAGCGTGGCGGCGTCCTCCTCGAGCCTGGATGCGTCGCGGGACTCCACGACGACGAGCAGGTATGCCTGGGTGGACGAGCGAACCTCGGCAGGCACGCCTATGTCGATGCCGGCGGCGGCCGTGGTCGCCTCCATGGTGAGCGCGTCCACGTACTCGAGGATCGAGGGGGCGAGCCCGCTCGCCACGACCTGGGGCACGGCTCTGGTTACGGCCTCCAGGGACGGGAAGGGCGCGAGCAGCGTCGCCGAGTGCGCCAGGCGGGGTTGGAGCTTCAGGATCGCCTCGGTCACGAGAGCGAGGGTCCCCTCGGAGCCGATTATCAGTTGGGTGAGGTCGTAGCCGCTCGCTGACTTCACGTAGCAGCCCCCGGTGCGAATGACCTCACCGCTTGCGAGCACCGCCTCCAGGCCGAGCACGTGGTGGCGGGTCACGCCATATCTAACCGCCCTCATGCCGCCGGCGTTGGTGGCGATGTTGCCTCCGATAGAGGCGCTCTGCTCGCCGGGGTAAACGGGGTAGACGAGGCCGTGCGGGGCGATCTCCTCGTCGAGGGCGTCCAGGGTGACGCCCGGCTGCACCACCGCAACGTGGTTCGCGGTGTCGACCTCGAGGATGCGGCTCATCTTGTCGAAGACGACGAGGATGCCCCCTGGCCTCGGCACGCAGGCGCCGGAGAGGCCGGTCCCGCTTCCCCGGGCCGTCACCGGCGTGCGGTGCTCGCCCGCCACGCGCACGACGGCGGCCACCTCGGCCGTGGATGCCGGGTGCACGACCGCGAGCGGCTCCACGGGAGAAGCCGTCAGGGACTCGTCGTGGGTGTAGTCGGGGCCAATCTCCTCGCCGACCGACACGCTCGCGGGCCCGACGATGCCCGCGAGTAGGTCCACGAGCATGTCCACCATGTTCGCAGCGTAACCGTAGGGCTCGGCTCGGGCAACGCTCGAGCGCTCGGGCGCCGGGCCCGTCTGGCGCGGCCGGGCCCGTCTGGTTTCGGGCTCGTCTGGCGCCTGCAGGGGGGCGTGGGCGTACACTCCTATCCCGATGGCAGGAGCCGCCCAGCAGCAGATGGAGCGCCACTACCGCGTGGTGGTCGCGAAGCCCGGGCTCGACGGGCACGACCGAGGGGCCAAGGTGATCGCGCGCGCGCTCCGGGACTTCGGCTTCGAGGTTATCTACACCGGCCTCCACCAGACGCCCGAGCAGGTGGTGGCCGCCGTGGTGCAGGAGGACGCCGATGCGCTCGGCCTGTCGCTGCTCTCGGGCGCGCACTTGACTCTTGTCCCGAAGGTCGTGGAGGGCCTTCGCCAGGCGGGCCGCCCCGACGTGCTCGTCGTAGTAGGAGGGATAATCCCCGACGCGGACATACCCGTCCTGAAGGACATGGGAGTGGCCGAGGTCTTCACCCCCGGCGCTCCCCTGCCGTCCATAGCCGAGTGGCTCGCTTCTGCACTCGACGCGCGCAGTGCGGGAACCGACCCTTGACCGACTGGCCACTGCAAGGCGCAGCCGGCACGCGCATCTGACCGACCTTTGCACGACAGAACACCACTAGACGAGGAGCTAGCACGTGGACCTCTACGAGTACCAGGGCAAGCAGTACTTCGCCCGCTTCGGCATCCCGACCTCGCCGGGCGGCGTGGCCTCCACGGCCGAGGAGGCCGTCGCGGTGGCCGACCGGACGGGCTACCCCGTCGTGGTGAAGGCGCAGGTGAAGGTGGGCGGCCGGGGCAAGGCAGGCGGCATCAAGCTCGCCGGCGACGCTGAAGAGGCGCGTGCCCACGCCTCGGCGATCTTAGGCATGGACATAAAGGGCCACACCGTGCAGCGCGTTTGGATCGAGCGCTCCTCGGACATCGCCCGGGAGTGGTACGCGAGCTTCACGCTCGACCGCTCGGCGAAGAAGCATCTCTGCATGGTCTCCGCCAAGGGCGGCGTCGACATAGAGGAGGTGGCCGCGAGCGATCCCGGCGCCATCGTGCGCAGGCACGTCGACCCTGTCGATGGGCTCTCGGCGGATGTCGCCCTTTCGATCGTCGACGAGGCAGGCCTGGCGGCCGGCTCGGGGCTGGCCGGAGACGATGCCCGAGGCGTAGCCAGGGAGGCCGCGGACCTGCTGGTGAAGCTCTATACGTGCTACGTGGAAGGCGACTGCGACCTCGCGGAGATAAACCCGCTCATCCTCACGACCGACGGCCGGGTCCATGCCCTCGACGCCAAGGTCACCCTCGACGACAACGCCTCCTTCCGGCACCCCGAATGGTCAGAGATGGCGAGCGACGACGATCTCGACGAGCGCGAGCGCCTGGCGCGGGCAAAGGGGCTCCAGTACGTGGGGCTCGACGGGTTCGTCGGCATAATCGCGAACGGTGCCGGGCTCGCCATGAGCACTTGCGACGTGGTGGAGCAGGTGGGCGGCAAGCCTGCCAACTTCCTCGACATAGGCGGTGGCGCGAACGCCGACCAGATGGCCAACGCGCTCGAGGTCATCAACTCCGACCACAACGTGCGCTCCATCTTCATCAACATCTTCGGCGGCATCACCCGGGGTGAGGAGGTCGCGAACGGCATCGTGCAGGCGCTCGGGCGAGTGGAGCTCAGGTCCCCCATAGTGATCCGCCTCGACGGCACCAACGCCGAGGAGGGCCGGGCGATCCTGGCTGGGCACGGCTCGGAGCGCCTGGTGTCCTCGCCCACGATGATCGAGGCCGCGCAAAAGGCCACCGAGCTGGCAGGAGGAACCCTGAAGTGAGCATCTTCGCCGACGAGACGACCAAGGTAGTCATCCAGGGCGTGAGCCCGACGAGCCAGGGCCTCTACCACGGGCTGCGAAATCGCGCCTATGGCACCAACGTCGTCGCCGGAACCAACCCCAAGCGCGGCGGCGAGGTGATAGAGGGCATACCGATCTACTCGAGCGTCGCCGAGGCCGTCGAGGCCACGGGGGCCAACGCCTCGTTCATATCGGTGCCTCCCCCCGGAGCCGCGGCGGCGATCGTCGAGGCGGCCGAGGCCGGTATCCCCTTCATCGTCTGCATAACAGAGGGGATACCTGCTCACGACGAGGCAAGGGTCTACAACCAGCTCGTGCGCGAGCACCCGGGCACGCGCCTGCTCGGGCCGAACTGCCCGGGGATCATCTCGGCGGGCAAGTGCAACATCGGGATCACCTCCGGGGACATCGCCCTACCCGGTGGGCCCGTGGGGCTCGTGAGTCGCTCCGGCACTGTCTTCTACCAGGCTCTCTACGAGCTCACCACCAAGGGCATCGGCCAGACGACGGGGGTTGGGATCGGCGGCGACCCCGTGCCCGGCACGAGCTTCATCGACGTGCTGAGCGCCTTCGAGGACGACCCGGACACCAGGGCGGTCCTCATGATCGGGGAGATCGGCGGCTCGGCCGAGGAGCAGGCCGCCGATCTGATCCGCGACCGGATCACCAAGCCGGTGGTCGCCTACATCGCCGGGGTGACGGCGCCGCCGGGGAGAAAGATGGGCCATGCCGGAGCCATCGTCTCGGGGAGCCACGGCACCGCCAAGGCGAAGATGGATGCCCTCGCTGCCGCCGGGGTGGAGGTGGCGCAGAACCCGACCGAGGCGGGCGAGCGCATGGCAGAGGTCGTCGCCAAGCTCGCCTGAGGTCGGCGGGCCGGGCGTCGCATCCGGGCGCGAACCGGCGGGCTGTTAGCCTGGCTGCGATGCGAGGTGCCACAGAGCCCGTGCGAGGTGCCACAGAGCCCGTGCGAGGTGCCGTGACCGAGGTCACAGATCCCGAGACCACTGATCCCGGGGTGCCAGGAGTAACCGGGCGCCTGGGTGTGCTCGTCTCGGGGAGTGGCACCATTCTCGAGGCGATACTCGGTGCCGGCCTACCTGTAGACGTGGTCGTCGCGGACAGGCCGTGTCGCGGGATCGAGGTCGCGAGGTCTAGGGGAGTCGCTGCCGAGCTCGTGGACAGGCGGGACTTCGGAGGGTTCGGGCCGGCCTTCGAGCGTGACCGCTACAGCGCCGAGGTGACAGCGGTGCTCGTCTCGCACGGGATCGGCCTCGTCGCCATGGCTGGGTTCGGCACGGTTCTCGGCGCACCGATCCATGCTGCGTACCCGGGGCGCATACTTAACACCCATCCGGCGCTGCTGCCAGCTTTCCCCGGATGGCACGCAGTGGAGGACGCCCTGGCGGCCGGCGTGACCGAGACCGGCTGCACGGTCCATGTAGCCACCCTCGAAGTGGATGCCGGACCGATCCTCGCCCAGGAGGCGGTGCCGGTGCTGCCCGAGGACACCGCGGCGTCGCTGCACGAGCGCATAAAGGAGGTCGAGCGGGTGCTCTACCCGGCAACCATCAGGAGGGTCCTGGCCGGCACCCCGGCGTTCGCCGGGGCCGCTGCGCCGGGAGAGGCGCTGACATGAGGGCACTCGTCTCGGTGTACGACAAGACGGGCCTGGTGGAGCTTGCCCGAGGGCTTACCGAGATCGGCGTGGAGATCATCTCGTCCGGGGGCACCTCCGCAGCGCTGGAAGGGGCGGGCATCCCCCACCGCGAGGTGTCGGAGGTGACCGGTGCCCCCGAGATGCTGGGTGGGCGCGTGAAGACCCTC
>JAJYXW010000113.1 GCA_021801525.1 Actinomycetes bacterium
GAAGCGCGGCCAGCCGGGCTTGCCGTCCATCTTCCCGGTCTGGATGGTGAGAGACACGTCCGTCGCGGCCGCGCCCGAGGTTGCCGGAGTGCCCGCCGCCGAGGATGCCGAGGATCCTGAGGATGCGGGGGATCCCGAGGATGCGGGGGATGCCGGCTTGGCAGCGGGAGTGGACGAGCCACACGCCGCAAGCAGCGCCCCCGCTATACCCAAGGACGCGAGCAGCCACGCCGGATGCCGGAGGGAAAGGTGCCTCGCCTGGTGCGAAGTGCCTGCGTTGGCTGATGCAATCATCATGCTCCTCCTTCTGAGGTTTCCTATTGGTGAGATCGTGGGCAGTGCGCGCCCCGCCGTGCCGGCCATCGTGGCGGCAAGCAGCACGAGGAGCGGGCCGGTATTGGGGTCGGTGCCCTGACCGGTGAGAATCCCGCCGAAGTCCTGGCCGACTACCCAGAAGGCGACCGCCAGGAAGGCCCCGAGGGAAAGGAAGGCAGCAGGATGCCATCGAATAAGCACAGCCAGGCCGATTCCCGCCTCGATCACCGCCAGCATGACCGCGAGCTCCACCCCGCGCCCCGCGGCGAGCCTGGCTGCCCCACGATCCAACCAGCCGATCAAGCCCGGCTCGCCTGCCGCCTCGCCACCGAGCGCGGACGAGATGGCGTCCGGCGTGCGGTTGGCGGGGAGCACGCTCAGGACCGCCGCCCCCAGCCACAGGACGCCCCAGACGAGGCGGGTGCCGAACGACCCGAGAAGCCCCTTCTCCGCCGGCACGCTCAGAGCATCCTCATTGCGAGCCGGCCACAGGACGGCCCCGACGAGGCCGTAGAGCAGCACCGCCCCCGGTGCCCCGGTGAGCGGCGTCGCGCTGCCTGTCAACAGGCCCCCGAAGCCCTCTCCTATCCACCAGACGGCCGGCACCCACACGAACGAGGCAAGCAGAGCAAGCTTTTCCGTGCGCTGGAGGAGCAGCCCCGCGCCGATGCCCAGCTGGATGATCGCGAACAAGGCATTCCACACGACGAGATGAGGTGCGATGAACCGATCTATCGCCTGCATCGGCCCCGCCACGAACGACGGCTGGCCTGCGGCCATCGGGAGGAGTGCCCCGGTGACGAAGCCCTTCGTGAACATGAACGGCTGGAGCTGGAGAATCCCGTCGAGCAGCCAGACCCCTCCGAGAGCCATGGTGAGCCTGCGCCGGGTGAGGAATCGGCCCATGCCCGCTTGGTCGTCGTGGCTTGCTCGCTCTCGCATCTCAGGCCACCGTCAGGGTGCCGCGCATCCAGCCGGGGGTAGCCATCGGGCCACCCATGCCGTCGGCCCCGGTGCCACAGGGAGCCATGCACTCCCAGGTGAAGCTGCCGGACTTGGTCGGGGTGAAGGTGAAGACCACCGTGACGCTCGTCTTCCCCGGCGGCGTGACCGGTATGGGGACGTTCACGCCGAGACCGGGCACGCTCAAGGTGTGCGACAAGTCGGCGTTCGGGATCGAGGTGACGCTCTGGCCGTCGACGGTCTCGGTACCGCCCTGGACGGAGTCGTAGGCAACCATGCCCGCCTGGAGCGGTGCGCTCCCGTCGTCGTAGCTCGTGATGGTGAGAACTGCCTTGGTGCCCTTGGTCAGGCGGAAGTCAGCCGGTACGAAGCGCGGCCAGCCGGGCTTGCCGTCCATCTTCCCGGTCTGGATGGTGAGAGACACGTCCGTCGCGGCCGCGCCCGAGGTTGCCGGAGTGCCCGCCGCCGAGGACGCGGGCATGGCGGGCATCGATGCCATAGCTGGCATGGATGCCGTGGCGGGGGCCAAGCCGGCTCCCGCGGCGGATCCCGAGGCAGCCGGGTCGCTGCTCTCCTGGGCGGCGATTCCTGCATTGCCGGCGCCGGACGCGGTCATCCACGCGTTTGCTCCCCTCGAGTTGGAGTAGGCACCCCAGACGGCCATTGCGGCCAGCAGGCCGATACAGAGGCCGAGGACGGAAACGAGCGGAGACACGCGGTTCACGACCAGCGTGGCGCGCCTGCGCCGGTAGGCTGCGATCCGAGCCTCTGACCTGCCGCCCAGGCGGTCGACGAGAGCGAGGAGGCTGTCGCCTGCAGCGCTCGCCGGCTCCACCACCCCGGCATCCCCGACGCGGCCCACGAGAGCCCATGTGCGGGCCGCCATCAGCCTGGCGGACTGCCTGGGGGATCGTGCACCTGGTGCGCCTGGGCGGCGCCTCTCCGGTTCCCGCTCCTTCTCCGGCGCACGGCGCTCCTCCGGCGCACGCTCCTTTTCCGACGCCCGGCGCCCGAGCTCGCGGGGAGCGCCGGAGCGCTCGATGAGGTCAGTGGGCAGAGCCATCACGCCCTCACCACCGTCACGGAGCCCTCCATGAAGCCCATGCGGCCCATGGACCAGGGGTCACACGGCGTCTCGCATTGCCAGGAGTAGGTGCCTGCCTTGTGCGGATCGATGGTGAAGGTCGTCGTGCTCGGGGAGGAGGAGCCCCCTGGAGCGATCATCGCGTTCACCCCGAGCCCGGTGGAGCTCCACGTGTGGGGCATGGAGGTGTAGTTCGTTACCGTCACTCGCAGGGTCTCCCCCGTCTTCATCGTGAAACTGGCCGGCACGAAGGCCTCGGCCATCTGGCCCGCGCCGTTCGGGACCTCCTTCACCACGAGGTGGAGGCTCTGGATCGCTGCCTGGCCGGATCCACCGGCCGCTCCACCGGCAGCCAACGTGCTCACCTGCGGGCTGCCAGCGACGCTGCTCCATATCGCGGCCGCTCCGGCGACAAGCCCGAACACCGTCCCTGCAATCAGCACCAAGGCGCTGAGCAAGGTCACGAGCCCCGCAATGTGATGGTGGCGCTTCACCTCGTCCTGTGCTGCTGCGATCGTGCTCACACCTGTCTCCTTCCTCTCTCTTCCTCGCTCGTCCCTTGCGAAACCTCTGGGAGCGCTGCCCGGTACCACCTGGTACCACCCGGGGAAACCCGAGAAACCTGGGAGCCTCTCTTGGACCTCCCGGGCTGCATCGCCTCCCTCACTAGTAAGAATGCGCCCCGGATCGCCCCGCTCCCAGCAGGGTTCCACGGGGATCGAAGGCGAGATACCGGCGGTGGCAACCCGTGGTTCCACGGGAAGCAGCCTGAAATGCCTGCCTTGCCAGGTTGGGCGCGACTCTCGGGCGCGACTCTGGGGCGCGGCTGTCGGGCGCGGCTTTCGGCGACAGGCGTCACGAGGTCTTCAGAGCCTCGGTGCACTAGGGACGTAGGCGGCGCAGGCGGCGCAAGCGGCGCAGGCACAAAAATGAGATGCGGCTCCAGTGAGGTCTCGAGTGAAGTGAGGAACCTCGCCTGCAACGGCCTTCAGAAGGCTCAGCGCCCGTCGGCCGCCAGCCGGCTCGCAGCAACCTCGGCCTCGACGGACATCCAAGCGCGTTCGATCTCACGAACATCCTCCGGACGGAAGACCCCGCCCAGCTGCGGAGACGTCGAAGCACCTGCCCGGTCTCGCCAGAGGCTGGCCAGAAGAGCTGCCACCACCCCCACGAGCAGGACTGCCCACTGCACTACGACAAGCGCCAGGACGGCCAGCACCAACGCTGAACCGGCCATCTCGAAAAGCTGCATGGCAACACCTCCTGGCTCGCGCTCCGTGCTGCGGCGCCTGCCGCCCGACTACCGGACCGTGAGAGGATCATGCGCCGCGCGGCCGGCGAACGGTACCGTGCAAAGCGCCGGAACGGGCACGTGATACCCCGCACCTCAGGGCCGGAGATCACCGGGGAGGTCGGCGCCGGCTGAGTGCCGCCAGGTCCACCATTCCAGCGTGCCTGGCCCGCTTGCCTGACCCACTTGCCTCAGGGTTCGCCGTCGGAGCTCGGCATCAGGGTTCGGCATCAGGGTTCGGCATCAGGGTTCGGCCTTTCGGCCCGAACCATCCTCCTGGCCTCTCAGCTCCCGTGGCAGTGCTTGGCCTTCCTGCCGCTTCCGCAGGGGCAGCGCTCGTTGCGGCCTGCCGCTGCAAAGACGCGCATGATCTCCCGCGGGGGGCGGCCCCGGCGAAGAAGCCCGGCCATGGTCTGCATAGATCCGCTCACGTGATTGAAGAACCCCTCGTAGCCCGAGCACAGGTAGTTCAGCCCCGGCTCGCCGGCGGGCGTGGAGGCAAAGCGGTTCTTCGGACACTCGCCGTTGCAGGCGAAGCGAACCGCGCAGGCGAGGCAGCGGCTCGGCAGCGTGAGCCGCTTCTGCTCCCCGAAGCGTCGCTGGGCTGGCGATTCGACCAGCTCGCGCAAGGGAGTACGGGTGATGTTGCCGAGGAGGTGCTCCTCGTCCACGAAATGGTCGCAGGAGTAGACGTCGCCGTTGTGCTCCAGCGCGACTGCTCGCCCGCAGGTTTGCGAGAACGTGCACATCGTCGCGGGCAGCCCCATCCACGCTGCGAGCGTTGCGTCGAAAAGCTGCACGAAGACGCGCCCGACGTCGTTGCGGACCCATTCGTCGAACACCGCAGAGAGGAAGCATCCCCATTGGTCGGGGCCGACCGAGCGATCGCTCACGCCTGGCTCGTCCCCTCCAGCGGCGCCCGTACGCCGCTCGACTATAGGGATGAACTGCACGAACCGGACGTCGCAGCCGTCGCGCAAGAACCGGTAGACCTCGACTGGGTAGTCGGCGTTCGCGGCATGCACTGCACAGAGGACGTTGAAGCGCACGCCGTGGCTACGAAGGAGGTGCATCCCCCGCATCACCCTGTCGAACGTCGGCCTCCGACGGGTAGTCACCCGGTAGGCGTCGTGGAGGGGGCGCGGCCCGTCTAGGCTCAGGCCGACCAGGACGTCGTGCTCCCTCAGCAGCCGGCACCACTCGCCCGTGAGCAGGGTGCCGTTGGTCTGCAGGGTGTGCTCGACTCGCTGGCCGGGAAGGGCCATCTGCTCGGCCATGGTCATGGCCCGCCGGAAGAAGTCGACACCCATGAGGGTGGGTTCTCCACCCTGCCAGGCTATGGTCACCCGCTCGGGCCGCTCCGCCGCAATTACCTCGCGCAGGTAGGCTTCGAGCACATCGTCGGGCATCCGGCAGGGGTCGCCGGGATACAGAGCCGACTTCGCCCGGTAGTAGCAGTAACCGCAGTCGAGATTGCATCGCGCCCCGGCCGGCTTGGCCAGGACGCTAGGAGGGGCCAGAGCCTTCTCAGCTCTCATCCTCCGCGGTCCTTTCCGATACGATGCCGAGCACGGGAACCACCGCGGTGACGACCGTCCCCTGGCCAGGGGCACTCTTCACCTGCACTCGGCCACCGAGCAGGGACGCACGCTCGCGCATGCCTCTCAGCCCCAGACGTGTGGGCACGGGCTCGGAACCAGTGTCGAAACCGGCGCCGTCGTCTGTGACTCTCACGCGCACGGTGGAACCCTCGTAGGCGATCTCCATCGTGATCCTCCCGGCTTCGCCATGCGTGAGCGCGTTGTTGAGGGCCTCCTGAGCTATCCGGAAGAGCCCGAGCTCCGCTTCGACGGCGAGGCGCTGCTCCCTGCCGGTAACGACAAGCTCGACGTCGATACCCGCTGCATCCTCGGTCTCCACGACAAGCCCCTGCAGCGCTGCTACCAGCCCGAGCTGGTCGAGCGCAGGCGGGCGGAGCCCGCGTGAGATGTCACGAAGGCGCCTTGCGGCATCGAGGGCCGCATCCCGTGCCGTTTCGAGCCGGGCAGCGCACACGTCGAGCGGGGCCTTGCCGATGGGGACCAGCTCGAGCAGCCGGGCCAGATGCACGAGCTGCTGGAGCGGGTCGTCGTGGATCTCGCGAGCCAGGCGGGCACGCTCTCGCTCCTGCACCTGGATTAGCAGGTCGGCATATTGCCGAGCGTCGCGCCATGCCCGCCGCTCGGCCGTGACGTCCTGCAGCAGCACTTGCACGGCAGCATCTCCGGCGTCGGCTAGGGCAGTCGTAAGGTAGCGGAACTCCGCCGGCCGGCCGTCTACGTCGATCTGCAGGCGACCGGAGCGCCCGCCGGCCATGAGCTCCCCGCTCGCCACGCCCAAGAGCTCGGAGGCCTGCGTGTCGAGCACCTCGCGGCCGAACACGGCCCAGGCGGCAGGGTTGGCATCCTCTATCCGGCCGGCCGCGTCGAGGATGAGGATAGGCGCGCGGGTGGCTGCGAAGAGCTGCCGGTAACGAGCTTCGCTTTGCTGCTGGCTGCTCCTGGCTCTCCCGGCGGCCTCCTCGAGCAGGGCCTGGCGCTCGACGCGCTGGCCGACGAAGATGCCGACCGCATCCACGAGCACCAGGCAGACGAGCTCGTCCCCGCGGTCGCTAGCAAGCGGGTGAAGGCCCAGCACTGGGAGCCACAGCAGGGTCGCCCAAAGTGCAGTGGCAGCCGACCCGTGCAGACCGTAGCGAAGCGCCGCGTAGCCGACCGGCACGACAAGCGCTGCAACGGGCAACGTTGTGAGCCCTGCGGCGCCCCGGAACGCACCAGATGCGTCGAGGACCATGTGCACGGCGGTGAGACCGCCGATTGCTCCCTGGATCACCCAGAACGGCGGATCCCCGAGAGGTGGGTGGAACGACCTGCGGAGGACCTCGCCCGGGCGCACCCGCAGCGCGAGGGCGGAATGTTCGCCTGGCGCCTCGGCTGAGCGGACCTTGCCCACATAACGCACCCTAACCGTCTCACCTGGGTCTGTGAGGCCTGCGCTCACCAACCGTCGGCGCGCCGGCGCCCGAGGCACCGGGTGCGGAGAGCGGGATACCACGGTGCCGCCTCCAGGGTTTTCACGCGTCGGGAAGCGGGGTTCCCCGCTGGCAGAGCACTCCCAGGTGGGACACCGTGGAAGTATGGAGGAACAGCTCCTGGCAACCACGAGCACGCGTGACCCACCAGCAGGACCGCGGATACCGCCACCAGGACCGCGGATGCCACCAGCAGCGCTGCGGGTCCTGGTGGTGGACGACCACGCTCTCGTCAGGGAAGGGATCCGTGAGCTGCTCTCGCAGCAGGCGGACATGGAGATCGTGGGCGAAGCGGGCACCGCGGCCGGCGCGATCGAGAGTGCCTCGCGGCTACAACCCGACGTGGCCCTGGTCGACATCCGCCTCCCTGACCGCAGCGGGCTCGCCGTCGCTGCGGAGATGCAACGCGACCTGCCCGAGGTTCGCGTGCTCATAGTCAGCGCCTTCGACGATGCCGGCTACGTAGTCGAAGCCCTCCTGCACGGAGCAGCAGGGTACCTGCTCAAGACTGCAAGCGGCGACGAGCTCGCCGAGGCGTGCAGGACCGCCAACGCGGGGGCCGTGGTGCTCGATGCTGCGCTCGCTCGCGGGCTCGCCAGGCGAGGGCTGGGAGGCTCGGACGAGGTATCGAGCTTGCTCACGAGCCGCGAAGTCGAAGTAGCGGCAGGGCTCGCACGCGGCTTCTCGAACAAGCAGCTAGCGGCGGATCTCGGCATAGGGGTGCGGACTATCGAGGGTCACATCACCGAGCTGTTCGCCAAGCTCGGCGTCACCTCACGGACCGAAGCCGCCCTCTGGGCAGTGAGTCACGGTCTCGCACCGGCAGAAGCGGGGTCGAGCGGGCCGTGATCAGATCGGCCAGGCGGTCTCCCAGGCTCCTCTGGGGCGCGCTGCGCGCTGCGCTTCGCGACAGGCGGTTCTGGGCAGTTCAGGCGATGCTGCTTGTAATAGCCACAGCACATCTCCTCGTGGACACCGAAGGCCTGCTCCGCTCGACACCCTTCCCTGCGTCAGAGACTGTGGGCCTGCTGCTGCTGCCTGTCGGCTACGCGGCGGCCAGCTTCGGCCTGGGCGGGTCTGTGGCAACAGCAATATGGGCCTGCGTCCTCTGGCTCCCGGACCTGATGCTCCCCAATGACCAGGGGCAACCTTGGGCGGACCTGGTCGAGCTGGCACTCGTGGTGACGGTGGCCGTGCTGATCGGTCTGCGCATCGAGAGCGAGCGGTCTGCACACGCCAGGGCCGAGAGAGCCGAGGAGGAGCACGCGGCGGCCGAGGCGCGCCGCAGGAAGGTGGCGCAGGCTTATGCGAACGACCTAGTGCGCGTCCAGGAGGAGGAGCGGCTTCGCCTTTCGCACGAGCTGCACGACGAGCCGGTCCAGCGGCTGGTACGCCTCGACCAGCGACTGCGCAGCGCGTACGCAGCCTCGGGTGGTGTGCCCGAGGTAGCCACGCGACTGGCAGCGGCGCACGAGGACGTCCTCGTAGTCATCGACGAGCTACGCGCGCTGGCGCGCGGGCTGCGACCTCCAGCCCTCGACGACCTCGGGCTTCTCGCCGCCATGCGCGCGCTCGTCGCCGAGGTCGAGCCTGCGCCGCACAGCGACGTGGAGCTCATGGGTGAGGCTCGCCGGCTGCCGCCGGGAACCGAGATCGGGCTCTTCCGGATTGCCCAGGAAGCAATCACGAACACGCTGCGCCATGCCGGTGCTCGCAGCGCCCACGTGGTGATCGACTTCAAGCCCGAGGCGGTCGTTCTCGAGATCGCGGACGACGGTGTCGGGTTCACACCGGGGAGTGCGCCGGACAGCAGCTTCGATCCCCGGAGCGCAAGGCTCGGCGCTGCCGAGCTCGATGGCGAAGAGGACGCTGCCCAGGTTGGTGACGAGGGCGGTGCCGGGGGCGGTGCCGGGGGCGGTGCCGGCATGGTCTCCTCCGGCGGCCTAGGGCTCCTCGGAATGCGAGAGCGCGCGGCGATGCTGGGGGGCTCTCTCTCGATCCGTTCCGCACCGGGCACCGGCTGCGTCATAAGGGTGACGGTCCCCTACCAGGTCAAGGAAAGCTCAGAAAGCCACGATGCGCGGGCGGTGCCCGTCCAAGGAGCCGGTGCCACTCGCATCCGGCTCGGCGCCTGAGCGAGGAGCCCGGCCAGGGCAGCTATTCGCCAGCGACGATATGGTGCTCCACGGCCCACAGTGCCGCCTCGGTCCGCGACGTCACCCCGAGCTTCGCGAGCACGGTGCTCATGTAGCCCTCGACCGTGCGAAGACCGAGCCCGAGATCGCGTGCGATCTCCTTGTTCGCACAGCCCTTAGCGACCAGCCGCAGCACATCGAGCTCCCTCTGGGTAAGCTCTACCGCCGGTAGGCCGGGATCCCGCCAGCGTCTCTGAAGGTGCCGAGCAACCTCGTGGCCGAGGACCATCGTGCCCTTGGCCACCGTGCGAATCGCGTCGAGCAGCTCGACTCGGGTCGCCGTCTTGGGGAGGTACCCGATGGCTCCGGCCTCGAGTGCGCCTGTCACGTACGCATAGTCGTCGTAGGCGCTCACCACCAGAGCATGCACCTCCGGCGCGGCCGTGCTCATTGCCCGCAGTAGCTCCACCCCGCCTGCGCCCGGTATCTGCAGGTCGACTAGGGCGACGTCGGGACGCCGGGACGTCACGAGCTCCAGGCCCTCGTCCGTGTCGCCGGCCTCGCCGACGACCCTCATGTCCGCCTCGGCGTCGACCAGCTCGCGCATCCCGGCACGCACCAAACCGTGGTCCTCCACGATGACCACGGTGATCGGCCACTCCGGTGGTACCGGCTCACCGGAAGTCTCTGAAGAACGGCCCTCGCCCACTGCGCCAAGCCTACCGTCACGAGCAGCGGAGCCCCGGAAGCACCGCTCAGGCGTTGAGCAGCACACTCGCGCGAAAGCGCCGCCCTGGTGCGCCTCAACCAGCGCGCCAGGACGGCGCCATCTCGTACCTGCGGCCTGTACTGCCTTGGCTGTGCCGCCTCGGCTGGGCCGCCTCGGCTGGGCCGCCTCGGCTATGCCGCCTTGGCGAGCCCGAGCCCGACCAGCTCCGCCTCAGGCGATACCCGCCTCAGGTGGTAGAGCCCGAGCGCCGAGAGCACGAGCATCGCCCCACCGAGGACGAGCGCTCCGACAGACGACCACAGGGCAACCTGCCCGATCTCCCAGAATGCATACGCGTTCAGAAGCAGCCCCCGGAGCGTCTGCCCCTGGAAGAGCGCCGCCTTCTCGCCCGCTAGCTTCGCGTTGGTCGGTTGGGCCATAGCCTTGGCAGAAACCTGCGCGTAGGTGAGGCCACCTGCTATCTCGGTCACGTGCACGCCGATGAAGTCGTTCGCGTAGACCTCCGCCTGTGCGCCGTTCACGAGCTGCTGGCCCGCGTACTGCGAGACGGAAGGGATCATGCTGGGCGTGATCTCCGTGCCGGCCTTGGGATGCGCGAAGGCCGCCGCGGGTGGGAAGAAGATCTTCTGCGCCGCGAGCTGGCTGTGAACGGTCCCGTTGGCATAGCTGTAGCCCCACATGAGGAGGCCTCCTGCGGCCAGCAGGACGATCGCGAGCATCGCGCCTCCGGCTGTGAAGATCGCATCGAACGTCTTGCGTCGCATCTCTGCACTCCCTTCTTTCTCCGTGCGAAGCCGCTCGTCGCGTCCCCGCCCGTCTCCTGCGACTCCGGTCTCCTCGTGGAAACCATCCATGCCGCTACGTCCATGGTGCGCTGGAGGGCAGCGCGGGGCCAGCGGGGCACCACGGGGAGCCTTTAGCGTGTTTGCCGTGACCGGAACAGGGCATTACCACGCAGGTAGGCTCCAGGGTCATGGAGCTGTCGGCGCCGACCCAGCAGTGGCGCAGTGCCGGCACTTACACGACTATCGATCCTGGGCACAACCCGATGCGCGTATTCGTGTACGACCATGGCGCAGGACCCGCCGTCCTGCTCCTGCACGGCTTCCCCACCTCCGCGTACGATTGGCGCCGCGCTGTAGACCACCTGGCCCCGAGCTTCCGGTGCATTGCGCCGGACCTGCCGGGGTTCGGGCTCTCCGACAAACCGCTTGCCTACAGCTACTCGCTGTTCCAGCAGGCCGACGTCATCGAAGCCCTCGTCACCGGTATGGGGATCCACGATGTGCACGTGGTGAGCCACGACATGGGGACCAGCGTGCACACCGAACTGCTCGCCCGCGAGCGCGAAGGCAGGTTGGTGTTCCGGGTACTCACCTCGACCTTCCTGAACGGCTCGATCCTCAAGCGCATGGCGACACTCACGGCATTCCAGCGCTTGCTCGAGTCGCCGTCCACGTTGCCCGAGGCGGTGAAGCTCTGCGACGAGATGGTGGCCGGCTATGTTGCCGGACTCCAGCGTCTCATGGCCCGCCCGCAGTCGGTGACGCACCACGACGCCGTTGTCATGGCCGAGCTGTTGGCCTACCAAGACGGGCACCGCCGCATACCGCAGGTGTACAGCTACGTCCGCGAACGCTACCTCCTCCAGGACCGCTGGATCTCGGCGATGCAGGCAGCTACCGGTCCGACGCAGATCGTCTGGGCCCTGGACGATCCGGTGGCCAATAGGGCCATGGGCAAGGCGCTCGCCGCTCTCGTGCCGACTGCCCGATACCGCGAGGTGCCCGATGTCGGCCACTTCCTGCCCATCGAGGCGCCCGAGGTCGTGGCCGGTGCCGTCCGTTCGCTCGCCACCGGCGCCGGCAAGCCGGCCTGAAGCCCGTGGCCGCCGTCCCCCTCGGAGGCAGCCGGAATCAGGCAGGAGAGGTATGAGCATGGACACGAGCAACAGCCTGGCCCGGTCCGGGCCGCTGAGCGGGTACGAGCGCCGGGTGCTCGGCGCTCTGTGCGACACGCTGCTGCCCCCAGGTGGGGCCATCCCGCCGGGCGCGGCCGAGCTGGAGATCGCTGGCGACATCGAAGCCCTCCTGCGGCGGTTACGCGGTCAACCCCGCTGGCTGGTCCGGGCGATGCTGCTCGGATTCGACCTGACGGCGTTGCTCAGCCGCCGGCCTTCGCTGTTCCACCGGCTGGACGCCGACCACCGGTACCAATGGGTGGAGGCCAGTCGCAGCTCCCGCTTCCGGCCGCGGCGCGAAGCTCTGTCCGGGCTCGACGTGCTGATACAGCTTGCGTATGCCTCCCACCCACAGGTGGCATCCCTCATCGGCTACGACGGCCAGCCGCTCGTAGCGCTAGGTCCCGCTGGCAGCGCGACCGGGCCTCCCCCGCCCGTCGACCTGCCTGTCATCACGTATCCGGCGGTGCGCGACGCCACCATCGTCGCCGACGTGGTCGTGGTTGGCTCTGGAGCGGGCGGAGCCGTCGCTGCCGACACGCTCGCGCGTGCCGGGCTCGACGTGGTGGTGCTCGAAGAGGGCCCGCCGATCCACCGCAGCGACATCACGGGCCATCGCCCGGTGGAGCGTCTCTTCGAGCTCTACCGGGACGGGGGCCTGACCTTCACCCTGGGCAATCCCGTCATCTCGCTTCCCATGGGCCGTGCCGTCGGAGGAACGACGGTTGTCAACTCGGGGACGTGCTTCCGCACGCCGGATGCCATCCTGGCATCGTGGGCGGCCTCGGGGATCCCTGGTGTCGCTCCCGAGGCCATGGCACCGTGGTTCGAAGCAGTGGAGGAGATGCTCGGCGTCCAGCCAGTGCCCGAGGATGTCCTCGGTGCCAACGGCGAGACCATGCGTCGGGGTGCCGAGGAGCTCGGGCTCTCAGGTGGACCGATCCGCCGGAACATCAGAGGCTGCCACGGCCACGGCGTGTGCGCGTTCGGGTGTCCGGTCGACGCCAAGCAGGCCATGCACCTGAGCTACCTGCCACGTGCTGTTGCTGCAGGTGCCAGGGTGTACTCGGGGACCAGGGTGCGCAAGATCCGGCTCGACGCCGGGCGGGCAGCCGGTGTCGTCGCAGACGTGCTCGATCCCGAGACCGGTCGCAGGCGCGGCACTCTGGAGGTGGATGCCCGCGCTACCGTGCTTGCCGCCGGCGCTATCTTCACCCCGGCCCTTCTCGCCCGCCAACGCCTGGCCCGCTCCTCGCGCCAGCTCGGACACAACCTGGTCATCCACCCCGGGGCCGGGACCACCGCCCGGTTCGACGAGCCCCTCCGGGCGTGGAGAGGCACGATGCAGAGCTATTACGTCGACGAGAAGCTTTCCGACGGGGTGCTGCTCGAAGCCACCTTCCCCCCGCCGGGTCTCGGCTACTCGGCTGGCTCATTACCCGGTTGGGGACGCGACAAGTCGCTGTTCGCGCTGTACCCACACATGGCGTCCTGTGGCTCGATAATCGGCGATGCCGGGGTGGGACGGGTCAGCCCGCTCGGCCGGAACGGTGTCGCCATCCGTTACGATCTCACCCAGCGAGACGCGGCGAAGGTCGTGGAGGGCATCGCAATGGCGGCCGAGATCTTCTTCGCGGCGGGGGCCACCGAGGTGTACCCGATGCTGCCGGGGCTCGATGCCATCCACTCCGCGGCCGAGGTCCGACTCGTGCGCGAGGGTCGCTGGCGCCCCTCTGACCTCCACTTGTCCGCCTACCACCCGATGGGAAGCGCACGGATGGGCGCCGACCCGTCGAGCTCGGTGGTGGACCCCTTCGGGCGCGTCTGGGACGTGCCCGACCTGTTCGTGTTCGACGCCTCCGTGCTGCCGTCCTCGTGCCATGTCAATCCACAGATGACGGTCATGGCGCTGGTGGCACGCATGGCGGCGCGCCTGGCGGACAGCCTGTCGTGAGCGGTCCGGCCAGCGGCCGGCCATCCGGTGACCAACCTGCCCGCGATGCTCTCGTGGTAGTCAACCCTGCTGCCGGCGGCTCCCCCGGCGAGCTCGCCGACGCGGTCACAGACCGGCTGGAGTACGAGGGATTCGAGGTGAGGCGCCTAGCCACCGCTCATCGGGGCGAAACCGTCACGGCCGTCAGTGAGGCCGTCAGTGAGGCCGTCAGTGAGGGAGCCGGCGAGGGAGCCGGTGAGGGAGCCGGAAATGAGGCCGGCGAGGTAGCCGGTGAGGGAGCCGGAAATGAGGCGGGTGAGGCAGTCGGTGAGGGCCATGGGGGCGGTCGGGAGCTTGCCCTCGTGCTCGCCGTGGGCGGAGACGGGACGGTTCGTGCAGTTGCCGAGGGGATTGCACGAGGGACCGGCCGCTGGCCGGGCAGCACGGGAGCCGGCCAACGCTATGACCCGAAGGCGCCGGCCCTGTTCGTGGTGCCGGCAGGCACGGGCAACTCCTTCTACCGAGCGCTGTTCGCAGATGCACCGGTGGAGAAAGCGATGGGTATGGCCCTCGGCCCGGACCGCTCCGGGGCACGACGGCGGAGGCTCGATCTCGGGCGCCTCGCCGAGCTCGACCGAGCGGTCGTACTCGGCGCGAGCGCGGGTTTCCTCGCGAGAGTCGTCGATGTGGCTAGAGACATACCTGAGGTCCCGGGCCGGCGCCGCTACGAGCAGGCTGCGCTCGAGCTCATCGGCCGTCCACACGAGCTCGGCAGCGATGTGCGCGTGCTGGTCGACGGCGAGCTGCTTGTCTCGGGTCATCTCCTTCTGGTCGCCCTGGGTGGCGCACGCCACCGCGGCGGCTCGTTCGAGCTCCTGCCAGATTCGGTGCTCGACGACGGGCGGCTCGACGTCTGTGCGATCGAGATGCCGTTGCCGGCCCGGATCGGCGAGCTCTTCCTGGCGGTTGCCGAGGGGCACCATCTGGGGCAGCCGGAGGTGACCTATGCGAGGGGGCACAACGTGGTCATCGAGGCAAACGGGGACGAGCCGGTGCCCGTCGAGTGCGATGGAGACCTCCTCCCCGGCGCGCTGCCACCGGGCCGATCGATCACCTTCGACGTCGTAGCCGGTGCGCTCGCAGTGTGGGCAGGCGATCCACCACCCGCCGGTTGAGAGCGGGCCTGCCTACTGGCCGAGCCTCTGGGCTCGAGACGCGGTCTGGGCTCGATACGCGGTCTGGGCTCAAGACGCGGACC
This sequence comes from Actinomycetes bacterium, assembly GCA_021801525.1. Taxonomy (GTDB): domain Bacteria; phylum Actinomycetota; class Acidimicrobiia; order Acidimicrobiales; family JAJYXR01; genus JAJYXW01. The sequence continues at coordinate 14,740 of JAJYXW010000113.1, forward strand.
GGGCTCAAGAGGTCGTGAGGGCCGAAGCCAGCACGGCCGCGAGCTCGCCTTCTCGAAGGTCTTCGAGATGCTCGAGCGCGTCGGCAACCTCCCTGCTCCCGCCAGTGCCGAGGAACTTGTCGCGCGCCAGCGCAGGGTGGTCTCGTCGCGTAGAGGGCCCCGACGCACCCAGCGGTGTCATGACACCACGATGCAAGGTGCGGCCGTCGGTGAGCCGGACTTCCAGGACCGCGCCGATCTCCTTCGTGGCGTCCTCGAAGGTGGGAGCCGGCTGTCCGGCCGCATCCAACAGCGCGGCCGCCTCTTCCTCGCCGCCGAGGCGGGCCAGCCAGGCCGACGCTCGGGTGCCTGCCTGGCGGAGCGCTTCGCCGAGTGGTGCGGTCGCGAGCACCGCATGGCGGGTGAGACCGGGGTCGTGCTCGACGCGTACGCGGGCGGCCAGGCTCCACACCACCGGGTCGTCGAGTCGCGGCGATGCCAGGTCTGCCGGGGTGAAGGCGCCGGCGAGGAGGGTCACTGCGACGGGATAGGGAACGGAGAACTGCAGCGCGCTGGGGGGCGACGCGGGGCCATCCACGTAAGCACGGCTGCGGAGGTCCATGCCGAAGGTGAGCAGCGAGCACCGTACGACGACTTCGTCTATGGCTCCGGCCACCAACCCTCGGGCGCCCTGCTCACCAGTGAGGCCCGGGTCACCCGCCAGGCCGCGGTCATCCTCCAGGCCGCGGTCACCCTCCAGGCCATTCCGGGGATCGCCGCGGAGGCCGGCATGCAGTGCCGCGTCGATGTCACCGTGGAGCTGGACCGCGGCGTCGAGGGTGCTGTCGAGGTAGGCGCACGCCGGGTAGAGCTTTATAGACAGGGTCTCGGTATGCCAACGTGACCCCAGGGACTCCACCACCGCATCAGGCAGAGGCACCTCCGCGAAGGTGGCGAGCAAGCCCTCGGGGTGCTCGAGGATGTCAGCGGCTCCGCTGAGCCCCGCGGCAGCTCCGTCACAGGCGTCCAAGGCGGCACGGATCCCCACTGCCGCGGTCAGCGCCTTGCTGTCACCCCCGAAGAACGCAGGTGTCAGGGAGTGCGGTGGAAGAGCACAGGCCAGGGCCAGGGCCGCCGAGATCTCCTCGGAGGATGCCGCCTGGGCCCGCATGCGTGCAACGGTGGCGCCGACCAGGTGGCCGTAGGCGGCCGTCTGCCCGCGGAACGGCCCGAGCGTCGCCCCTGCCACCACCCGGGCGGCGCATTCGTTCCCGGCCAGCACCGCTTCGAGGAAGCGCCTTCCGTCGAGACAAAGGGGTCCGGCGTAAGCGACCGGGACGCCGACCGTGGAGTGCGACACATGGCCTGCGTAGAGAGTGTCGTCGTAGTCGAGCGCGATCGTGAGCGCCCCGAGGCAGAACGCCGCCGCTTTCGCATCCGCCTGCAGGGGGCTGCCGTATGCCTCCACCAGGCGCCGGCCGAGGGGATGCCCGAGGGTGGCGCGTGCGGCAGCAAGCTGGGAGAGGACCTGGCTGCGCGCGAACGAGCGCACCCGTTCGGGAACGTCTTCGAGCACCATCCCTGCGGCGAAAGCGCCCAGGCGCTCGACGAGAGTCATCGCCATTCGATGATAGGTGCTGCGGACCTGGACCTGCGGGCGTCGTAGTCGGTGACACCGGCCTACGATGGGCCTGGGGACGTTTTCCGGGAACGTGGGGTGCTGCCGGCCGAGCAACGGAGGTAGGGGTGCAGGTTCGCCTGCGGATCAACGTCGAGGGGATCGTGCAGGGGGTTGGGTTCCGCCCGTTCGTCTACGCTCTGGCCTCGTCGCTGCGCCTCGCCGGCACGGTCGGGAACGACACCACCGGGGTGTTCGTGGAAGTGGAAGGGAGCAAGGCAGCAGTCGACGCCTTTGTCGCACGGCTCGAGACCGAAGCCCCTCCCCTCGCCGTAATCGAGCGGATCGAGACGGCGCGCGTGGCGCCGACCGGTGATACGGGCTTCCTCATCGTCGAGAGCGAACGGAGAGGGGAGCGCCAGACCCTCGTCTCTCCCGACACCGCCACCTGTGACGACTGCCTGCGAGAGCTCTTCGATCCTTCCGACAGGCGATTTCGCTACGCCTTCATCAACTGCACGAACTGTGGGCCACGCTTCACCATCGTTCGAGACGTCCCCTACGACCGGCCGTTCACCACGATGGCCGGCTTCGCCATGTGCGCCACGTGCGAACGCGAGTACCACGATCCGAGCGATCGCCGGTTCCACGCACAACCGTTGTGCTGTCCCGAATGTGGTCCTTCACTGAAGCTCGTTGCCAGTGACGGAGCGCCACTTGCAGGTGATCCTCTTCTCGAGGCTGTGAGACTGCTGCGCGACGGACACGTGGTCGCGACCAAGGGGCTCGGCGGGTTCCACCTCGCGGTCCTCGCCACCTCCGAGGCAGCGGCGGCGGCGCTGCGGTCGCGCAAGCATCGGGAGGACAAGCCCTTCGCCGTGATGGTGCGCGACGTCGACGCAGCCCGACGGCTCTGCGAGATCGACGGGCCCGAGGAGCTGATGCTCTCGAGCATCCGCCGTCCGATCGTCCTGTTGCGCCGGAGGCCGGACGCAGAGATTGCGCGGCCCGTAGCGCCTTCGGTGGCGCCAGGCAACCGCTTCCTCGGGGTGATGCTCCCGTACACGCCGCTGCATCATCTCCTCGCCCGACAGCTGGACGAGCCTTTCGTCCTCACGAGCGGGAACGTCTCCGACGAGCCGATCGCCTACCTGGACGACGAGGCCGCTGAGAGGCTGGGGAAAACAGCGGACGCGTTCTTGACCCACGACCGTCCGATCCACATGCGGACCGACGATTCGGTGGTGCGATCCGCTCGGGGACGCCAAAGCGTTCTCCGGCGCTCGCGGGGTTTTGTTCCGCACCCGGTCGTGGTGCGGGACGCCTTCCCACGTCCGACGCTGGCGTGCGGGGCCGAACTGAAGAACACCTTTTGCGTGGGTAAGGGTCGTCGGGCATTCCTCTCCCACCACATCGGGGACCTCGAGAACTTCGAGACGCTCCGTTCGTTCACAGAGGGGATCGAGCATTTCGAACGTCTCTTCGACATCCGGCCCGAGGTAGTCGCCTACGACCTGCACCCGGAGTACCTCTCGACGAAGTACGCCATGGACCTCGCCGGGATCGAGCTGGTCGGAGTCCAGCACCACCACGCCCACGTGGCCTCGTGCCTTGCCGACAACGGCGAGGCCGGGCCCGCGATCGGCGTTGCCTTCGACGGGCTCGGTTATGGGACCGACGGGTCGATGTGGGGTGGCGAGCTCCTGGTGGCGGACCTCGTTTCCTTCGAACGCGCAGGCCACTTCCAGCCGGTTCCCATGCCGGGCGGTGCCGCCGCGATCAGGGAGCCCTGGAGAATGGCCGCGGTGTACCTGGACGAGGCGTTCGGCCCAGACTTGCCGAAGGGGCTCGACGTGGTGAAGCGCCACGACGATCGCTGGGAAAAGGTCCTCGCTGTTTCACGCAGCAGCAGGTTGAGCCCGATGACGTCGAGCGTCGGCAGGCTCTTCGACGCCGTCTCCTCGGTCATCGGCATCTGCGATCGCATCAACTACGAGGGGCAGGCTGCGGTCGAGCTGGAACAGATCATCGATCCTGCCGAGCGCTCCACCTACCGGATCGACCTGGAGCAGACCGATCCTTTCGTCGTCCCCGGAGTCGAGCTCGCGCGCCGTGTGGCGCTGGATCTGGTCGCCGGTGTCAGCGCACCCGTCGTCACCGCCCGGTTCCACAACGCGCTCGCCGATGCCGTCGTGGCGGGGTGCGAACGAATCAAGGATTCGACAGGGCTTCGTACGGTAGCGCTGTCCGGCGGTGCCTTCCAGAACCTGGTCCTCTTGGATCGAGCCTCGACAGGGTTGCAGGATCGGGGCTTCAGGGTGCTATCGCACTCGAGGGTGCCGCCGAACGACGGCGGGATCAGCCTGGGACAGGCCGTGGTCGCAGGGGCGAGGGACGCCGCCGGGCTGCTCGGGGCGTCGCTGCGCTCAGCAGATCCGGGGGAGCTGCTCTCCTGACAACAAGTCGAGCATGCGCCTCCCGCCGACCGCGCTCCGCAGCAGCACGCGTCCGGGGTGCTCGTCCACGATCCGGCCGATGACCATCGCCTCTCTACCCAGTGGATCCTGGCGAATGACCTCGAGCGCGGCGTCCACGACGTCGCCGGCGACGATGGCCAAGACCTTCCCCTCGTTTGCCACGTAGAGGGGATCCAGGCCGAGGATCTCGCAGGCCCCGCGCACCTCCGGCCACACGGGTACCGAGCGCTCGTCGACCTCGATTCCCACGCGGGCGCTCGAGGCGATCTCGTTCAGCGCCGTCGCCACGCCACCTCGCGTAGGGTCGCGCAGCACGTGGACCGAAGACCCGAGCTTCGACAGCAGGACGGCGACCAGCTCGGCCAGCGGAGCCGTGTCACTCTCGAGGGAGGTCTCGAAGTCGAGACCCTCGCGTACCGACATCACCGCCGTTCCGTGGACGGCAATCGCTCCGTTCACGATGACCGCGTCGCCGGGACTTGCCCGGCGTGGCGCGACATCGACCCCCTCGGGGACCACGCCGATGCCGGCAGTGTTGATGTAGAGGCCGGGCTCGTGCCCATGCTCCACCACCTTGGTGTCCCCTGTGACCACCGACACGCTGGCTCGCCGGGCGGCCTGCTCGATGGAGCGCACCACACGCCACAGGGTCTCGGTGGACAATCCTTCCTCCAGGATGAGCCCGAGGGTGAGGTAGCGAGGTACTGCACCGCACATTGCGAGGTCGTTCACCGTGCCGTTCACAGCGAGATCGCCTATGTCGCCGCCGGGGAAGAACAACGGGGTTACGACGAAACTGTCGGTAGAGATCGCTATGCGGGTCCCGTCGAACGAGAGCACCGCGCCGTCGTGCAGCTCCGCCAGGTGCTCATTGGCGAATGCCGGTACGAACATCTCCTCGATCAGCTGCTGGGTGAGCCGCCCGCCACCTCCGTGCGCCATGAGCACGCGAGGATTGCGCGTCAACAAGGCAGGCGAGCCGCTCTCGCCCTCCACGAGATGAAGATCCGCAGATCCAGAGCGTGCTCCGTCGCTAGCGCGTGGTCCAGTCACGAAGCGTCTCCTTGGGTGGTCGCGGGAAGCTCTTCCGACTCGTAGGTGTACCAGATGAAGCACGTCCCTTCTTGGGACACCATGCAGGGGCCGTGGGGGGAAGAGGGTGTGCACTTGCGGCCGTAGAGCGCACAGGCGGGAGGGTGGACCTTTCCGAGCATCACCAGGTGGCATGAGCAGCCCGGCGGGAGGTCGTTCTGCTCGGCTTCGAAGTGCACGTCGAAGCGCTCACGGGCATCCCGGCTGCCGAGCTCGCGGCGAAGAGCCAGCCCCGAGCGAGGGATTCGCCCGATCCCGCGCCACCACGCAGAGCTGACCTCGAACACCGCGTCGATTGCGGCCACCGCAGGGGAGCTCATGAGCTTGGGCACCACCCTGGAGTACTCGTTCTCGAGCGTGGCCTCGCCACGATTGATCTGCTCGACGAGGAGCAGCATGGCCAACAGCACGTCCTCGGGCTCGAAGCCGGCGACCACGACGGGCATCGCGTAGGCGTCCGGGAATCGCTGCCAGGCTTCTGCGCCGGTGATCGCCGAGACGTGTCCCGGAGCGATGAAACCGTCGACACAGATGTCGCCGATCCCGAGCAGGAGCTCCATTGCCGGTGGCGTGCTGCGGTGGGACACGAGGACGCTGAAGTTGTCGGGAAGGTTCGCAGAGCCGAGCGCGGTGGCAACCGGAGCGGCGGTCGTCTCGAACCCCACTGCGAACAGCACGACCTCACGTTCGGGATTGCGAGCGGCGAGAGCGACCGCATCGAGAGGGCTGTAGACGACCCGCACATCGCCCCCGCTCGCATTTGCCTCTGCCAGGGACCCGAAGTTCGTCGGCAGGTTCAACATGTCGCCGAAGGTCGCCACGATAGCGCCGCGACGAGCGAGCTCGATCGCCTCGCCGACCTCGTGAGGGGGGCAGACGCACACTGGGCACCCGGGGCCAGCGATGACCTCGAGCCCCTCCGGCAGCAGGCTGCGTAGTCCCCATCGGCTGATGGTGTGCTCGTGCGAGCCACATACATGCATCAACCTGTAGGGGAACCCTGGTTCGACAGCCTTGTCGAGGGCGGCAACCACGTTGCTCACCAGGTCGGCATCCCGAAAGGTCACCTCGACCTCACCAACCCCTCCAGAATCGTCGGATCGGGTATCGGAGTGTGGACCCATCCATCGGGGAGCGATGCAGTGAGCTCCTCGCATGCCCAGCTCTCGGGAACGTCGTACGGGGAGCGTACCCACCGAGCGACGTCGCCCGGTGGCTCCCCCAAGAGCTCGCGAGAGAGCGCCACGTAGTGGCCGAGCTTCACCTGTCTCCCTGTGGCCGTGTCGTTGGGCCGCAAACACAGCCGTACGATCTCGACCATGGCCTCTTCGCGGGACGCAGCCGTAGTGCACAGCGCCGTTGGTGCAGCAGCAATGTCGACGCGATTGCCACGCCGGGCGTCGAAGACCCATCCCTCCCTGTCGGAGCTTGCTTCGAGCGTTCGCCGGAACCGCTCGCCTTGGGGACCGAACAGCACGGGGATGCCGAGGCGATTGGCACCGGCCGAGATCGAGAGGGCTTTCGGGGCGACGCCTCCCCACAGCACTCCCACCATTCCGACGCGGTTCAAGATGTAGTCGGCGACACCTACATAGTTGCCCGCCAGGCGACGGTGCAAGAGGATCGAGGCGACCTTGATCGCGGCTCCGATGGCATGGGCAGCCGAGACGCACGATCCCGTGTTCACAAGACCACCCTGGTCGAAGAAGGCAGGGAACAGCTCGTAGGGGCTCTGGCGCTCGTTCTCGGGACCCCCCTCGCCACCGCTGCCCCAGGACAGGTCCATCGCTGCACACCCCGACGCGAGCACGATGTACCCACGCGCAGCGAGGATCCTTGCCATCCAACCGACCGAGTCTCGGCCGTCGGGGTAGTCCGGGCAGGCAAGAAACGCCACGATGCCCGGGATGTCGCCTAGCACGATCGAGGGCCCGGCGCTCTTTATCTCGAAATCGGATATCGGCCCGCGGCCAGCACGCACGGTCGTTCGCAGAGGAGCACTCCCGTCGGCAGCGTCGACGAGCGCCATGACGGGCAGCTCGAGCGGACAGGCGGAGTCGCAGCGGCCGCAGCGCAAGCAGCGTTGGGAGAGGCTCTCGAGGATGCCCCAGCGGCCCCCCTGCGCGACAGCGAACACGCCGTCGGCAATCGGCAGTGCGAGCGGGCAGTGCTCGTCGCAGACTCCGCACCTGTTGCACGCGGCTGCGTCGTCTTCTGTCGCCGGCGGGGGACCGAGACGGACGCGCTTTCCCCTAATGGCCACGGCGATTGCCAGCTCGGCTGCTCGCTCGACGTCGGACACGAACGTTCCCGCCGCCGTACGTCCGGCGAGATCGCACGCCAGGGAGTCGGGGTCGACATCTGTTTCGTCGGGAAGACCGCTGTACGCAGCATCGCTCGTGGCGATGAAGCAGGACCCCCGCTGGAGTGCTTCGTCCTTCAGGTCCAGCCTGACGCACTGCTGATCGGCGACGATCACGTCTGCGATTCCCGCACGTACGACGCTCAGCTGATCTCGTTGGTTGCCGACGATCTTCACAGATGCGCCATGTCCGCGGGCCATGTCGTGGGCGGTGCAGCACAGCCCGACGAGCTCCACCTCCGAGGCGGTACCCCGCGCCGCGAGCAGTTCGGCGATCCGGTGCCCGACCGCCGAATGGTGCCCGATGCACAGTATCACCGGCTTGCTCGTATCGACCTGCCCCAGACCGAGCGGGACCAGCGCTGTGTCTCGCACCGCCGAGGGGAACCCGTAGGCTGAGCTCTGGGCAAGGTCGGCAACCTCCAATGCCACGAGGTCCATGGTTCCCGCGTGGAATGTCTTGCTCTCGAGGTCGATCGCGTCCTGCTCGCCGCCGAAATGCGTCGCCCCCAACAGAGCCACGAGCTGCGAGTCCACCGAGTCGAGGACTTTCGGCAGGTCCCTCGAGAAGTGCGGTCGCACTCCCATGACGAGCTCGATGATCGGAGCGCGGATCTGCACCCAGGGACCCAGCTCGAGGCGCAGCTCCGGCCCGTCCCTTTCCAACAGGTGGTCGATCACGGCACGAGCGTGCGCCGCGTGCGCGCAGGCACCCGTGACCGCCAAGACGAGCGCCTCTCGCGCCGCGAGGATCGAGAGGGTTTGCCCACATGCCCCCTTTCGTCCCGAGAGCAGGTCGCAGGGACCGAGTGCGCACCAGGTGCACGAAGTGTTGACGGGGTGGTAGACGGGGCGGTACCGCCCGAGCAGCGTTCGGTCCCAGGAGCGGAGCCGGGTTGCCCCGGAGCGGTCACCAGCGGTGTCGTGATCCGGCTCAGCCGGCACCTTCGACCTCTAGTTCGTCTACGACTCGTAGGCCGCTGCCGGCCAAGCCGAGCTCCCGGAGGAGTGATGTCGTCCTTTCGGCCTCCTCTCGATCAATGCGGCTGATGGCAAAGCCCACGTGGACGAGCACCCAGTCACCCACCTGTACCTCGGGTACGCACGTGAGCACGACATCTCTCTTGATACCCTCGAAGCTCACCTTGCCGATCTGAAGGCCGTTGGGGTTCTCGCTCATAGAGAGCACTTCACCTGGTACACCCAAGCACATGGCTACCCCCTTTCCTCACTGTTGCTCCACTTTCTTCGCTTTCTTCGCTTTCTTCGTTGCGGGCGTGCAGGCGACGATTGCCTCCACCTTGGCGGTGGGCAGTGCATCGCTCTCCCCGCCGTCTGTTCTTCGCTCGGCCCGCTTCTTCCGGCCAACTTGGACCATCAGCCATTCGAGCCATCGATCGAGGCCGTCACCGGTTCGCGCCGAGACCTCGAGGATCGGCATGCCCGGGTGGATCTCTCCGAGGTTGCGCCGCGCCTCCGCCACGTCGAAGTCCAAGTACTGCAGGAGGTCCGTCTTCGTCAGGAGCGCTACTTTCGCACGGTGGAAGATGGCCGGGTACTTGAGTGGCTTGTCCTCACCCTCCGTCGTGCTGAGCAGCACCACCTTCGCGTCCTCTCCGAGGTCGTAGTCGGTCGGGCAGACGAGGTTCCCGACGTTCTCGATCAGCAGGAGATCGAGATCGGGCTCGTCGACGAAATGGAGATGCTTTTCGACCATGTGGGCCTCGAGGTGGCACTCCCCAGTGGTAACGATCTGCCGGACCGGGAACCCGAAGCGTGCAAGGCGCCGCGCGTCGTTGTCGGTCTGGATGTCACCGACCAGAACGGCAACGCTGAGCATGCCTCGCAGGCCCTCCAGAGTGCGTTCCAGCAGTGCGGTCTTGCCCGAACCCGGAGCAGAGATCAGGTTGACGACGGTGATCTGGCGACGTTCCCACGCCTCGCGGAGCCGCGCCGCGATGGTCTCGTTGACCCTGAGCACGCTCTCGTGCACGTCCACTTTCACCGTACGTCGCCTCTTCGCACGTGCACGCGCGTCATGGGCCCCCCACACCCAGTCCCCGCGACTCCGCCTTCTCGCGAGCGGTCCGTTCTTGTCCCTCGATCGGGACCTCACCCCCAATGGCAGCCCGAGGCCGGGGTTCCCACCCCCGCCGTGGAGCGTCCCCCTCGACAGGGACCTCGGTTTCCCTGTCGTCGTCGATCTCCACCTCCATGTCGGTGACCTCGAGGCGCCCACCCGAGAGCGTCTGCACATCGGCCGAGCCGCAACTGTCGCAGAGGAAGACCCATCCCCCCATGTTCCAGGTTTCGCCGCAACTCCGGCAGTGCAGCCGAGCAGGCTCCGTGATGGCTTCGAAGGTCGTGCCGACCGTGTACGGAGACGGTTCGCGCACGATGCCAAGCAGGAAGAGAAGGCTGTCGACCTCGACCTGCATCAGCTGCCCCACCGTAATGTCGACCAACAGCACGCGCGATGCACCGGCACGCTCGGCCTCCCTGTCCGCAACCCGGATGATCTCCTCAGCGAGGCCGAGCTCGTGCATCTCAGCAAAGCTCCCGGAGCAGATCGCACGCTCGCACTATGGCGTCGCCGACCGCTGCGGAAAGGCCAGGAGACACCTCTTCTGGCATACGCTCCGGCTCCACCGTGAGCAGCAACACCTCGATCCCGCCCAGCTCGCCGAGCTCCCTGAGAAGGCTGGACGTCGGCTCCTGGTGGGCTGAGAAGGCGCGCACAGGACGGACCTCGAACGCGTCCAGGCTCGTGAGCGACACCGTACCCGGGGGCTTTCCGAGCCTCATGGCGTCGGCGACGACGAGCCGCCGCGGCTTGCGAGGCGCGATGGCGAGATCGAGCAGGATCCGAGTCACCCCCATACCGGTGTCCAGCGCGAGCACACCGTCCGGCATAGAGACGTTCGCAGCAAGGTACGAGACGAGCTCGGGCCCGAACCCGTCGTCACCCATGAGCGGATTCCCGCAGCCGAGGATCAGCGTGTCTGCCGAATAGTAGCTGGGGAGGTAGTCGAACGTGTCGATATCACCATCCCCCTCAGTGGATGACTTCAAGCGTCTGGCCATCGGGGGCAATCAGGTTGATCTCCACAGGGATGCGGCCGTCCAACTCGTGGGTAGAGCACGACAGGCATGGATCGTACGCGCGGATGGCCATCTCCACCATGTTCAGCAACCCTTGGTCGTAGTTGCCACCTTTGATGTTGTCCTGGGCAGCCTTCTTTACCGACATATTGATCGGAGCGTTGTTGTGTGTCGTTCCGACGATCAGGTTCACGTAGGTAACGATGCCGTCGGCGTCGGTCTCGTACTCATGGATCAAGGTGCCCCTTGGGGCCTCCACGCAGCCGATCGCCCTGGCAGCCCGGGGCTGCACCGGAACCCTCGTGTCCGTGGAGATGATGTCATCCGAGCTCAGCAGCTCTATGGCATACTCCGCGTTGTAGAGCAGCTCGATCAGCCTTGCCCAGTGGTAGGCGAGGGTCAGCTGCACTGGCCGGCCAAGGGTGTTCCTGAACTCCTCGAGCTCTGCTTGGGCCAACGGCGTACGTATCCGGTCGCACACATTGATCCTGGCGAGGGTGTTCGTCCGGTAGATGCCAACCGGGTTGTCGAGGTCCATGGAAAAGCCGCCCGCCTTTTTCATGTATGGGAACTTCAGGTACGACCAGGGCTCCACGTGCTCGGCGATATAGTCGGCGTACTTGTCGTAGGTGAAGTCCTCGTAGGTGCCGTCCGTCTGCATCAGCCGCAGCACCCCATCGTACAGATCAAGCGTGCCGTCCTCGGTGACCGTCCCGAGGAAACCAGTATTGATGACGCCGAGTGTCTTCACCAGGTCGAGGTACTTGGGGATGATCTCGTTCTTGGCGTACGACATGGAGAACTTTGCCAGTTCGAGGATCTCCTGCGCCATGGGCAGCAGCTTGTCCCGCTCTTCAGCACTCAAGGCCTTGCTGAAGCCTCCCGGCACCGACGCCACGGGGTGGATCGACTTGCCCGAGAGAATCTCCAACATACGGGCTCCGAGCGCGCGGCATCTCACGACCTGCCTGGCGACATCCGGCATCTTCTCGGCGATCCCGATGACGTTTCTCACCGTGTAGTCCGCGTCGGGGCCCATCACGAAGTCGGCACCGGCAAGGAAGTAGAAATGCAGGATGTGCTCCTCGGTGAAGGCGATGGAGTTCGCGAGCTCACGGAGCTTTCTCCCCGTAGGAGGAGGTGTCACTCCGAATATCCCGTCGCAGGTCTTCGAGCTTGCCAAGTGGTGAGACCACGGACAGACGCCGCAGATGCTGGTAACGATCCGCGGCAGCTCCTCGACCGGGCGTCCGACGCAGAACTTCTCGAAGCCTCTCAGTTCTACGACGCTGACGCGGGCGTCACTGACATCCCCAGCGTCGTCGAGGAAGATGTTGACCTTTGCGTGCCCTTCGATCCTTGTCACCGGCTGAATGGTGATCGTCTTGCTCATTTCGCCTTCTTTCTCCTCGGCTGTACCGGCTCTTCAGTTGTGGGACATGCTGGACCTTCTGTTCCGACGGCTACCTCTTCGGGAGGGGCCGCAACCTGTTGTGGGCTCCGGTGTAGCGCTGGAACGTGGCAGAGCGGTCCGGGATGGACCGTGGGTCGAGACCGATGCTCGATAGCGCACCCATCATGTCGACCATCGGATTGGCGTCCTTGCGGATCGGTCCGAAGCATCCGCGGCAGGGCATCCCCGCTCTGATGCACCTTGGCGTCTTCTCGTCACCGCCGCAGCCGGCCTTCGTGACAGGGCCCAGACACAGGTAGCCGAGCTCCATCAGGCATCGCGAGTCTTCGACGGACTCTCCGGGGGGCACGATCGACTCGAGCGGCCTCTTGAAGGAAGCGGCCGCCTTCCTTTCCCGCTTGGTCGGGCACTCGTCACAGACGCTTCGCTCCGGCAGCGAGAAGGGCTTTCCCTCGAGCAGCCCCGTGAGCGCACTGGCGATATGGTCCGGCGATGTCGGGCAGCCTGGGATGTACGCATCGATCTCGACCACCTCGTCGACTGCATAGACGCGATCGGTCAGCGGCGGCAGGTCTTCTGCCGGGATGGGCGAAGCGTCGGTGGTGTGCGAGCTCCTGTACACCGCCTCGTACAGGTCTTCCATGACGTACTGGTTGGCCAGCGCCGGGATACCGCCGAAACAGGCGCAGGATCCCAGTGCAATGAGCGTCTCGCACTTCTTCCGCATCTCGGTGGCGACGTGCCGCTCCTTCTCGTTGCGAACCCCACCGGAGACGATGCCGATCTCTGCTTCCGGGATCTCCATTTCCGTGCCCTCACCGGTCTGACCGAAGTACTTGTGGTCCATGAGCACAGGCATGTGGACGAACTGGAGCTGAGGCAGCAGATCGAGCAGCGGCTCGCCGATATCGAGAATACAAATTTCACAACCGCCGCACATGTTCAGCCATTCTTCTGCCACACGTACCATGGTCGACAACCTCCTGTTCGCAGGCTCCTTGGTCTACTCCGACGCTGTTGCTTCGACTGCTTGTCCAACCTCTCTTCTGCTGTACACGAACCAGCGCCCATCCTCCTCGACGGTCTGGACCTCGAAATCATCCCCGAGGTAGCGGTGTGCTGCTTCGTGAGCTGCCTCCGGATCGCCGTACTCGGCTCCGTCCCACATGTACTTCCTCCCGCCAAAGGTCTTTGCGAGCTGCACGCCATCACCTCAGTTCTTGTAGGGGCTCGGACCGAGCGCCCTGACCCGCTCTACGATGTCGGTGGCGACTTGGGCGAAGCGTGCACCTTCGGACGCTGACACCCATTGCAGGTCGAAGCGTTCAGGCTCTATCCCGAAGTCCTCCAGCATGAGCCTGATGGAGTCCGCGCGTGCCTCCGCTCTCATGTTCCCCGATTGGTAGTGGCAGTCTCCGATGTGGCAGCCACAGACGAGAACGCCGTCCGCCCCCTTCGTCAGTGCGTCGATGACGAGGTTCGGGTGGATCATGCCTGAGCACATCACCCGAATGATCCGTATGTTCGCGGGGTACTGGATTCGCGAGACACCGGCGAGGTCAGCCCCTGCGTATGCGCACCAGTTGCAGCAAAAGGTCAGCACGATCGGCTCGAAGCCCCTCGTGCTCTCCAGCTCTGTCGGCGACTCGACTGCCGCTGCATCGACTATTGCAGTCACGGCAACACCCCCAACTCCCTCACGAGACCAATGCCGCTTCGATCACGGCGGATAGCTGTTCCAGCTTGAAATTGCGAACGTTTATGCCCTTCTTAGGACAGGTCGCCATGCAGACTCCACATCCGCGACAGATGCTGGGGTTGGAGTCCGCCACCTTCTTCACCGCGCCATCTCTGACGTACTCGATGAGCGATAAAGCGTGGAACGGGCAGGTATCTATACACAAGGCGCATCCGTCACAGTTCTCGTTGACGACGTCAGAAATACGCGCTTCGAGCTCTATCCGGCTCTTTGTCAGCACGGTAGATGCCCGGGCCGCCGCTGCCTCTGCCTGGGCAATGCTCTCGTCGAGCAACTTGGGACTGTGGGCGAGGCCGCAGAGGTACATTCCGTCGTTCGAGAAGTCCACCGGCCTCAACTTCATGTGCGCTTCGAGGAAGAACCCATCCCCGTTCAAGGGGATCTTCAGCTTCTGCGCCAAGTCGGCGTTGTCCTGGTTGGGCACGGTAGCCGTGGCGAGGACCAGGGAGTCACAGGGGATCTGGAGCCTGGTGCCGAGCATCGTGTCCTTCACCTCCACCGCGATGTGGCCGTTCGCGCTGACCAGCTCGGGCTTGTGCTCTCCGTCGAAGCGGATAAACCTGACTCCGGCCTCGCGCGCCCGGCGGTATTCTGCCTCGTGGAAGCCGTAGGTACGGATGTCGCGATTGAGGATGTACACCGAGCTCTGAGGGGACCTCTCTTTGATCTTCAGGGCGTTCTTCACAGCCTGCGTGCAGCACACCCGGCTGCAGTACCCGTGGGAGTCGTCACGCGACCCGACGCACTGGATCATGACAACCGTCGAGCCAATGGAGTCGCCGCGGCACAGCTTCTCTTCGAGCTCGAGCTGGGTCATGACCCGATCGTCCTGGCCATGGCGGTACTCATGAGGGCGGTACTCCTCGGCGCCGGTGGCCACGATGACGACGCCGTGGTCGACGGCGAAGTGCTCGCCACCGGCTTCGAACTCGGTCTGGAAGTTGCCGACCGTGCCCCGGAAGCCGCGAATCGTTGCACCTGTGTGCACCTCGATGCAGGCGTGGTCCTCGACGGCGTGTACGAGCTTGTCGAGCCACGCCTGCGAGCTGGCGCCGTCTGCCAAGTACTTCACTCTCAGCGCGTTGCCGCCTAGCGCAGGGCTCCTCTCCAAGAGGTAGGTCTTGAACCCCTGGTTGGCCAGGTTCAGCGCTGCAGTCATGCCGGCGACCCCGCCACCGATGACGAGCCCATTGGCGTTTACACCCACGAAAGCCGGGTAGAGCGGCTCGAGCAGTCTGGCCTTGGCTACTGCCATCCGCACGAGGTCCTTGGCCTTTTGCGTGGCGGCCTCGGGTTCGTGGGTATGCACCCAGGAGCACTGGTCGCGTATGTTCGCCATCTCGAACAGGTACGGATTCAGACCTGCCAGCCGCACGGTGTCCTGGAACAGAGGCTCGAGGCTTCGCGGTGTGCAGGAGGCCACCACGACCCTGTTGAGGCCGAGCTCTGCGATCTTCTTGCCGATGTGCTGCTGGTTGTCGGTCGAGCACGCGTACAGGGTGTCGTCGGCATATGCGACGCCGGGCAAGGTCCGCGCGTATTCGGCCACGTCCTTGACATCGACGGTCGCGGCTATGTTGCGGCCGCAGTGGCACACGAACACACCGACGCGGGGCTCCTCGCTCGACACGTCGCGTTCCGGGACATGGGCGCTTTCGGTGATCAGCGTGCCGCGGCTGGCAGCCAGGAGGTCCATCACCTGCGCCGCTGCGCCGGAGGCCGTCATGACGCTTTCGGGTATGTCCTTCGGACCCGAGAACGAACCGGCTACGTAGACGCCCGGTCTGGAGGTTTCCGCAGGGGAGAGCTCGCTCGCGGCGATGAAGCCGTGCTCGTTGGTGGCGACGCCCAACGTGCGAGCGAGCTCAGCGGCCCCGTCGGCTGGGGACAGGCCCATCGAGAGCACGACCATGTCGAACTCCTCGGTGGCGATCCCGCCACCCTCCTCCTGGTACTGGATGAGCAGGTTGTTGCTCCCTAGTGCCTCCCGGATCGACGACGGACGACACCGGATGTACCTGACTCCCGCCCCCGTGGCGCGATCGACGTAGTACTCGAATCCTTTCCCAAAGGCACGCAGATCGATGTAGAAGATCGTGCACTCCGTGTCGGGAGCATGGTCCTTTGCGATCAGCGCCTCCTTGGTGGCGTACATGCAGCACACCGAGGAGCAGTAGTTCCGGTTCACCTCCCGCGAGCCCACGCACTGGATGAACGCAATCCTCTTCGGTGGCAGTTGATCGGAGGGTCTCAGGACCGTGCCCATGTTCGGCCCGCTGGCTGAGAGAAGACGCTCGAACTGGAGGCTCGAGACGACGTTCGGAAAGCGGCCGTAGCCCAGCTCCTCTTTGATCTCAGGGTCTATTAGCTCGGAGCCGGACGCGAGCAAGATCGCCCCCACCGTGAGCTCGACCTCCCGGTCGCGCATCTTCAGGTCGACCGCGCCAGGTTCGCAGACTGCTGCACACCGGGCGCATTCGGAGCAGATGCCGCAGTCGAGGCACCGCGCAGCGCCGTAGCGCACGTCCTCCTCACTCAGGGTGTGCTCGATCTCCGAGAAGTCGGCGGGCATAGCGGACAGCTCTGCACCCGGCACCCGTGACTCGCGGGGGCTGAGGGCAGGATGGCGCCTTGCCAACACTTCGGTCTTGTCTACGAGCGCCAGCTTGTGGTCGAAAGCCGCTTCGTCGAGCTCGGCTCCCTGGAGGAACCGGTCGACCATGAAGGCTGCCTTGCAGCCATGTCCCACTGCCTCCGCGATCGAGGTGGGGCCATTCGCCGCGTCTCCGGCGACGAAGACCCACGGCAGCGAGCTCTGCAGCGTCGAGTGGTCCACCTGGAAGGTCGCGGCGCGGCTGGGTGCGAGCTCGGGGAATGCGGCTGTGTCTGCGCCCATGCCGATCGCGACGATCGCCGTGTCGCAGCGCACATCCTCGCGCACCGCCTCGTCGTAGCGCGGGCTGAAGGTTCCCGAATCGTCGAACACCGACGTGCAACGCACGAGCCGTACCGTGTCGAGGCTTTCCGCACCACCGAAGCCTGCTACTCCCCAACGGTCGTGGAGCACGACACCCTCAGTGAGTGCGGCATCGACCTCCCAGCCGTAGGCAGGCATCTCGGCTCGCGACTCGAGGCACACCAGGTGCACGGCTGCCGCGCCCAGGCGGCGCGCGCTGCGAGCGGCGTCGATGGCCACGTTGCCTCCACCTATCACCACCACGCTCCTTCCGCCAAGGTCCTGAGCTCGGCCGAGCTTTATGTCGCGCAGGAAATCGAGCGCGCTGTGGACCCCGTCGAGGCTGTCCTCACCGGCGACATGCACCTTGGCTGCCAAAGGGGTGCCGGTGGCCACGACGACGGCGTCGTACCCGTCACGCCGCAGCGCCTCGAGGTCCTCGACGCGCGTGCTGGTCGCTATCTCTACGCCCAATCCTCTGAGGTTCTCGATATCCTTCTCGATCACCTCGACAGGAAGCCGGTACTCGGGAATGGCGAGCCGGGGCATGCCCCCAGGCTCCCTCTCGGCCTCGAAGACATTGATCCGGTAGCCCTGGCGCGCGAGCTGCCAGGCGGCGCTCAGACCCGTTGGCCCCGAGCCGACCACTGCCACCCGCTTGCCGTTGGGGGCCGCGGCCGCGACAGTGCCGCCTTGTTGATCATGTTTGCTGGAGTAGTGGACATCGGCAAGGAAGCGCTTGATCGCCCGGATCGGAAGGGGGCCCTCGAGGCCGCCCCGAGTGCACTCTGTTTGGCAGGGTGCGTAGCAAGCACGACCCAGGGTGCCCACGAGAGGAGTCGTATCGAGCACACGTTGGAACGCTTGCTCGTACTCGCCTGCTCGCGCCAAGGAGACGTACCCGTGGGCCGCTATCCCCGCGGGACAGGTGAAGGTGCAGGGTGAGGTGCCGGCGCGGCTGATGGTTGGCCAGCGCGGCACTGCCTGCGGAAACGGCAGGTAGCAGACCGAGCGTGTGCCGAGGCCTTTGTTGAACTCCGACGGGACCTCTCTCCAGGTGCAGGCGTCGATGCACAGACCACAGCCTGTACAGATGTCCTCGTTGATGAAGCGAGCCTTCTTGCGCACCTTGACCTTGAAGTTGCCGGCGTGGCCCGACACCTCTTCCACCTCGCTGTGGGTGAGCAGATCGATGTTCGGGTGACGCGCAGCGTCGACCATCCGCGGGCCAAGCGTGCACATTGCGCAGTCGTTCGTGGGGAAGGTCTTGTCCAGCTGTGCCATGACGCCGCCGACTGCCGGCCCCTTCTCCACCAGGTAAACCTTGATGCCGGCTTCGGCGAGATCGAGAGAGCCCTGCATTCCGGCAATACCCGCACCTATTACGAGTGCTGCTCCTACTGTTTTGTCAGGCACCTGCGGTGACCTCCGCCAGTTTCAGGTCGGGAACGACAAAGTGCTTACGCAACATGACATCGCCCGGAGAGAGCCCGAATGCCATAGCGATCAGCTGAGTGAAGTAAAGAATGGGCAATTGGTAGCTCTCCTCGTACTCGTGCTCCACTTCTTCCTCGCGAGTGTCGAGGTTCAGCTGGCAGAGAGGGCAGGCTACGGCAATCGCATCCGCGCCCACGTCCTTTGCGGCTTGGAAGATGTCGTGGCAAAGCTTCACCACGATGTCCTTTCGGGTGACCGTGAGCGATGCGCCGCAACAGGCCGTCTTGCAAGACCAGTCCAAGGTCTGCACACCCGCCGCCCTCAGCACGTCGTCCATCGACTGCGGGTATTCGACGTCGTCGAACCTGGCGACTTTGGGTGGGCGTGTGAGTAGGCATCCGTAGTAGCAGACAACCTTCAAGTCAGCGAAAGTCTGTTTGCGCGCATTGGCGATCGCAGCCAGCATCGACGGCCTGGAGAAGACCTGCAACGGATGGAGGATCTCGGCCCGGTAGTCGCCCTCGACGATCTCTTCGACCTGCGTCCTCAGCTCGGGCTCGTTCTCCACTTCGTGCAGAGCCGACTTGAATCTGGAGAAGCAGGAGGGGCAGGGAACGACGACTTCGTCGAGCCCCATCCGTCTCGTGGAGACGAGGTTGTCGAGTGGCAGCGCTGTCCCCAGCAGCCTGGAGACCGAATGCGCGGCTCCAGATCCGCAGCAGTGCCAGTTCTCGACTTCTGCGAGCTCCAGCCCGACGACGCGGGCCACGGCAAGCAGGGAGCGCTCGTACTCCCTTGCCGTAGCCGAGTGCATCGAGCACCCGGGGTAGTAGGCGTACTTCAACTCGTGCGCTCGATCGCTCTGCTACGTCGGATGATCCGCCGCGCTGCCCGAGAACCTCGGAAACTTGGCAGGAGGCTGAACTTGCCTTTCCTCAGCATCCTCGAGCCAAGGCCAAGGTCCTCGCTGAACCTCCGGCTCGACACCTTGAAGTCTGCCATCAGCCCCAGCTCGTACATGCGGCCAAATAGAGCGATGTTCGAGACTGATTTCCGGAAGAAGGTAGGCACGCTCGACACGCTCGGGGAAACTTGCGCACGTTGGGCGATTATCCTTACTGCGTTTATGACACCGGCGACGTCCACGTCTTGGGGACATCGGGTTGTACAAATCTGGCAGGAGGAGCACAGCCAGATCGTCTTGCTACGGAGGACCTGGTCCCGAAGCCCCAACTGAACGGCGTGGATCAGCTGTGTGGGCGTATAGTCCCCGGCGTACGAGACTGGGCAGCCGCTCGCGCACTTCCCGCACTGGAAGCAGACGCACACGTCGACGCCGCTCACCTGCTCGACGAGCTCCGTGAAGGCCACCGATTCCCCGCCCACCTGAAGAGCCTGTTCGGGTGTCACACCATTGACGATCTGGGGGGTGAGCCCGAGCGCATCGGCGCTATCGCCAGTGGGCGCGTGCTCCTCCAAGGACGTACCAGTACAGCCAGCCATGGAAGCTCCCCTTCAGTCCCCGATCGCGGAAGATTAGGTTCGTTCGCCCCCGACTTCCTTGGACTGAGCACCTCTCATCTAAGGTTGTCCCAGGTGCCTTCGGTAGAGGCGAAGGTCCTATCCTGGCGCCGGCACCCAGGATCCGGTTCGGCCCCATTGCACGCCACCGTGTATGGCACTTGCACGGCGGCCCGGGACAGGCCCTGGACCCGGGTTCATCGACAACGACCCGCTTCGATCGTAAGGGTGACCGTCGCGGCGTCGCGAATCGCGGCCAGGGTCAGGTGCGAGGAACCGGCAGTGGAGGTGACCCGGGCTCCCTTCGGGACAGCACAGTAGCCACCGTGGTAGTGGATGCGAACCGGCACGAAGACCACCGTTGGCTGGTGGATCGACCGATCAGTCCGGTAGGTGAGGTGGAAGGCGTCCGTCGTCGGGTCGTATCCCATGGAGGTGGGGGTGCCCGCCACCGCCTGAGCATACGGTTCGGACACGATGCCAGCCTTGGCTGCTCGGAGCACCGGGGCACCCGTCGTCGGGTTGGTGCCGGCCAGGCCCTCGCTCGGGTTGCCGGTCGGATCTCCGTAGTACTTCCACTGCCAGTAGGTCCACCCGACGAGATGCTGGTCTGCGAGCGCCACCATGCCCGCGAGGCCGGTACTGGCCGGCTCCGCGCCGAACTCGCTCATGAACCAGGAGGGACCGCCGGGGTTGGCATGGTCGGCAGCGAGCTCGCGGGCCCGTGCCTGGGAAGAGAACACCTGTTGCTCCTCGGCGGGACAACCGGCCGGGGCTGTTGCGCAATAGTCGTGAAAGTCGAGCACCAGGTGGGAGTAGGGCATAGGCCCGATCCAGTCGGTATTGCCCCAATCACTCGACACGTCGGGCTCGTAGAAGATCGAGTGGTTCGGGTCCACCGACCGGATCGTCGGGATGACGCCTTGGCGGGGGTCGGTGGGTGGGCACACGAGGGGAGCACGACTTCCCGACAGCGAGCCCGGGTGCGCGGTACCTGTGTAGAAGCACTCCAGGAGGGCGTCGAATGCTGCCGTGCCCGGAGGGCTGAAGGCGGCGACGCTCGAGAAGGGCTCGTTGAACAGGTCATAGCCGAGGACGTTGGGGTTCCCGACGAACCGCCGGGCGACAGCTCGCCAGGCCCGGTCGTAGTTGCCCTGCAGGTTGCCAGTCACGTTGTTCTCCCAGAAATGGCTGTACGCAGCAGCGACCGCGGGCTCGCCGTAGTTGGCGCGCCAGTTGCCGGTGTTATTGGCTGGGATGCCGTTCGTGCAGACGGCCCAGTTCGGGGCACCTTCACCGGCGAACGCCTGGTTGAACACGTCCTGGTGCATGTCGAGGAGGGTGAAGACGCCGTAGTGGCCAAGCAGGTCCACGGTCTGTTGCACCTTCGCCAGGTACGCGTCGGCGACCGCCTGGTTCCACTGATGGGCATGACCCGGCGAGCCCGGCGTGCAGATGCTCGGGCTGTCCGCCGGCGCGGTTCCCGGCTCGATCCCCTGCCACAAGATGCCCAGGCGCACCACGTCGAAGCCGAGCCCGGCAATGGCCTTGGCGTCAGCAGCAGAGAAGTTCCACGCCTTGCCCGGGGACGCGTACAGCTCGTAGGGAGCGTGCTTGTAGACGGCGTTCACCCCGTGGAGGATCACGGCCCGGCCGTAGGCATCACGTAGGAAGGGCCCGCCGGAGGACGTGATCGGCCCGACCGGCCCGCAGGCAGCGCGTCGTGAGCTTGCACCGAGCGAGCAGGCCGTCACCCGTTTCGAGCCGCTCCCCGTGCCCGCTGTCGCCACCACCACGGTCACCGCCGCCAAGACCAGCACAACCACGGCCACTCCCAGTGCGAGGTACGTTTTCGATCGCGGGAGTCGCACGGTGGCCCCTGCCTTTCTATATTGCTATATCGTCTGACCGGAGACGGAACTGCCGGCAGCTCGCTGGAATTTCCCCTGGGCAATGGTCACCGCCCGGAGCAGCCGTGGTGGATGACCGCTTGGTAGGCGGCAAAGCCCGGTTGAGGTTTGAGAGCGGCGTCCATAAGCCCTTCGTCGAACGGGGTGGCCTTGGTCGGTACCGAGTTGTTCGCCAGCTCGAACCAGATCATGAAGCCGACGTGGTCGCGCGCCGCGACCGAACACGCCCCCGCAGCGAAGGCCTTCACCAGCTCGGCCTGCTCGGAGAGAGGGCGGGCCGGCGGGCTAGTGGCCCACCCGATCTCCGAGATCCCCATCGGCACATGGCTCCCGAGCCCGGCAAGTGGCATCAGGTTCGTGCGCAGGTTGTCAATGGCACCGGCTACGTCTGCGGCAGCCGTGGTGGCGAGGTGTCCGGATCCCGGAGCCGGCAGGGAGCCGGGTATGTAGGTTCCCGGGAAGATGCCCAGTCCCACCCAGCTCACGTCTGACGCGAAGCGCGCGCCGCCGAGACGGCCGATGCTCGACCACCAGCTCCGGTCCGCCTGTACGCCGAAGGAGGAGAACCAGTTGAAACCCAAGCGGACGTGCGAGCCGGTCCTTGCCTTGGCGGCCGCACCGGCCTCTATCCCGTCGACCAAGGCGCCGACGGCGTTCTTGTACGCACCGTCCGAGGCGGCAGCGTTGAACGGCGAGTTTGCCTCGTTTGTCACCTGGAGGTAGGCCACAGCCGGGTCCTTGGCGAAGTGAGCGACCATGGCCGCTACGTAGCGGGCGAAGCCTGCCACGTCACCGTTGTGCCCGGGAGGTGGCACGTAACGCAGTGTGAGGTCCACCAGAATACCGTGCAAGGTATAGGCGGCAACCTCGGTGTCGAGAGCCGGCAAGGCAGAGGGGTACTGTGCCCAGTTGAGGAATAGGCGGGCAATGAACGGCTTTCCCCCCGCCAGCCGGCTGACCTGGTGAGTGATCGACGGGAGCTTGCTGGACGGGGGGAGCTGCGGAGGGATGACGCCGTAGGTGAGCAGCGATGCCCGACCTGATGGACTCAGTTGGCCTGCGCTGGTATGGGATGGAGCGGAGCTCCCGCACGCCGCCCCGAGGAGCGCTATCAGATCGGAA